>UQWG01000018.1 GCA_900544645.1 uncultured Collinsella sp.
CGAGATTTCTGCCTGTCTCGTGGGCTCGGAGATGTGTATAAGAGACAGATTTAGTATCGTTTATTTTCAACCCCCTTATTCATGCCTCTACGGCTACCCCGCGTAGCCCTCAGCCCATACCTTCTGGTAATCCCATCCATCCGGAAACCCCGTCCCACTCTGAATACATCCAGCGAACGCATGCAAGCGTGTTGTCCAGAACGACCTCGTCATCGGGGTGATGGAAAATGTCACCCCAAACGCTTGCCACGGTTGCGCCCACAAGTGGCAAGAAAAAAGCCTCGAGAATATCGAGGCTTTCACATTTGTATTGCTTTGCACGAAGGACCGCGAACGGCGAAGCTACTCTCCCAGCACGGCCTTTTTGGCGGCTGCGGCCATGTTGTCCAGATCATCCTTGGTGGGGTGATCCTTTGCGGCAACCCAGTTGTCGAGCAGCAACTTAGCGCGGGCGTTGTCGGGATCTTGCTCGAGCATGGCCTCGTAGCGCTGCTTGACCGCGGGACCCATCTTGCCCTGGCACATCGCCCAGCCCACCAGCTCGGCATCATCGGCCAAATTGGAGGTCACACGATCGATAATCTGCTGGTAATAGCTCTGATCGGCACCAAAACCGCAGGTACCAAACAGAAAGACGCGCTTGCCGTGCAAGGCGGAGAGCAACGCCGCGACCGAAGGCGTGCATGCGCCCTTGTCGCACCAAAAGCCAACGAGCACCGTATCGGCAGCACAGGCACCCTGCGCCTCGCGCGCAACCTGATCTGCATCCACATCGTCGCTCAGCGCGGCAGCGTGAATAAACTCGACACCTGCAGCCTGTAGGGCACGCTTGATTGCGCCCGAAACCATCCTGGTATTACCGCTCTTGCTGTTGACCACCAAAGAGCATGTCATAGTCACGTTGCTCGTTTCCCCCAAAACTAAAGCCACTAATGCAATTTATTAGATGAATATCTTAGTACTAACGTGACAGATGTAAACCACCTTCTGCCGATTGGCGACATGGGCGACACCGATGGAGGCAAAACGTCCGCAGCGCAAGCCCCCAAATACTTAAGACGCGGGACGAACGAACCTGATTCATTTGCCCCACGCCTTGCTTACTGGGCGAACTGGCTGCGGTAAAGCTCGGCGTAAAAGCCGCCCGCCGCGAGCAGTTCATCGTGCGTGCCGCGCTCGATAATCTCGCCATCGCGCATTACCAAGATGCAATCGGCGTTGCGAATCGTCGACAGGCGGTGTGCCACGACAAAGCTCGTGCGTCCAGCCATGAGCTCGTCGAACGCCGCCTGCACCTGCAGCTCGGTACGCGTATCGATGCTCGACGTTGCCTCGTCCAGCAGCAGAATCGCCGGATCGGTGAGCATGACGCGCGCGATGCACAGCAGCTGTTTTTGACCCTGGCTAAACGTGCCGCCGTCCTCGCCGATCACCGTATCGTAGCCGCCTGGCAGCTGCACGATAAACTTATGCGCATGAGCACGCTTGGCAGCTTCGATAACCTGCTCGCGCGTGGCTCCCGGGCAACCGTAAGCAATGTTGTCCGCCACCGTGCCCTCGAACAGCCAGGTGTCCTGCAGCACCATGCCAAAGGCGCGGCGCAGGCTCGCACGCGTGTAGTCACGCGAGGAGCGACCATCGACCGCGATGCGCCCGGCATCGATATCGTAAAAGCGCAGCAGCAGGTTGATGAGCGTCGTCTTGCCACAGCCCGTGGGGCCGACGAGGGCATAGCGCATACCAGGCTTGGCATCGATGCAGATATCCTGCAGCAGCTTGCGGTCGGGCACATAGCTAAAGTCCACATGCTCAAACGAAACCTCGCCCTTCGGGGCAGTGAGCTCAATGGCATCCACAGCGTCGGGCTCCTGCTCGCGCGCATCGAGCAACGCGAACATGCGGCGCGCCGAGGCATACGCCGTCTGGATTTGCGTAATGACGTTGGTGACCTCGTTGAATGGCTTGGTGTACTGGTTAGCATAGGACAGAAAGATTTGCACGCCGCCCACCGTGAGCGCCGCAGGTACGCCCGTGATCACGCCCGTGCAGCCAATCACGGCGACCACGGCGTAGATGATGTTATTGATGAAGCGCGTACCGGGGTTAGAAAGCGAACCCATAAACTGCGCGCGCTCACCTGCCGTGTAGAGCTCAGCGTTGAGAGCATCGAAGCGCTGTTGAGCGTGCAGGCCGTAGGCGAAGGCGTCCACGAGCTTTTGCTCACCCACATACTCCTCGATATGACCGCCGAGTTGGCCCTGGATGCGCTGTTGAGCAGTGAAGCTCTTATTGGAAAGCTTGGCGATAGCACCGGCCGCAAAGATGGAAAGCGGCGTGACGAGCACCACAACGAGCGTCATGGTCAGGTTGATGGAGAGCATAAACGCGAGCGTGCCCACGATGGTGATGACGCCGGTAAAGAGCTGCGTAAAGCCCTGCAGCAGGCCGTCACCCACCTGATCGACGTCGTTGACCACGCGGCTCATGAGGTCGCCGTGGGCATGGCCGTCGATAAAGCTGAGCGGCATGCGGCTGAGCTTGTCGCTCGCCTCCACGCGCATGTCGCGCACCGTCTCGTAGGACAGACGGTTGACGCAGTAGCCCTGCAGCCACTGGAAGGCCGCCGCGCCCACCACGACAATCGCGAGCTTGGTAACGAGCGGCAGCAGCGACCCGAAGTCCACCTGCCCGGCGGCAACGATGAGGTCGATGCCCTCGCCGATGAGGATGGGCGTATAGAGCTGCAAGATCACCGAGATGGCGGCGCTCACAAACGACGCCGTAAACGAAATGCGATGCGGACGGACGTAGCCCAGCAGGCGGCGAATCACCGCGCCCACGGGGTAGCGCTCGGGGTCGCCGGGCTGACGCGGGCCGTCACCCAAGTCGCTGAGGTTATCGTTGCCGGACACGTTGGCCGTCATCGTGGCGACCGAACCGGAGGAAGTGTACGGATTCATTTAGCAGCCCTCCTTTGCGCAGACGGATGCGGGGGCGGTCGGGGCACCTGGGGCGAGCGCGGGCGCTGTGCTCCCCCGCTGGCCCTCAAGCTCCTCGCGGCGCAGCTGCGACTGGCAAATCTCGCGATAGAGCTGACAGGTCGCATAGAGCTCGTCATGTGTGCCCAGGCCGGCAACCGAGCCATGGTCGAGCACGCAGATCACGTCGGCATCGCGCACGGTCGAGACGCGCTGGCTCACGATCACCGTGGTCAGCGGGAGCCCGCCCGCGGCGGCACCGCGTACGCTGCGCTCGCGGATGGCGTGGCGAAGCGCCGCGTCGGTCTTAAAGTCGAGCGCCGAGGCGGAATCGTCCATGATCAGAATCTGCGGCGAGCCCACCAGAGCACGCGCAATGGTCAGGCGCTGGCGCTGACCGCCGCTGAAATTCTTGCCGCCCGCCTCGACCGGGGCGTCGAGCCCCTGCGGCTTGTTGCGCACGAACTCGCTGGCCTGCGCTATATCGAGCGCCGCCCACAGTTCCTCATCGGTTGCCGACTCGTCGCGCCAGGTTAGGTTGCTGCGGATCGTACCGCTCACGAGCGACGCGCGTTGCGGAACGGTCGCGACCACATGGCGCAGCTGATCGAGCGGCCAGGCGCGCACGTCGGCACCCATTACGCTCACGCGGCCGGTGCTCGCATCGTACAGGCGCGGGATGAGCGAGACGAGCGTCGACTTACCGCTGCCCGTGCCGCCGATAATGCCGAGCGTTTTGCCCAGCGGGAACTCCAGGGTCACATCGTTGACGGCGTTGGCAGCGCCGGCGCCAAACGAAAAGCTCGCATGGTCAAAGCTCAGTGCGGGGACTGGAGCAGTACCACCCGCCAGTTCGCTCGGCTCGGGCAGCGCGACCGGCTGGTTGCCCTCGTCGGTAATGCTCGGCACGCAATTGAGCACCTCATTGATACGCGACGCGCTGGCGCTCGCCTTGGTAAAGACCACGACCAGGTTGGCGACGTACACGATGGAGGTCAGGGTTTGCGTCATGTAGTTGACGAACGCCATGACCTGGCCCTGTGTGAGTTCGCCCACGTTGACCTGGATGCCGCCCACCCACAGGATGGCGCACACGCCCAGGTTCATCACCAAAAACGTTACGGGGTTGAGGACCGACGAGAGCTTGCCCACCGCGATGGCGGTATGGGCCTGATCATCGGCGGCTTGGGCAAAGCGCTCGCGCTCGTGGTCCTCGCGCACGAAGGCGCGAACCACGCGAGCGCCCGAAAGCCCCTCGCGGCAAATGAGCGCAATGCGATCGAGCTTCGCCTGCAGCTGTTTGTAGTACGGGATGCAGCGCGCCATGACAAACCAAAACACCAAGCCGATGGCGGGCGTGCAAATCAAAAAGATGATGCCGAGCTTAAGGTCGATGGCGAGGGCCGCGACCATGGAGCCCACCGCCAGGAAAGGCCAGCGGATGAGCATACGCACGCCCAGCGCCACGGCGAGCTGCACCTGGTTGACGTCGTTGGTAATGCGCGTGATGAGCGACGGCGTGCCAAAGCGATCGAGCTCAGCATAGCTCAGCTTGTTGATGTGCTTGTAGAGTGCGCCGCGAATGTCGGTGCCCATGCCCTGCGAGGTGAGCGCCGCCATCTTTTGGCAGACGAGCGTAAACGAGATGCCGATCACGGCCATAGCGGCAAGTACCATGCCGTAGTGGATAACGGCGCTCACGTCGTGCGAGCCAATGCCCTTATCGATCATCTGGGCAATCACCAGCGGCGTCAGCAGGTCAAAGATCACTTCGATCAACTTGCACGCAGGGCCGATCACCATATACCGGCGAAACTTACCACCAAAACGCCTGAGCAGCTCAATCATAGAAGGCGCTCCCTATCATCATCTCTCTTCAATCTGATTCATGATAGTACGGCGAGTCCTGGAGATGCGTAAGCAAATCGTTACAGATGTAAGGGCGACGTTCGCTAGCGCCCAAGGCATGTAGCAGCCGATGTTTTGGCAACGCCAGCGAGCGGCATAACGCCAGGGATTCAATTATCAGATAAATGTGACCCTTCAGGCGGTTTTGGTCGGCTACCCGTGAGTGCCGGCAGGGCGCTTGGTAGTCGAGCGATCCCGCAGGCGAAGCCGAGGACCAGCGAGACACCAAGCGCCCTGCCGGCACTCACGGGTAGCCGCGGCACCAAAAAGCGCCTGCGCACTCGATGGATTCGGATGCCCGACAGAGGCTCCTTATGGCTGCTTCCTTCCGGACCTGACCAGATTCGGAACATGTCGTCATCCGAACCCATCGAACGCGCTAGGCGCTCGGTATATCTTACCCGCTCCCGCCCGATGGGGCAAGATAGCTAATTTGGGACGGAGCTTTTTTGACTACTCGGGCAATCAGATCGGCAAGTAGCCAAAATAGCCCCGTTCCAAAAAGACTGGTCTGACGCTGCGCCACGAAAAGGGCCCATCTACTACGTTTTGGTCGCAGGGGTCAACCATAGCGTGCTTTTTCGAATAGCGGCAAGCTCTCTACCTGCGGTTTTATTTTTGCAAATCCCGGAATGGTCGAGGGTGGCCGGTTTAACGTAGTAGATGGCCGCCTTTCGTGGCAGGCGGTCCGGCTCGAGACCCAAGGCAGCCAACCTCGAATGGCCATTCTCGAAGTTGCGGTGGAATACGGACTGAATTGGCCCCTTAAAGGCAAAAACACTCCGTATTTCACCGCAACTTATCGAGGGGATGGGTTTTAGATACGGGCGAGGTCGTAGGATCGAGCGGCCGCTTCGCCGGCGCAGATGAGGTTGATTGTGGCTTCCTGGGGGTCGAGCGCTTGGTCAAGGGGCATGGGTCTGCGACAGACCGGCAGAACTAAGTCGACACCCTGCCCATACACCGCATCCAGGTTGTCAGCACGACCGCCCACGACGGCGACCACCGGCTTGCCACATCGCTTCGCACGACGGGCCACGCCCACCGGCGCCTTACCGGCGGCGGATTGCTCGTCCATATTGCCCTCGCCCGTTATGACCAGGTCGGCATCGCGCACGCGCTCGTCAAACCCCACGAGATCGAGCACCGTCTCCACACCCGAGCGTAGCTCCGCGCCGAGCGCCAGCAACGCCGCGCCCAAGCCACCGGCAGCGCCCGCGCCGGGCACGCCGAGCACCGAGCCAAATGTCCGTGCACCCTCGGGTGTGCGCAACAACCCCTGCGCTCGAACTCCGGCAATCGCAGCGTCGAGCAGACGACCATAGCCGACCATCCAACTGTCGTGCCTGTGAAGCGCCTCGGCGTCATCTGTCGGCAGGCCCTTCTGCCCACCGAACACCGCCAGGGCGCCTCGGCGTCCCACGAGCGGATTCTCGACATCGGAAAGCACCACGACACGTGCGCCGTTCAGTGTCAGAAACGCTGGCGCCAAATCGATACTCGCCACCTGCTCAAGGCCGGCAAGACCGGGGGCGACATCGCATCCCTGATCATCGACCACACGCGCGCCCAGCGCCTGCAGCATGCCGGCGCCACCGTCGTTGGTGGCACTGCCGCCCAGACCAATATAGAGTGTCTTTGCGCCCGTACGAACCGCGCGAAGCATGAGCTCGCCCACGCCATAGGTTGTAGCAGCCAGCGCCGACGACTCCGTGCAAGGTGAATACCCAATACCCGCCGCCTCGGCCATCTCAATTACAGCCGAGTCGTGCTCGTCGTCCACCAGCATCCGGGCAGGCACACGCTCGCCAAAGGGGCCTGCAACCTCGCAGGTCACAATCTCACCGCCGCACGCGGCAACGGCATCGAGCGTCCCCTCACCGCCATCCGCCAGCGGCAACGCGGCCACCTGGGCATCGGGCCACACACGGCGCACGCCTTCGGCAACCGCCGCCTCCGCCTGCGCGCTCGAAACGCTGCCCTTAAAGGAGTCGATCGCCAGCAGCACACGGCGGGGCCGGCGGCACGCAGGACCAAAGTCAACCGCCGTGTCAGCATCCTCACCGGCACCTGCAAGCGCTGCGGCGTGAGCGGCGTGTGCTTCAAGATCGGCCCCACAACCGCAATCAGCGCCGCCCGCTCCGCGCAGACCGCCAAAATAGCTACTCAGCAGCTCGCGGCATTCATCCGCCAGGACCCCAGCCGTCACGTTAAACCGATGATTCAGGCGCGAGTCGGCATTCAAATCGTATAGGGATCCCAACGCGCCCGCCTTGGCGTCGCTCGCGCCATACACGCAGCGCCCCACGCGCGCGTTAACCATAAGGCCTGCGCACATGCAGCAGGGTTCCAACGTCACATAGACCGTACAGTCGGAAAGGCGCCAGCGACCGAGCGACCGAGCGGCAGCGCACAGGGCCGCGAACTCTGCATGGGCCGAAGGATCCTGGTCGAGCTCGCGACGATTATGCGCCCGCGCGACGATCTCACCGTCGCGCACCACTACGGCTCCGATGGGCACCTCGCCCACCGCCGCGGCGGCGCGCGCCTCGGCCAGCGCCTCGCGCATGAACTTCTCGTCGATTTCGGTGCTCGTCATCGTTCGCCTTCCCTGTTGCAAATTCAAAACGATGCTATCATTACGACTCACGGAGAGATGGCAGAGCGGTTGAATGCGGCGGTCTTGAAAACCGTTGAGCGCGAGAGCGTTCCGGGGGTTCGAATCCCCCTCTCTCCGCCACTTCTAGTGATGCACCGGCGTCATGGTGCGCTCAAACAGTGCATCAACCACGTCGGCCATCTCGGGTCGACGCTCAAGATCGTGACCCGACTCCCACCAATTTGTGAACAGTCGAATAATGCCACCGGCGATAAACTCCGATGTTGTCTCGAGCGAAACGGGCGCCAGGGCATCCTCGGCAAGCACGTTCATCACACGCTCGCGAATGGAGCGGGCAATGCGGTCGCAAATAACGTTGGTCAACATGCCCGACATGCTGCTTGCCAAAATGTTATCCATAAGCTGCTCGTGCGCCAAAATCAAATCCATGGCATCGTCCAAAATCGCGTGTCGAAGCGCGCGCACGTCCTCGGCAGACACTGCGCCGGCCTCATCGGGCTGTTTTTGCGGCAAGCCCGTCATAAGCTCATCGATATAAAAGGCAAAGTAATCGTTTTTATCGCGAAAGTGCTTATAGAACGTCGTGCGGCGAATCATGGCACGGTCGCAAAGCATGGCGACCGTCAGCTCCTCAAACCGATGCTCCTCGAGAAGCTCGGTGAAGGCATCGAACAGGGCGCGGTAGGTTTTCTTAATGCGAAGGTCCACTGGTATCGCCATCCTCAGGGCAAAGACAACACTCGTCAATCTGTCGCATATCTTACACCTGTACCTCGCGCGCTTTGCCCCGGTGCCAACCCCGCCGAAAACACAACGCTTACCGGAAAGTTCGGCACGGCAAAACGTTGCGGGTATACTAGTAGCGTTATACCAACGGCAGCTGGCGCATGCCGCCGCGGCCATTCGAAACGGAGACATCATGATTACCGTCATCATCGGCATCGTTGTTGTCATTGTGATTGTCTGCGCCATCGCCGGCATCTACAACAACATGGTCACCAAGCGTAACCGCATCGATAACGCCTGGCAGAACATCGATACGCAGTTGCAGCGCCGCAACGACCTGATCCCCAACCTGGTCGAGACCGTCAAGGGCTACGCCAAGCACGAGCAGGAGACGCTCTCCGCCGTGATCAGCGCGCGTAACACCGCCGTCAAGGCCACCACGCCCGAGGCAAAGATGGAAGCCGACAACGTGCTGACCGGTGCGCTGCGTCAGCTCTTCGCCGTAGCCGAGGCCTATCCCGATCTTAAGGCAAACACCAACTTTACGCAGCTGCAGGCATCGCTCGAGGATACCGAGAACAAGATTAGCTATGCACGCCAGAGCTACAACGATTGCGTGCTCAGCTACAATAACGCCATTCAGACGTTCCCGGCTGTCATCTTTGCCGGCATCTTCCAGTTTAAGGAGCGCCAGGGCTTCGAGGCCGCCGAAGCAGCCCGCCAGGCCCCGACCGTCAAGTTCTAACAATCACGGCCGAGTCTTAAGCCAGTTCATCAACCCTTTAGGGTCCAAGGCACAAACCTTGGGCCCTTTTCTTATCCACGCACAACGCGCGGCCAATAGACCGCGCACCATCTTTATTCAGATTAATCATTGCCCGTTGTGACATCGCCGAACCCGCAGGGCAGAGAGCAAGTTCCCTCCCGGCGCACTCCGCAGGACGCAAGAAGCCCTCGCCGCACGAAGTGCGCAGCGAGGGCTTCTTGCATGTCCGAGGACGCGCCGGGAGGGAACTTGCTCTCTGCCCGGATAGGTAAGACAGCTTACGCGACGGTGTAAACCCAGTTGTGCTTGTCCTCGACAGCACCAGACTGGATGCCAGTCAGAGTCTCGCGGAGCTTCTTCATCACGGGGCCGATCTCGGTGTAGCCAGCCGGGAAGGTCACGGTCTCATCGGCACCATAGACCTTGTTGTCGATCTCGCCAACCGGGGAGATGACGGCAGCGGTGCCGCACAGGCCGCACTCCACAAAGGTGCCGGCCTTGACCTCGGCCCACTCGACGGGACGCTGATCGACGGTCATACCCAGGTCCTGAGCAACCTGAACGAGCGAACGACGGGTGATGGAGGGCAGGATGGAGTCGGTGTGCGACTGCGGAACGACGAGCGCGCCGTCCTCCTTCACGAACAGGACGTTGGCGCCGCCGGTCTCCTCGACATAGGTGCGGGACTCGGAGTCGAGATACAGGTTCTCGGCATAGCCCTCGCGATGGGCCTCCATCGTGGGCTTGAGGGACATGGCGTAGTTCAGGCCGGCCTTGATGTTGCCGGTGCCGTGCGGTGCGGCGCGGTCGTACTCGGAAACGCGCAGCTTGACGGGCTTGAGGCCGCCCTTAAAGTACGGACCGACCGGGGTCACGAGGATGCGGAACGTGTACTCAGGAGCGGGAGCCACGCCGATCACGTCACCGGAACCGATCATAAACGGACGCACGTACAGGGTCGCGCCGGAGCCGAAGGGCGGAACCCAGGCGGCGTTGGCAGAAACGACCTGCTTGACGGCCTCAACGAACTTGTCCTTGGGGAACGGGGGCATCTCGAGGCGCTGGGCAGAGTTATACATGCGCTCGGCGTTCATGTCGGGACGGAAGCAGACGATGCTACCGTCCTCGGCGGTGTAGGCCTTCAGGCCCTCAAAGACCTCCTGGCAGTAATGGAAGATGCCGCCGCACTCGGAGACGTGCAGGGTGTGGTCGGTGGTCAGGCCGCCCTCGTCCCACTCGCCATCCTTCCAATGAGCCTCGTAGCTGTAATCGGTCTTCATGTAGCCAAAGCCGAGGCTACCCCAATCGATATCCTTCTTCTCGACAGTCATATGTCGCTCCTTACATACACAGTTGCAAACTCGCGAACCCGCACGCAAGGACCGAGGCCGGCCGCGTCGCAACGTCACACGCCCGGAGCGTAGAGCCGGACGGGACACGCAAACGGCATCAAAGCCGATGGCACGTCGATTCGCATGCACGAGATTGTACTCCCCGTACGCGTCTGATAAAACGCTTTTCTTTAACTAAGTAAAGTATTTTCATTTGACCGAAACTAAAGAGGCCCGCCACCGTAAGCGGTGACGGGCCTCAACTGCACGGCTTGCGCGCCGGCTCGAGCTAAGCGTTCTTTTTGCCCAGCTTAGCCTTAACCAGACCGACCACGGTCGGGATGATCGACACGGCAACGATGCCGATAATCAGCAGCTCAAAGTGCTCCTGCACAAAGGGGATGCCGCCAAAGAAGTAGCCCAGCAGTGTAAAGAGCGTTGACCAGGTAATGCCACCCAGCACGTTAAAGATGACAAAGTTGCGCCAGTGCATGCCGCCCATGCCGGCGATAAAGGGCACAAAGGTGCGGATAAACGGGAAGAAGCGACCCAGGAAGATGGCCAGGTGACCCCACTTGTCCAAGAAATCCTCGGACTTTTTGATGCGCTCGGGCGTCATGGCCTTGACCTTGCCCGAAGCGATAATCTTTTTGCCAAAGAAGTGACCGATCATAAAGTTGCACTGATCGCCCAAGATGGCAGCAGCCCATGCGACGGCCAGCAGTGCCACGATGTTAAAACCACCGTTGTGGGCAAAGAAGCCCGAAGCGAACAGCAGCGAATCGCCGGGAAGGAACGGGAAGAACACCACGCCCGTCTCGATAAAGATGATCAGGAACACGCAGCCGTAGGCCATAAGCGGGCCGGCGGCGATCCAGCTGGCGATCGCGGTGCGCGGATCTTTGAGCAGCTCGGCGATAAAATTGATGAAACCCATGAAGTAAAACCTCTCAGTTGTGGGCGCGGATACGTCCAAGTTGACCAGTATACGGTTGCGGCGCCCCCTCGTGCGCAACCCCACAAAAGCATGACTCCATTACCAGCAAGTTTGCATAACTGACACCTGTCGTGCAATGCCGCCAAGAATGTCCTTCCTAATCCCTAGCGAATCGCTATACTTTATTGAATCGCATTGCCATGGCGCTAAGGGAGGGCGGCCGGTGAGCTTTATCAATACCATTCGCGAGGACATCAAGACCGTCCAAGCGCAGGACCCCGCCGCGCAAAACGGTCTTGTCATTTTCCTTTCGTACCCCGGCCTGCACGCCAAGTGGAACCACGTGCCCGAGCACTGGCTCTGGGAGCATGGACATCGCTCGCTCGCCCGCGTGCTCTCGCAGCTCACCCGTCATATCACCGGCGTCGAGATTCATCCCGCCGCACAGATCGGCAAGCACTTCTTTATCGACCACGCCATGGGCGTCGTCATCGGCGAGACCACCGTCGTGGGCGACAACTGCGTGCTCTACCAGGGCGTCACGCTCGGCGGTACCGGCAACGAGACCGGCAAACGCCACCCAACGCTCGGCGATAACGTCACCGTGGGCACGGGCGCCAAGGTGCTCGGCAACATCCGCATCGGCAACAACGTCAAGATCGGCGGCAACTCGGTCGTCGTTAAGGACGTGCCCGACAACTGCACCGTTGTTGGCGTGCCGGGACGCATCATCAAGCGCAACGGCTGCCGCGTGTTCGAGGAGAGCTTCGATGCCAAGCGGCATCGCGAGTACATGCCCGACGATGCCGCCGAGCAATCCGCGCTCAACCGTCAAGGCATCACCGAGAATGCCCGCCGCGTCAAGGAACTCGAGCGAGAGGTGGCCGAGCTCAAGGCCCTCGTCGCCAAGCTCGCGGACGAACGCTAGAGGCGGACGACCACCGACAACATTGACGCCAACGCAAAGGCGCGCCAGAGGATTCACCCCCGGCGCGCCTTATTTGTGATGTGGCAAAGAGACTGTCCCTTTGTCACATTATGCGAACTGGCTCAGATAGAGGTCGGCGTAGGCACCCTCGGCAGCCAGCAGCTCCTTATGCGTGCCCTGCTCGATAATGTTGCCGTGGTCCATGACCAAGATCAGGTCGGCATCCACGATCGTCGACAGGCGATGCGCGATCACAAAGCTCGTGCGCCCGCGCATGAGCGCGTCCATGGCGCGGCCGATAGCAAGCTCGGTGCGCGTGTCCACGCTTGAGGTCGCCTCGTCCAGGATGAGAATCGCCGGGTTGTTGAGCAGCACGCGCGCAATGGTCAGCAACTGGCGCTGGCCCTGGCTGATGCTTTCGGCATCGTTGGCCACGCGCGTGTCGTAGCCCTGCGGCATGGTGCGCACGAAGAAGTCGACCTGCGCGGCACGAGCGGCGGCCACAATTTCGTCGCGCGTTGCCTCGGGGCAGCCGTAGGCGATGTTTTCGGCAATCGTGCCATCGAATAGCCAGGCGTCTTGCAGCACCATGCCAAACTGCTGACGTAGCTCGCCGCGATCCATGCGGCTCGTATCCACGCCGTCGAGCGTAATACGCCCGCCGTCAATCTCGTAGAAGCGCATGAGCAGGTTGATGAGCGTCGTCTTGCCTGCGCCCGTGGTTCCCACCACCGCGATCTTCTGGCCCGGCTCGGCAGTAAACGACACGTCGCGCATAAGCGGCTTGTCGGGCGAATAACCAAAGCGCACATGCTCAAAGGAGACACGGCCCTCGACCTTGCCCGGCAGCTTGGCGGCCTCGTCCGGCAGCGGATCGGCCTCCATCTCGGGCTCATCGAGCAGGTCGAACACGCGCTCCGCACTCGCCAGCGCGCTCTGCAGCGAGTTGAAGGTAAACGACAGCTGCGTCATGGGCTCAGATGCCTCGTAGATAAACTGGAAGAACGCCTGGAACACGCCGACGGTCATGTGGCCGGCAACCAGCATACTGCAGCCCACAATCGCAATCACGATCTGTGCCAGGCGGCCGATAAAGCGCACCGCGGGGCCGACGGCGTTAATCATAAAGTCGGCCTTGGCACTCACGCGTGCCAGCTCGCCCGAGGCCTGGTGCACCTCGGCAGAACTTTGGCGCTCGCGGTTAAACGCGCGAATCACCAGACGGCCCGAGTAGCCTTCCTCGACCGCACTCGTAATCTTGGACACCCACTCTTGGCGCTCACCGGTTACGTCATGCGTGCGGCGCGAGACCACCTTGGTCACCAGCAGCGACAACGCCGTAAAGAACAAAAAGACCAGCGTAAGTGGCACGCTAAACACGAACATCACGCTCACGGCGCCCACCACGGTACCGATCGACACCAGAAGCTGCAGCAAGCCGCGCTGCATGCTCTCGGACATCTTGTCCAAGTCGTTGGTCGCACGGCTGACGACCTCACCGGGACGATGCGCGTCAAAAAAGGCAAGCGGCAGACGGTTGAGCTTTTGTGCGATGCGGTTGCGTAGGCACAGGTTGAGGCGTTCGGCAACGCTCGACATCAAAAAGCTCTGGAGCGCGTAGAACGAGGCAGCGGCCGTCCAGATCATAAAGTAGATGAAGATGGTCCTGCCGCAGTTCTCCCAGGTGATGTTGAAGGTGGTGTCGTTGGCAAACGCCACCTGAATGTGGCTCCACAGCTCATCGATCACGCGGGCGCTATATGCCGGCGCAGCAGTGTTAAAGATGGCATAGAACACAATGCTCGCGAACACGATATAGAAGCGCCAATGGTCGCCGGCAGCCTCGCTCCACAGGCGGCGCACCGTCGCCCAGGTATCTCGAGGCGTCTCGTCCTCGTCTTCATCGTCCACGTCGCGCATACGCTCTGCCTCGGCGCGGGCGCGCTCGTCCTCGGCACGTTCGTTTTCCTCGTAGAGCGCTTGGCGGCGAGCCTCGCGCTCGGCTGCAGCCTTGGCGGCGTCATCCAGCTCGGGTGCCACGGCAGCCGTTTCCTCGACCAGTCCCGCGGCAGCGGCGTCATCAACGCCGCCCTGCTTCTTGAGCTCCTCGGTCATGCTACTCACCTCCCTTCATCTGCGATTCCGCGATGGCGCGGTACACCTCGCAGGTTTCCATAAGCTCGCCATGCGTGCCCAGACCCACAACCTCGCCATCCTTGAGCACCACGATCTGGTCGGCATGCAGAATGGTCGAGACACGCTGCGCAATGATGAGCACCGCGGCATCGCGCGTTTCGTCCTGCAGCGCATGGCGCAGGGCCGCATCGGTCTTGAAGTCCAGGGCCGAAAAGCTATCGTCGAAGATATACAGATCGGCATGCTTCATGAGCGCACGGGCGATTGCCAAACGCTGGCGCTGGCCGCCCGAAAAGTTCGTACCGCCCTGCGCCACCGGGGTATCGAGCCCCTGCGGTTGGTCGAGTACAAAGGTGCTCTGGGCAACCTCAAGCGCGTGAAGCATGTCGCCCTCGGTCGCGCCTTCGTTACCAAAGCGAAGGTTGCTCGCCACCGTGCCCGAGAACAGCCACGCCTTCTGCGGCACATAGGCAATGCGCCCGCGGATTTCGTCTTGCGCAAGCTCGCGCAGGTCCACACCATTCAGGCGAATGGAGCCCTTGGTGGCATCGTGGAAGCGCAGCAGAAGCTTTGCCACCGTCGATTTGCCCGAGCCTGTCGAGCCAACGATCGCAGTCGTCTGACCGCGACGGCAGGAAAAGCTCAGGTCGCACAGGGTGTCCTCGTCGGCATCGTCAAAGCGAAACGACATGTGATCGAACACGGCAACCGCATCGACCCCGTCCTTTGAGTCGGACGCGGCCGCATCAAGCGTACGCTGGCCATCGACGATGCTCGGCTCAATCTCCAGCACTTGGTGTGCACGGCTTAGGCATGCCGCGGCACGCGGAAGCGTCAGCACCACCATCTGGGCCATCATCACAAAGAACAGGATCAGAATTGCATACTCCAGCACCGCCGAGATACTCGCAATCTGCATGGCGTGGGCGCCTACGCGGTTGCCGCCCACCCACAGCACCGCCACCTCGGCGATGTTCATCAAAAAGAAGCTTGAGCTGTCGAGGCCCACAAACAGGTGGTTGACTTTGATGGCGTTGGCGGCGTAGTCGCTAAATACCTCGTCCAGGCGCTGCTCCTCGTGGCGCTCCTTGTTAAACGCACGGATGACGCGCACGCCCACAATATTCTCGCGCAGTACCACGTTCATGCGGTCGATAAAGCCCTGTAGGCGCATAAAAATCGGCGCGGCGTTAGCCACCGTAAAGACCGCCGCCACCAGCACAATCGCAACGACTACGCCCAAAAGCGTGCCCATGGCGGGATCGATAAACCAGGCGAAGATGATGCCCGCCACAGCCAAAAACGGCACGGGCAGCACCAGCTGAATCGTCTGCAGAATCGCCTGCTGAATCACGTTGATGTCGTTGAGCGAGCGCGTGATCATCGATCCGGTGCCAAAGCGCTCAAAATCGCTGGCCGCGAGCTCGAGCGATTTGTCGTACACGGCATTGCGGATATCGCAAGCCACGTTGGCGGCCAGGCGCGCCGAAAGATAGCAGCCCAGCACCGTGCCGCCGCTAGCCATGCTAGTCGCGATAAACATGTATAGGCCGTTGCGTAAAATGTAGTCGACATCGCCCGTGGTAATACCGGTGTTGACCATGTTCGCCAGCATCGTGGGAACCAACAGCGTACCGACGTTATCCACCAGCAGCACCAGCAGCGTCACTGCGACAAGCCCTCGATATGGCTTTAGAAACCTCATTAACAGTCGCACGACTCCCCCTCACCTTGATTCTCGGCTTGGCTCTCGGCAGCGATATGCTGCTTAAAGGCATCGCACTCATCGCCGAGCACCTGAGAGAATTTGCCGATCAAGCGCATAATCTCGCGCTGCTCACATGGCTCAAGCGCGCCAAAGGCTCGCTGCTCGGCCTTGAGTGCCGGCAGCGCATAACGCTCGGCAAATCGCCTGCCCTCTTCGGTCAGGCTCACAACCTTGTTCTTACGACTGCCTTCGGCAAACTCCAACGTTGCGAAGCCCCGCGCCGTCAAGGTTTTAATTGCCGAGTTGATGGTCTGCTTGCTGTAGAACCATTCGCTTGTCAGACGGCTTACGGCAATACTGCCGCCCGCCGTGCTGGTGTCGACGAGCATCCAATAGGCGCAGTCCGAAAGGCCGCAGGCGCGCGAGAACTCCGAATAGATATGGTCGAGTCCATTGAGCAACCGATCGAAGTCGACCAGCGTAACCGCACTATTCATCTATCCCACCATTCAATTGTCCGATTTTTGACCAATTATGTGTCTCTAGATTAGTCCGAGTTTTGACTATCGTCAACAGGCTCTCCGCAAATGCGCGCACTTTTATGGCCTATCGGCAGAAAAAGACCGCCGGCGCGGGGGCGGCGCCAGCGGTCACGTGAAAATCGAGTTTTATTGCCTGTTAAGCAGCGACGGCCTCATAGACCGTAGCGCCCGAGAAGCTGTCATGCAGGCTCTTGCCGGCAATCCACGGCAGCTCGACGACCTCGCAGACCGTGTTGACCAGCTCGGAGCAGTCAGTAAAGTGGCCCTTGTCGTTGAGGGCCTCGCAATCCTGAACACGCCAATAGCCATCGGTGTGCGTGATGTAGTACTCGTGATCGTTGATCGACACGAAAGCGCGCGTCTTGGAACGCAGCAGCTTCAGAAATCCTTCGAAATCGGTCTCGACGACATCTCCAGCCTGGAACATGATGTTACCTCCTGGCCCGGCGCCACCACGGCGCATTGATAAACGTTGGTACTCCTTTAGTAAAACCTTTATCAAAGGTTATGCGTTCGTCATTTAGGCAAGTGGTAAAAAACCGCAGGGTAGACGGGATAAAACGTTTAACCATCCCATTTGTTTGTCACATTCTGAAGGTACTTTTATGCAAACCTACTTTTCCAATTGGAATCTATCCTTTTGGCCGGGCAATTGACCGTCTATCGTTTAAGCCCGACGGGTATGAACGGGGCATCTGCAACGCCACCGCAAGGAGACACCATGGAGACTATCGAAGCACTCATTCACCGCCGCAGCTGCCGCAACTACAGCGATCGTCCCGTCGAGGCTGAAAAGCTTGCACGTATTATCGAAGCCGGCCAATATGCACCGAGCGGCATGGGCCGCCAGCCGGTGACGTTTGTCGCCGTCACCGACCCCGCGACCGTCGAGCGTCTCTCACAGCTCAACGCCCAGGTCATGGACAGCAACAGCGACCCCTTCTATGGCGCCAAGACCGTTGTGGTGGTGCTGGTTGACCGCAGCGTGCCCACACATCTGGAAGACGGCTCGCTCGCCATGGGCAACTTGCTCAACGCCGCCTATGCGCTGGGTGTCGATTCGTGCTGGATTCACCGCGCTCATGAGGTCTTTGACTCGCCCGAGGGCCTGGAGCTGCTGGCCAGCTGGGGCCTGCCCGCCGACGGCAGCCTGCGCGGCGTCGGCCACTGCATTCTGGGCTATGCCGAGGACACGCTACCCGAGGCAAAGCCGCGCCGCAACAACGTGGTGTACGTGAAATAGTACAGGAACGTCAGCAGGGGTAGCTAATTTGGGACGGGGCTATTTTAGCTACCCCAGTCGCAACTTATATTGACGTCGCCGTTGTCGTCGTTTCGTTCGTCTGGGCCGTTTCGACGTCGTCGCCTTGCTTGTCTTCGTCCTTTTGCGCATCGGCGATGGTGGAGGCCGCCGCAACGATACCGCGCTGGGGCGCGACGCTCGTCTGGGCCTGAGCGCCCTCGACAACTTCTGTACCTACATGCGCGAGCTCGGGCGATTTAAACATTGCGTCCAAGTTGGCGCCACCGCCGGCGTAGCCAAGCGCAGCGAGCGCGATGACGATCACTGCAACGGCGGCCACGATCGGCACGTAGCGATGCCAGCCGGCGGGATTGAGCCCGCTGCGGCGAGCCGCCCCGCGGCTGATGTAGCCGAGCGTTCCGTCGTGCTTGAGCTTTGAGCCCACCACGCGTTTGCGGCCCCACAGCGAGGACTCTGCCTGCATTGCCAAGCGGGTGCTTGCCGAAGGATAGCCGTATTTAGTGCGCTTGAACGAGCCATCAAACCCCGAGGCGTGTTTACCCCACGTCACCGATGTTGTGCGTCGGTTGACCGGCGCGGCACTCCGCCTTCTGCGGCTCGGTTTTGAAGTCTCAGCCATATGCCCTCGCACGCCGTAACCAAATCGAAACAATAACGCTTTGGACTGTAGCACACGCGTCGCGCGCGGTCACGGGCGCCTCGCTCAACGGTCATCGTCCTTCAGCAAGCGCCACAGCGTTGTACGGCTTATACCCAGCACCTCTGCCGCACGGGTTCGGTTGCCGTGGAGATGGTCTACAACCAGATGCGCGATATCTCGCTCGGTATCGGCCAGCGGTCGCAGGATATACAGGTCACTTTCGAGCGTCGGGGCGCCAAAGGTTGCGGTCTTAATCACGTCCTCTTGGGCGAGCACTTCCTCCGCCACAGCGCGGTCCACCGTGCCCGCCCCCACCAATATATACAGTCGTTCCGAGACCTCGCGGAGCTGCAGATAATTGCGCGGCCAGCGGTAAGCATCGAGCGTCTTCGTCGCCGCGGCAGACAGTGTGGGCGCTGCCGTCCCAAATGCGCCAGCGAGATATTCCAAATAGCGCGCAACCTTCGTCGACGCGGCTCCCTGCTCGGCGATTGCCGGCGCCACGCTCACCGCACAGGCGAAGCGCTCGGTCACAAAGGCGGCTTGATCACTTTCGCCGCCGCCCGGCATGTCATTCGCCGTCAGCACCACATGGCAGCGCGTCGCCAACGCGGTGTCGGTCATCGTGGAGACCAGCTCGCGGAGGCGCTGGGGGCCAACCGCGTTCCAGCCCTCAATGCAAAGGGTCAGCCCCATTTGGAACAACGGCGATTCGACGCTTTTGAGTACATGGCGCCAACCGCGCTCGGTGAGCTCATCGAGCGCAACGGAAACAAAGGGCTGATCGGCAAAAGGACCGTCCAGATAGAGGCGCTTGGCGATCTCGACCTGACCCGCTCCCAGCTCGCCCTCGAGCATAAGAGGCACACCGCGCGCGTAACTCTCTGCAACCGGCGCAGCCACCGAGGCCGCCCCCTCAACGATGCCGTACGCGCTCGATTCGTAGCGGGCCTCAACTTCGTCGGCGTTGAGCCACTCGATGCCCGCATGCGCCGCGGCACCGCGCACCTCGCGGACCACGACGACCCAAAGCCCCCCGCCCTCTTTGTCGGTGGGGCGAACGGTCAGGCTCAGGCGCGCACCCGCACGCCCCATAACCAGACGCGCGCCGTCTCCTATACGGTCGAGGCGCTCAGCTACAAAAGCCGCCACATCCCGCTCAAGCGCCGCGTCATTCATGGTCGAGATCGCGACGTCCCCACGCGCATCGATTGCCAATGCCGAGGCCCCGGCAGCAGCCAGGGCCTCGGTCAAGATGTTCAGCTTGGCATCGCTATCCATGATTTGCCCCTGTCCGCGGCGACATGCAGCCACCGACGGTCGCACGACCGAGTGTTTCAAAATTGAACGATATTGCTCACCAAACACTATAGGGCAGAAAGCGCCGTCCTGCGAGTATAGGTGTTGCCCCGCATCGCCATCCTGGCGGGGCGATAAGAGCTCTTCGGGACTTATAAACCTGCGGACAAGCCATACCCGCAAGAGCTCCTATCGCTCCACCGTGAGAATGCGCTCACCAGCAACCAGCACGCAAACAAGCTACTTCTCTACCAGATTCCCAGTACGTGTTGCATTCCCAAACTCATGCACGCAATGCCAATCCAGCAGCAAAAGCCCAATGCGATGGGCTTGCCGCCCTTTTTGACCAGCTCGACGATATCGGTATTAAAGCCAATAGCCGCCATGGCCATCACAATAAAGAATTTCGACAGCTCCTTGATGGGCGCCGTAAAGGACGCGGGAAGCTGAAGCACCGTGGTGATCACGCTCGCCAGCACAAAGAACAGCACAAACATGGGAAACGCGCGTTTGAGGGAGAACGTGCTTTTGGCGTCGCCGCCGGCCTTGCGCGCCAGATGCATCTGCCAGCATGCGAGGACCAACGTGATGGGGATAATGGCCAGCGTTCTGGTGAGCTTGACCACCGTGGCGCTCTCGAGCACATTGGCGCCGGGATGCATGCTGTCCCAGGCGCTCGCCGCAGCCGTTACGGACGAGGTGTCGTTGATGGCGGTACCGGCAAACAGGCCAAAGCCCTCGTTGGTCAGCCCGAGCATGCCGCCGAGCGTCGGAAACACGAGCGCCGCGATAACGTTAAACAGGAAGATGACCGAAATAGCTTGGGCAATCTCGCGATCGTCGGCATCGATGACGGGTGCGGTCGCAGCGATGGCCGAACCGCCGCAAATCGACGAACCCACACCCACAAGCGTCGCGATCTTACCCGGCACGTTCATAACGTGGCAGAGCACAAAGGCGATGACAAGCGAGGTCGAGATTGTCGCCACGATAATCGGCAGCGACTGGGCGCCCTTGGACAGAATCTGGGAGAGGTTCATGCCAAAGCCAAGCAGGATAACCGCGTACTGCAAGACTTTTTTGGACGTATAGGTGACGCCGGCGGCGAGCTGTTCGCGACGATTCTTGGGAAAGACGAGCGCCAGGACCATGCCAAAGAGGATGGCGAATACCGGACCGCCGACCACCTCAACCTGTTTGCCGAGCAACGTCGCGGGAATGGCGATGATCAGGCAGAACAAGACGCCTTTCCAGCGCTCGCGTACGATATTTGCCAGTTGCATATGGGATTCCTTCTTTCTATTTCACGTTTGCGACGGCTTATGATACGGCAACATTGAGCACAGCCTTGCGCAAACACAGACTAAGATGCCGCGATAGTTCTCAGGCAACAGCCGAATTACCCACCGCGGAGAGCTGATTCGCGGCATAATTAACAACTGACATATGAGTTTGATAGAACAGTTGCGAGGCGCTATGGAAGAATCGATGCACGTCGGCGAGCAGGAAACGAGCCTACAGGACCAGTCCTACCACACCATTCGACGCAAAATCGTCTACCTGGACTACAAGCCGGGCGAAAAGCTGGGCGTCAAGCAGCTTTGCGATGACCTGGACATGGGTCGCACGCCCGTGCGCGAGGCTTTGGTTCGCTTGGCGCAGGAAGGCCTGGTGCGCACCGTGCCCCAGAGCGGCACCTACGTCTCGCCCATCAACCTCACCCTTGCCGAGAGTGCCTGTTACATCCGCGAGCATCTGGAAAAGCAGGTGATTGTGGAGTGCTGTGCGCGCGCCACGTCGGCCGGCATCGAGCAGCTCGACCGCGCCATCGTGCTGCAGGAAAAGGCCATGGCCGAGGAGGATCGCATCGGCTTCTTTTTGAGCGACAACCTCATGCATCACATGATTTTTAGCATCGCATGTCGCAGCACCGTGTGGTCGTGGCTCGAAGAGACCAATGCCGACCTGGAGCGCTTCCGCTGGCTGCGCGCCGCCACGCAGGTTCTCGACAATCAGGACATCGTGAACGAGCACAAGCAGATTCGCCGCGCTATCGCCGGTCGCGACCCCATCGAAGCGAGCTTTTTGGTCAGCAAGCACCTGCACATGATGTTCCGCAACCAAACCGAGGTTCTGGACCAGTTCCCCGAGTACTTCGAGACCAGCAAGCTCCGCTAACCTGCCAAAAAGGGACAGGTTTATTTTGGCAGGTTTTATCTGGTCAAATGCAAAAAAGGCCCGGCTCCGTCTTGATGCGGAGCCGGGCCTTAGTCGCTAGGACGGCGGAATATTAGTTATTCCACGGTCACGCTCTTGGCGAGGTTTCGGGGCTGGTCGACGTCGCAGCCGCGCAGGATGGCGACCTCGCGGGCGAGCAGCTGCAGTGGAACGCTCGCCGTAATGGGGCTGAACACGTCGCGGACTGCCGGCACGCGGATGATGCAGTCGGCGATCTTGTTGATCTCCTCGTCGCCCTCGGTGGCAACGACGATGACCTTGGCGCCGCGCGCCTTGCACTCCATGAGGTTCGACACGGTCTTGTCGTAGGTGGCACTCTTGGTGGCCACAGCGATGACAGGGAAGCCCGGGTCGATCAGGGCAATGGGGCCGTGCTTCATCTCACCGGCGGCGTAGGCCTCGGCGTGCAGGTAGCTGACCTCCTTGAGCTTGAGCGCACCTTCGTAGGAAATAGCGGCGCCCATGCCGCGACCCACGAACAGTGCGGACTGCGCGTCCTTGCACAGCAGGGCGGCCTCATGCACGGCATCGGTCTGCGTGTCCAAAATCCACTGGATCTGCTCGGCAGTATCGGAAAGCTCGCGGAACAGCATGCGTGCCTGTTTGGTGGTCAGGCGGTACTTGACCTGCGCCAGCAGCAGGGCCAGCAGCGTCAGGCTCACAACCTGGCCGATGAAGCTCTTGGTCGAGGCGACCGCGATCTCCTTGTTGGCCTTGGTGTAGATGACGCCGTCGCTCTCACGCGCCACGGGGCTGCCCACCACGTTGGTGATGCCGAAGACCTTGGCACCCTTGATGCGCGCGTCGCGAATGGCGGCAAGGGTATCGGCCGTCTCGCCCGACTGGGACACGGCAACGACAAGCGTCGTCGGCGTAATGATGGGGTTGCGATAACGGAACTCGCTGGCCGCCTCCACCTCGGTGGGGATGCGAGCCCAACCCTCAATGAGATTCTTGGCAATGAGGCCAGCGTGATAGCTGGTGCCGCAAGCGATCACGTAGACGCGGTCGATGTCGTTGAGCTCCTCGAGCGAAAGGCCCAGCTCGTCAATATCGAGCTCGCCAGCAGGCGTCATGCGACCCACCAGCGTGTCGCGCACCACGCGCGGCTGCTCGTGAATCTCCTTGAGCATAAAGTCGGGATAACCGCCCTTTTCTGCCATGTCCAGGTCCCAGTCGATGTGGGTGACCTTGGGCTCGATAACGTTGCCGGCCTCGTCGGTGTACTCGACGCCTGCGGGCGTGAGCTTGGCAAACTGACCGTCCTCGAGCACCACGACGTCGCGGGTTGCGTCGATGAGCGCGATGACGTCGGAGGCGACATAGGCGCCGGTCTCGCCCGCGCCGACCACGATCGGGGAATCCTTGCGGGCCACGGCGATCACGCCGGGCTCGTCAGCGCACACGGCGGCCAGACCATAGGCACCGACCACGTGGGTGCAAGCCTCGCGCACGGAGGCCATCAGGTCGTGCGTCTCGGCATAAGCCTCTTCGATCAGATGCGCGAAGACCTCGGTATCGGTCTCGCTCTTAAAGTGATGGCCGCGGCCCTCCAGCTCTTCGCGCAGCTCGGCGAAGTTCTCGATGATGCCGTTGTGGACGATGGCGATACGACCGTCGCAGCTGGTGTGGGGGTGAGCGTTAACGACGGAGGGCTTGCCGTGAGTGGCCCAACGGGTGTGGCCGATACCGCAGGTAGCGTCGCTGTCAATGTTGGAAAGTTCGCTCTCCAAGCCCGCGACCTTACCCACGCGGCGGATGACATCGAGGTGCGCCGCGGCGCCCTCGCCCACCTCGAGCGCGACGCCCGAGGAGTCATAGCCGCGATACTCCATACGCTTGAGGCCCGTAACCAGGATGTTCTTTGCAATATCAGAGCCGGTGTAGCCGACGATTCCGCACATAAGATAAATCCCTTCGTTCGCGTGACTGCAAGACGTCCACGCACAAAGGGCGCTGAGACGTACAACGTTCGAGTATTGTACTCACGCAAACGCAAGCTGATATACCAGAAGTGGTATCTCAACTTAGATACCACTCGATGCACACACGTCCAGCCGGTCCAAACCACCACAAAGGTACCTGCCCCCTTCGTGGTGGTCGCGCTGGCAACAGCGTTTCCCCAGATAAAACCTGCCAAAATAAACCTGTCCCTTTTTTGAAGGTTTGGGATGCTACAATCTGGCTTGTACTTGAAACGCATCAAAGGGGCCGCTATGGCAAAGGTAAAAATCAGCGACGTCGCGCGCGAGGCCGGGGTTTCGCTGGGCACGGTTTCCAACGCGCTCAACCACCCCGAAAAGCTGCGCCCCGAGACCCTCAAGCTCATCAACGAGACCATCAATCGCCTTGGCTACCTGCCCAACCAAAGCGCCCGTCAGCTCGCGGGCGGCGCCACCAAGTCCTTTGGCCTGGTGCTCCCCCGTCTCGATCACGGCTTTTCGCTCCAAATCGCCAGCGGCGCCCACAACGAGGCCCGCAAGCACGGCTACGACTTGCTCATCGCCAACGCCGATAACGACGATATTCTTGAAGACCATTACCTGCGCTACTTTATGGGCACCCAGATGTCCGGCGTCATGGTTCAGCCCATGGCATCCCCCGACTGGCACCCCGCCATGACCAAGATGCCCGTGCCGATCGTCCATCTGGACATCCATTGCTCCGAGCCCGGCTACTACGTAGCGGCCGACAACGAGGCCCAGGGTCGCATCATTGCCGAACTTGCCATCGCCCGCGGCGCGCACCATATTGTCGTCGTCGGCCGAGCAGCATTTATGCAACTCACCCTGCGCGTCCTTGGCATTCATAAGGCGCTCGCCCTGCACCCCGATATCAAGATCGAAGTCATCGACGCCGGCGAATGGAATACCGCTGCCGACGGCTACGGCATCGGTGCCCAAATCGCCGAGCGCCCCGCGGACGAACGTCCCGATTTTGTCGTCGGCCTGACCGATGTGTTGGCCTCGGGCGTTATCTCGGCGCTGGTCGACAAGGGCATCTCTGTCCCCGGGCAAGTACGCGTAGCAGGCTGCGATGGCAACCCGCTCGCTTGGAGTGGATCGGTCCCGCTCACTACGGTAGCGCCCCCGGGCTACGAGATTGGCCGCAAGGGCGTTCAATTGCTCATGGAGCAAATCGAGAACAAGGCCCCGGCAAAGACCAAGCATATCCGTGTCGGCTCCGCAGCGCGTACCGTCACCGCAGTCGCCGCCGAGGATATCAACCGCCAAGAACTGGTACGTCCGTTCCTACTGGAACGCGCCAGCACCCAGGCAAGCAGCCAGACCGACGCCACGGCCATCAACCTCGGTGCGTATCTATAGCACGCCCGCGAGTATGCTAAGTCGCCGCTTAAGCAAAAGGGGCCCGACCATTGCCGGACCCCTTTTGCTTAAGCGCAAACGTGAGCAATCGCTCGTTTCAACGCCGCAATTTTCTAGCGCACAGTCTTGATTGCCGCCGCCAGGTCGAACAACGTATCGAGCACGGCCTCGCAGCCATCCACCACGTCCTGCGGCAGCGGCACAATATCGGGGACGGCAAAGACGTGGCAGCCGGCCGTGATGCCCGAGACGCAACCATTGCGCGAATCCTCGACCACGGCGCACTCCTCGGGGGCAAAGCCCGCACGCTCGCAGGCGAGCAGATACATCTCGGGGTCGGGCTTGCCGTGCACGACGTCCTCGCCACACGTTACCGTTTCAAACTTGTCAAAAAGACCGACCATCTTAAGGTTGCGCTCGGCCGTAACGAGGCGCGACGACGTCGCTAGGCCCACGTGATAGCTCGCAGCTAGCAACTCGTCTAGGCACTCGGCGGCGCCGGCCTTAAGCTCCAGTTCGGTCTTGACCATCTCGTCGCGAATCTCCTTGTGGCGACGATAGATCGCCTCGGTGGTTTCGTGGCTGCCATAATGCTTATCGAGGATATCCATAACATCGGGCAGCGTGCGGCCGATAAACTGATGGATCAGCGCTTCATCAATCGCGAGCCCCAGCTCAGCGGCGCCTGCCTTCCAGGCCTTAATCCCCAAACGCTCGGTATCGACCAGCGTTCCATCCATGTCAAAAATAACAGCCTTGATCATATCGGTCCCCCATCGACTCTCGCTGTCGCGTTGCTGCAACTCTACCGCATTTGGCAACTTGTATATAACGTATATACCATATTGCACTTTCGTTACACAGATAGAAGTCTTATGGCAAGTAACGCATTAGGATTATAGTTTTCGATCGAGTACTCAACGATAAGGAACGTTTCATGATTTTAGACACCACGGCACCCGCAGAGGAGCTTCAAGACAAGCTATCGGCGCTCGAGCAGCTGCTTTTGGCATACGGGCGCGTGGCTATCGGGTTTTCCGGCGGCGTTGACAGCAGCTTTTTGGCCGCCGTATGCGCCCGCGTCATGCCTACCAATACTCTTCTCGTCCATCTCACCACGCCGCTCATCGGCACGCCCGAGCAGGCTTCGTTTGAGCAGTCCGTTGATGGGCAGGCCAATGAGGGGCCGCATTTTAAGCTCCCCGTGCTCAATCTTTCGGTGGATCAGCTGCAGCTCCCCCAAGTAGCCTGCAACGATGCTAATCGCTGCTACCACTGCAAGCACGCCGGCTTTACCGCCATCGTCAACCACGCCAAGTCGCTCGGCTTTCCCACCGTCATCGATGGCAGCAATGCAAGCGATCGCGGTGACTACCGCCCCGGCATGCGTGCGGCAGAAGAGCTCGGCGTACGCTCACCCCTTATGGAGGTCGGCTTTACCAAGGACGAAGAGCGCGAGCTGCTGCGCGCATGGGGCTATCCCGTTTGGAACCTGCCGGCGGGAGCATGTCTTGCCACCCGCGTCCCCACGGGCGAGGAGCTTACGCGCGAGAAGGTCGATTTAATCCGCGCCTGCGAGGATTACCTGCACAATCTTGATCTGGCACAGGTACGCGCGCGCTTGATCGGCGGCTGCATGCATATCGAGGCCGCACCCGCAGATGTCGCCAAGATTGCTGCCCTCGGTGGCAACGCCGTCGATGCCGAGGGCAAAACCCCGCTGCCCGCCGTTATCGAGTCCGCGCTGCGCGAGCTGGGCTGCGACCATATCTCCCCCGAGGTCACCTCCTACATCCACGGCAACATGAACCTTTAGATTACGCCGTTTTACAAACGGCGTAACTGCTCGGCGCTGCGCGGGCTCCGGGCACATATGCTCAACCTGGACTGCGTTAACTGACCTGTCAATAAGGGACAGGTTTGTTTTGGCAGGTTTTATCTTGGGAAAATATCGCGAGGCAGTCGCCCCTCTAGCACCCATCAAACTTCGAGAGACGATAGAGGGGCAATTCGGCTGCATCTACTTCTTCCGATAGCGGCGGTTGCGGCTCGTCGATGAACCCATTACTTCGATGAGCCCTTTATCCGTCATTTTTGGCAGATGGTAGCTGACGGACGAATTTTGGCATTCCGTCTCTCTAAAACAAGGCGCTTATCTCTCTAACTTTAGAGAGATAAGCGCCTTGTTTTAGAGAGACATTAAGAGAGATGTATCGAATTCGCTGCTAGATTGCCTAATGCTATCTCTCTAACCAACCTTCTCTTTAGAGAGACATTTAGAGAGATGAGCGCGACCTCTCTAATCAAGGGCTCCACTCTTTAAGGTGCACACTTCCTAACCGTGCCCTAAGTTGCGGTGAAATAACTCACGATTAGCCTGCCAAAAAGGGATAGGTTTATTTTGGCAGGTTTTATCTGGGGAAACGCAAACAGGGCCGCGACACCTATATGGCGTCGCGGCCCTTTTCCTTGGAGAAGGATCGATTGATTGAACGGGATGACCGTTCTAGTCTTCGAGTCCGCTATTGATGAGCTCCGCAATCTCAACGGGATCGGTGCTCGCGCGCACCTTGTCGCGGAAGCCGGCGTCCATCAGCATTACGGCAGCCTTGGAGAGCAGGCGCAGATGCGTGGTTCCAGCCTCGCCGGCAGGCACGTACAGCGCGAGCGCAACATCGACGGGCACCCCATCGAAGCTCGGCCATTCAACGGGCTCGGTCAGTTTAAGCACGACAACGCCCGGCGTGTGGATCGCGTCGCTTTTGGCATGCGGAACGGCAAAACCGGCGACAAGGCCGGTCTCGGCCTCGTTCTCGCGAGCAATGAAGGCGGCCTCTACGGCAGATGCGTCATCGGCAAAGCCGAGCTCGATGGCCTGCTCGGACAAATAATGTAGGGCGTCCTCGCGCGAGGCGGCGGTATACCCGATTGTCACTTGGTTGGCAGATACAAATCCCATGGAAACCTTCCTTACAACACGGACCTGACCGCAGCTTCGATGCCGTCGGCGTCCAAACCGTACTTGTGCAGCAAATCGACCGCAGGGCCGGACTCGCCATACACATCGCGCACGCCGACGCGACGCATCGGCACCGGATGCTGCTCCGCGAGCACCGAGGCCACGGCCTCGCCAAGACCACCGATAATCGAATGCTCCTCGGCAGTGACCACACGACCGGTCTTCTTGGCGCTGGCAACCACCAGGCGCTCATCAAGCGGCTTGATCGTGTGCATATTGATGACCTCGGCATCGATACCATCGGCAGCGAGCGCCTCGGCAGCCTCAAGCGCCTCGGCGACCATAAGGCCACAAGCGATGATGGTCACATCGGACCCCTCGCGCACGACCACGCCGCGACCAATCTTGAACTCATAGTCCTCGTGATCGTTAATGACCGGCGTTGCCAGGCGTCCGAAGCGCATGTAGACCGGTCCCTCAAACTCATAGGCGGCGCGCACGCAAGCGCGAGCCTCGATGTCATCGGCGGGAACGATTACCGTCATACCCGGGATCGTGCGCATGAGCGCGATGTCCTCGCAGCACTGATGCGTGGCGCCGTCTTCACCGACCGAGATACCCGCATGCGTGGCACCGATTTTGACGTTGAGGTGCGGATAGCCAATGGAATTACGCACTTGTTCGTACGCGCGGCCGGCGGCGAACATGGCAAAGGTGCTCGCAAAGGCGACGTGGCCCGTGGTCGCAATGCCGGCGGCGAGCCCCATCAAGTTGCTCTCGGCAATGCCGGCATCGTAGAAGCGCTCAGGGTGCGCAGCCTTAAACTTACCCGTCTGCGTAGCGGCAGCCAGGTCGGCATCGAGCACTACAAAGTCATCGTGCTCATTGCCCAGCTCGACGAGCGCCTCGCCGTAGCTTACGCGCGTGGCGACTTTTTTGACCTCTGCCATTAGAGCTCCTCTCCTGCTGCCGCAAGCTCGGCCATGGCCTGCTCAAACTGTTCATCGTTGGGCGCCTTGCCATGCCAGCCAACCTGGTTCTCCATAAAGGAGACGCCTTTGCCCTTCACCGTCTCGGCGATGATAGCGACGGGCACGCCGGTCACCTCACGAGCCTCGGCGAAAGCCGCCTCAATCTGTGTCATGTCGTTGCCATCGGCTAGCTCGATCACATGCCACTTAAAGGCGCGGAACTTGTCAGCGAGCGGCATGGCCGAGTTGACCTCATCGATCGTGCCGTCAATCTGCAAGCCGTTGTGGTCGACGACGGCAACAAGATTGTCGAGCGCATGGTTGCCGGCAAACATGGCCGCCTCCCACACCTGGCCCTCCTCGCACTCGCCGTCGCCCAGCAACGTGTAGACGCGGTAGCTGTCACCCCAGTGCTTTGCGGCGAGTGCCATTCCAACCGCGGCGGAGATACCCTGACCGAGCGATCCGGTGGACATATCGATGCCCGGGGTGTCGTTCATGTTGGGATGGCCCTGCAGTCGGCTGCCAATATGGCGGAGCGTCTCGAGCTCTTCGACGGGAAAATAGCCGCGATTTGCCAACACCGAATACAGGCCCGGCGCCGCGTGACCCTTGGAGAGCACAAAGCGATCGCGATCGGCCTTGTGAGGGTCAGCAGGATCGATATTCATTTCCTCAAAGTACAGATACGTCATGATGTCGGCAGCACCGAGCGATCCACCCGGATGTCCCGACTTGGCCGCGTGAACCGCAGTCACGACACCCTTCCTGACCTCATTGGCGACCTTTGCCAGCTCCTGGTTGGTCATACGAATTCCTCTCTTGAGAACAACCCCGGCACCGGATGACGCGATGCCGGGGCAATCCACTCGTTAAGCCTGAGCGACGACCTTCTGCCAATCAGCCTCAAAAGAGGCAAGGCCCTGGTCGGTCAGCGGGTGATGCAAGCATTTCTTAAGAGCGGCCATGGGGACGGTCGCAATGTCGGCACCAAGCAGCGCCGCCTGGGTCACATGGTTGGGCGTGCGGACCGAAGCGGTAATGATCTCAACGGTGTCGTCGACGTTCTTGCCGGTCCAGTCATAGTTCTTGATGCAAGTCACAACATTGTCGAGCTGCGAGATACCGTCCTCGGCGATGTCATCGAAGCGCCCCACAAACGGGCTGATGTAGCGAGCGCCGGCGTTGGCGGCCATCAAGGCCTGGGTCGGCGAGAAAACAAGCGTCATGTTGACGCGCACACCTGCGTCGGCCAGGGCGCGGCAGGCGGCAAGGCCGGCCTCGCACACGGGAAGCTTAACCACGATGTTGGGAGCGAGGGCGGCAAGACGCTTGCCCTCCTCGATCATGCCCTCGGCAGTAGTCGCGGTGGACTCGGCAGACACGGGCAGACCCTCGCAGAGCTCGGCAATCTTGAGCATATGGGGCTCAAAGTCGGCAAGCTTGCCGCCGGTCTTGGCGTACAGGGACGGGTTGGTGGTAACACCGGCCAGGCAGCCCCAGCTCTTGGCCTCGGCAATCTCGTCCAGATTGGCGGTATCGATAAAGAACTTCATGGTGAACCCCTTCAAAGGAAGCTAAAACTCAAAAGAATGGGACAAAGGGACTGCCCCTTTGTCCCATGTGCCGGGCCTGGGACATGCCCCAGGCCCGGCGTCGCGTAGGAAAAGCTACTTACTCGGCAAGAGCGGCCTCGATGCGGGTCGTGACGCCCTTGAGGTTAAGACCGACGACGTACTGCTTGATCGGGCGCTTGATGTGCTCGATCACAAAGCGCTTGCCGTCGATGTCCTGGGCAGCGAGGTTGCGATAGAGCTTCTCGACCTGCTCCTTGACCTCGGGATCGTTGAACGCATAGTGGCCGGAGACATCCAGGATCTTCAGGCTGAGCTCATCGTCGGCAAGGATGTCATCGACCTGCAGGTTGACGTCGTCGCCAGTCATCCACTTGCGCCAGCGCTCGGTCTTGATAGCCTTGACCAGCAGCGTGTGATACAGGTCGGAGGGGTCATCGCACAGACCGTTGTCGACCAGGATCTGCTCGGTGGCGCAGAGCTTGAGGTAGGCGCGGGTCTCCTCGGTGCCATACTGCGGAGCGACGTTGGAGGCGGTCACGTGTGCCGGGATGTGCTCGAGCAGCGTCGCGTCGTCCAGATAGTCGGCGTTGTGCTCCTTCAGGCCCACGCCATAGCGCTTGGCCATATCGGCAAGCTCGCGGGCGTTCTTGAAGTTGTAGTGACCGACCTGCTCCGTCCAGCGGGTAAGGGTGCCGGTCTGGCCGACGATAAAGGTGGGCATGGGGCAGCCGCGCTTCTCGAGCTCGGGCTGCAGCTGAGAAATGAACTCCTCGTACTTATCGGTAGAGGTCAAGCCGCCATTGGTCTCCTCGGTACCGACCTCATAGGCGACCTCGGGCAGGTTATGCTCGCGACGGTACTGCTCAAGGTAGTCGATAAGATCGATCGTGCGGCGAAGCACCACGTCGAGCGGAATAACCTTGCCGATCTGATAGGGATCCTTGGTGGGGTCGACCATCAGCAGGTCAAAGCCTGCCTCCATGTCGGCGACGAAGGACTTGCGGGCGAGCTCCATGGCCTCGTCCTCGGGCAGGTGGGCGTTACGCTCCTCGTCGCGCTGCCACGGACCGCCGTGATCTCGGCACAGGTAGTACGGACCGGTGTAACCCACCTCGTCGGCGACCTTCTTGATGTCGGCGGCAAAGCGCGTCTGGTCCCAACCGTTGACGTAGCCGGCGCCCATCTCGTCCATATCGACCTGGTTGCGGCTGGCGATAAACATGGGCGGGAAATCCTCGTCCTTGGCAAGCTCGAACACGGCCTGAATCAGGTTGGGGCTCATGGGGCCAATGCCGACCATGGTTGCGTGATCGCCGCTATCCTGCAGTTTGAGCATGCCCTGAACGGCCTGGCGGATGGTGAGGTTGGACATTTTGTTCTCCTTCTCCAGAGGATTTTTGACAAAAGTTCCCTGGGACCCAGATGTGGGCCCTATCAGTACGGATGGATTTTGTTGTGTAGGGGCGGTTGTGCGGAGTCAAATCCACCCCTCCGCACAACCGGAGTCCTTAAAGGTTTACTTGGCCTGCTTGTCGAGCGTGGGCTTCATGGCAATCAGGATTGCAGCGGCGACCACGGCGCCAATCACGATGTCCAGGCAGAACAGCGCGACGTTGTTGGTGGCAAGGGCGACGATAAAGCCACCGTGCGGGACGTAGCAGTCGATACCCTGGAAGGCGGCGAGCGCCGCGCCCACGGCAGAGCCGATGCAGATGCCGGGCAGGGTGTGGCCAAGGTCCTTGACCGCGAAGGGGATAGCGCCCTCGGTAATGCCGATGCAGCCCATGAACAGTGCGGAGATACCCATCTGGCGATCGGCGTCATCGAACTTGTTCTTGGCGATGAGCGCAGCAAGGCCGCAGGCAATCGGGGGAATGGCGACGGCGACGCGGAACATGCCGTTGGGGCCATAGATGCCGGAGGCCATGATGGCCATGGTGAAGGTCGAGGCGGTCTTGTTGATGGGGCCACCCATATCGAAGGCGGTCATAACGCCAATGACCAGACCCAGGACAACTGCGGAACCGCCCTGCAGGCTGCCGAGCACGCCGGTGAGCCAGTCCATCACAAAGCCAAGCGGCGTGGCCAGGATGTAGATATAGGCCATGCCCAGGACAAGCGAGGTCAGAATCGGGATGATCAGGATGGGCATGATGGTCTGGATGGTGTTGTTGACCTTCCAGGTCTTCATCCAGCGGACAAAGTAGCCGCAGATGACCGCCATGATCATGGCGCCCAAGAAGCCGGTCGAAACGCCGTTGCCGTTAGGGGTAACGACTGCGTTGTTGACCAGGTAGCCCAGGACAAAACCGGGGGCGAGCGCGGGCTTGCCGGCCATCGAGTAGGAGATGTATGCCGCAAGCACCGGGATCATCATGGAGATGCCGGCCATGCCGATGGTGTTAAGGCTCACCATCAGCGGGTTCGTAACCTCCATGCCGTTGGCGCCGGCGGTACCGGATGCCAGCGAGAAGGCAAGAAACACGCCGCCGATAACGACGATGGGGATAAAATAGGAAACGCCGGTATTGAATGCATTGAGCAGCGTCTTGCCAGGATCGGCAAAGATAGACTGCTTGGACGCCGGTGTCGGGGCCTGCGGGGCAGCGGAGACGGCCTTCTTCTCTGCCTTGGCCTCGGCCTTGGGCGCGTCAACGGCGCCACCCGTCGCCTTGATGATCTCAATGGCCTGGTCGATGATCTTTACCGGATCGGCGATTACATCCGAGGTGCCGACCTTCAGGAACTTGCCCTCGGCCATCTTCTGCTCAAAACGGTCCTCGTTCTCGACACCCACGTCGACGGACTCCAGGACCAGGTCGGCGGAGTCCACGTCTTCCTGCGTGAGCTCATTCTCGATACCCAGGCCACCCTGAGCCTCGACCTTGCACTCGATGCCACGGGCGGCGCATTCATCCTGAATCGCCTTCTGAGCCATATACGTGTGGGCGATACCCACAGTACAGGCGGCAACGCCTACGATCTTCATTGCTTCCCTCTTTTCATAGAGTTGCGTGCGCAAGACACCGTTTGCGGAGGCCTCCGGAGCATTCCCTGCCGTTTGGACTTGCTGTCTTTTCGACAAGAACAATATAGGTGCTCGTTTTTCTTAATGCCAGCTTATTTCGGTAAACGCGCAGGTCAGAGCGTTGGTTATGCGATTTAGTTATGCGTTTAACCAAAAATGAATCCTGCGATTTTGCCCTCGATTTCAAAAGTCAAGAAGTATTTGATTTTCTCGGTAGACGGCAGATGCGGGTTGATTTCCGATCTCAGCCGATCACATTGAGCGAATAGGCCATTCCCGCAGTTAGCCGAACGCCCCCGCGGCCCCTCCTGGGGTCCGGGGGCGGCATTTTCCCAGTTGAAGGAACGGTGGAGATGTGTTT
>UQWG01000019.1 GCA_900544645.1 uncultured Collinsella sp.
GGAGCTTATCCATGGGATAGCCCTCTTCGAGGATAAAGCCGCACGATAGGTAGCGCACGTTGGCACCCGAGGTCGCGACGTCGTTGACGGTTCCGCACACGGCGAGGCGGCCGATGTTGCCACCGGGGAAGAACTGCGGCGAGACTACAAAGCTGTCGGTCGACATGGCGATGCGCCCGCTCGCGGGCAGCGCGGCGACGCCGGCGTCGTTGCCTTCGAGCAGCTCGGGCGAACCAAAGGCATCTAAAAAGACCTCATCGATGATGCGTTTCATCATCTGGCCGCCGGAGCCGTGACCCAGCAGGACGGTGCTATCGGTAACGCTATGGGACATATCGAAAACTCCAATCGTGGGTGGAATTATATGGGTGAGGTGCAGCGTCGACCGGTCCGCCGTTCGTTAGAACGGCGGAACCCATTAGCCTCGGTAGCGGAAATATGCTGCGCAGCTGCCCTCGGAGCTCACCATGCACGGGCCGACGGGGTGCTCGGGCGTGCAGGTGCGGCCAAAGAGCGGGCAGTCGCTCGGCGTAATGGCCCCGCGCAGCACGTCGCCGCAGCGGCACCCGCGCGGCTCGACTGTCGCCTCAACGGGCACATCAAAGCGGGTACGGGCATCAAAGCGCGAGAATTCGGGACGAATGGCGAGTCCCGAAGCCGCAATCGGCCCCAGCCCGCGCCACGTGGTGTCGCATGGTTCAAACACCTGCTCGACCAGCTGGCGCGCCACGGGATTGCCGTCTGCGTTGACGCCACGGCGGTAGGCGTTGTCAATCGCCGGCCTGTCCTCGACAACCATCTGGACCAGCATGCAGATGCCCTGCAGGATATCGACCGGCTCAAATCCCGTGACCACGCCCGGGGTACTGAATTCGTCGACCAAAAAGCTAAAGGGCGCCAAGCCCGTGATGGTGGCGACGTGGCCCGGCAGGATAAAGCCGTCGATGGCGGTCTCGGGATCGTTGGCGATGGCGCGCAACGCCGGCGGCGTGGTCTTGTGGGCGCAATAGACCGAGAAGTTCTGGAGCCCGCGTGCATCGGCCTCCAAAATGGCGGCAGCGATGGTGGGCGTCGTAGTCTCAAAGCCCACGCCCATAAAAATGACCGGGCGATCGGGGTTTTGCTCGGCAATGTCGAGCGCGTCGAGCGGGGAGTAGACGATGCGAATGTCACGCCCTGCCGCTTTTTGCGCAGCGAGCGAGGTGGATGATCCGGGCACGCGCATCATGTCGCCAAAGGTGGTGATGATGGCGCCGTCTATGTTGGCGAGTGCGATTGCGTGGTCGATGTCGCGGTTGGCGGTAACGCAGACGGGGCAACCCGGGCCGCTCAGCAGCTTGAGCCCCGCCGGCATAATGGAGCGAAAGCCATAGCGCCCGATGCTCACAGTATGCGTGCCGCAGACTTCCATAAGGTTGATGGCGCGGTCGCCGACAAGCTCATGAATGCGCTCGATGAGCTCGCGAGCCAGCTTGGGATCGCGGAATGCCGAGAAGTCGATACCGGAGCGCGCCGGCTGCTCGGCCGCCACTAGTATGCCTCGGCCGGGTTGGTGGCAAGCTGGTCTTCTTCGACCAGCTCGGACATGGCATTAACGAGCTCGAGCGTTTCTTGCGCTTCCTGCTCGTCGACAATCTGGATGCCAAAGCCGGCGTGTACGAGAATGTAGTCGCCAACCTGCGCCGTCGGCACGAGTCGCAGCGACACGGGGCGCTCGACGCCCATCATGTCGACGGTGGCCTTGATGTCGTCGTCGCGTTTGACTACTTTACCGGGAACGGCAAGGCACATATTGTTCCCCTTTTATACGCTTTGCGCTGGACGGGCGCTCAATAATCCATCAGTTGATGGTAGCGCTCGCGGGAGTCACGAGCAAACGCGTTACACCTGTGAGACGGCGGCGCGCAGGCTGGCAAAACGGCCTATAGAGACGCCGTCTGCGCGAGGCGAGCGCGAGCGATGGCGGCCTGACCGTAGGCGATGCAGCCGTCGTTGACGGGCACGGCGTGGGGGACCAAGACGGCAAGACCGGCGTCTTTGAGGTCGTGGGTAAGGAGCTGAAGCAAAAGTCGGTTCATGAACACGCCGCCCGAGAGCGCGACGGTATCGATGCTTTCGTGCGCGCAGATTTCGCGTGCGATTCGTGCCGAAGAGCGCGCGATAGCGATGTGGAATCCGAGCGCGAGCCTGTAGGCCGCAGTGCCGGCCCTGGTTCCCTCCAAAAGCGCCTCAATAAGCGATCTGGAGTTTAGAACATGGCAGGCGTCCGGACGGGATGATTCGGTTACGGAAAAGCCGGCTATATTGCCGGCGGGGCAGGCACTTTCACTGCTGAGCGCGCGCCAGGCGGCAGCCTCAAGCTCGATGGCGGGTTCGCCCTCGTAGGTTGCCTTGTCGCAGATGCCCAGAATTGCTGCCGCGGCATCAAAGAGACGCCCCATGCTGCTGGTACGCGGGCTGTTGATGCCGCGCTCGATCATGGTGGCTGTCACGCTGCGCGTTTGCTCGTCGAGGCTGTCCAAAAGCCGAGCGGCACCTGGGTGCTCGAGCAGGCCGAGCTCACTGAGCAGGGCAAAGGCGTTGCGGCGGGCGTCGCGCACGGAGGCCGCCCCACCGGGGAGCGCCCAGGTGCGCAAATGCGCGGCGCGCTCAAAGCCGCCAAGGCCGGCGACAAGAAACTCGCCGCCCCAAATGGTCCCATCGGTGCCGGCGCCGGTGCCGTCAAAGGCGATGCCAAGGACGCGCGCGTCGGTTGTAAGCTGGCCCGCGGCGATGGCCTCGGCCATTACGCTCGCGATATGCGCATGATGGTGCTGCACCTCGACGAGCGGCAGATTGCATTTTCGCGCCTGCTCGCGCGCCCACTGGCCCGATAGATAGCTGGGGTGTACATCGCAAGCCAAGGCGGCGGGCGCCAAGTCAAAGAGGTCTTCCAAGCGCGTGTGCGCGGCGTTCCAGGCATCGAAGGTCTCGCCGTTTTCAACATCGCCGATATGCTGCGACACAAAACAGGTTGCCTCGCCGTTCGTCCCTTCACGCGTGAGCGCAATCGTGGCCTTTTGTTGTGGCCCGCAGGCGAGCACGCAGGACGGAGCGCCGTCGAGCGCCGGCAACGGCAGCGGCTGGGGTGCATATCCGCGAGCGCGGCGCACGGGCATAACGGCGCCGTCGACCACGCGCACTACAGAGTCGTCGTAGCGCGAGAGGATCGCGCGGTCGTTACCGAGCAACGCGTCGGCGATGCCGGTGGCAACGAGGTGTTCCCAGGCAAGATCGTCATCGGTCTCGATGGGCTCTTCGCTCAGGTTGCCGCTGGTCATGACGAGCGCGTGCATACCGTGCGACGCGGCAGCTGCAAGCAGAAGATGCTGAAGCGGGGTGTAGGGGAGCATAACGCCAAGCTCGGGCAGGTCGTGCGCGACGGACGGTGCGAGTACGAGGGCGTCGGGAGAATCGCCGTCGTTCCCGCAAACAGCACGCCGGCGCAGCAACACGATGGGGCGAATGCTGCCGGCCAGCAAGCCGCGCTCAACATCGCTGACATGGCATAGGCGTTCAACGTCAGCAAGGTCGCGCACCATGACGGCAAGTGGTTTGTTGCTGCGGCGTTTGCGACGGCGCAACTCGGCCACCGCCTGCTCGTTGGCAGCGTCACAGGCTAGATGGAATCCGCCCAGGCCCTTGATGGCGACGATGCCGCCGCTGGCCAGCAGCTCAGCGCAGCGCTCGATGATAGCGTCGCTGGCCTCGCGTGTGGTGCCGGCGGCCGGTGTCGCGGGCGAATTCCCGCACGCATCGCCGTTCACAGCCTCGCGCCACGTAATATGCGGTCCGCAATCAAAGCAGGCATCGGGCTGCGCGTGAAAGCGACGGTCGAGTGGATCGGCATACTCTGCGGCGCAGGCGGGGCACATGGGGAAACGGTCCATCGAGGTAGCCGCTCGGTCATAAGGCAGCGATCGGATGATGGTAAAGCGCGGCCCGCAGTTGGTGCAGTTGATAAAGGGGTAGTGGTAGCGTCGGTCGGCGGGATCGAACAACTCGCACAGGCAATCGTCGCAGGTGGCGATATCGGGCGAGACGAGCGTCGTGTGCGCGGTCTGGTCCTGCGACGCCACAATGTGAAAGCCCTGCTCATCGGCAGTGCTCCAGCCGCCAGGCTCCAAATCCGCAATATCGACTCGCTCAACGCGAGCCGCCGCGGGCGCATGCTCAGAAAGTGCAGCGACAAATCCGTCAACCGCCTCGGCACAAGCGTGCGCCTCGATATGCACGCCGTCGCCCGCGTTGAGCACCCATCCGCAAATGCCATGCGCCATGGCCTCGCGATACACAAACGGTCGCATGCCAACGCCCTGCACAATGCCCGTCACATGAATATGCACATGCCGCATGCGACACCCCTCATCAAAACCGACCAAAAAGGGACAGGTTTATTTTGGTAGGTAAAACTTCTAAACCTGCCAAAACAAACCTGTCCCTATTTGGCAGGTGCGCTGCGGGAAATCCCGCTACAACCCCAGGCTCTGCTTGGTGGCGGCGCACGTGAGCTCGCCGTGCTTAACGCCGCGCAAGCCCAGCAGGCGGTCGGCTAGTTCGTAGACGCGCTCGCCGCGACCCTTGAGTGCCAGGATTTCCAAGCAGTTGTGGTGATCCAAATGCACGTGCATCGTCGATACGATCTCGTCGGTGTAGTCGTGCTGCACCTCGTCCAGGCGGCGCGTCAGATCGCCGGTGTGATGGTCGTAGATCATGGTGAGCGACCCGATAACGTGCTCATCGGGCGTGCGCATCTGCTCTTTGGCGATCGAGGCGCGAATCAGGTCGCGCACGGCCTCGGAGCGATTGGCCACGTCGCCGCGGCGCGCGATCTGCTCGTCAAAACGGCGCAGCAGGTCGTCGGGTGCGGTAACCGAAAAACGGACCAGCTCGGAGCCGGAGCCACTACAGTGGCAGCCCGCGTCACCGTCCGCCCCGTGCGGATGCTCGTGCTCGTACCCGCAGCAGTGCTCGTGTTCGGCCACCTTACACCAGCTTCACGGAGCCGACGGAGTTGTGGTCGGCCTCGATGGCTTCCTCGTAGCCCTCGAGTGCGTCGTGGGCCTCGTGGAGCGCGGCCATGGCGGCTTCGAGCTTGGCGCCGATGCGCTCCATGTCAAAATTCTCGGTCGCATGCAGCAGCTGATGGCTCCACTCGTGAGCGAGCTCGATGGTGTCGTCGACCTGCTTGACGCTCATGGCAAGCTGGCTCATGTTCATTCCAACATCATGCATGGAAAGTCTCCTTTGTACGGGTCTAATCAGTGGTTCAGATTTTACTACGCCCGCTCTGCGCACAGCTGCATAAGAAAACGGGTACGAGTCTGTGCGACCCGCACCCGTTCACTGGGGGCTGTTTGTGACTACCATACTATCCGTGGTTGCACTCGGTGCATCCAGAAGTCCGGCGAGCGGTGCAAAAGCGCTCATAGACGGCGGGTAAGTAACAAGCGTATTACAGATGCTTTTCCAGCAGCGCCTGCAGCCTCGCCTTGGGCAGAGCGCCAACTGAGCGGTCAATCTCCTCGCCGTTCTTAAACACAATCAGCGTGGGGATGCTCATGACGCCATACTTCATGGCCAGGTCCTGGTTGTCGTCGACGTTGCATTTGGCAACGGCAAGCTTGCCCGCCAGCTCATCGGCAACCTCGTCAACGATGGGCGAGAGGGATCGACAGGGCCCGCACCACGGTGCCCAAAAATCGACCAGCACGGGCAGGCTGTCGTTAACGATGGAATCGAAGTTCCCGGGGGTAATCTGATTAATGTCAGCCATGGTGACCTCCATAATGCGACGCGGCTTGGCCGCGTAAAACTCAGTACGACCGTGCTTATACCCAGCCGCCCGCAAAGCAACCACTCGCGGGTAGCTCTTTTATATAATGGTGGGCACGCAAACGATTGGAGAGCGCATGTCCACGTCACAAAGCCAGAAAAAAGAAGCCATCGCCCAGGCGGCCGAGCAGGAGCTCACATCGCTTGCGGTCCGTGGCGTGCGTATCGCGGGCAACGCGTGCTCGCCGATCGTGCTGGTCAAAGGCGATTTGGACGAGGCCGAGCGTTCGGGTGGCGAGCTTGCCGCCGGCCCGGATGGCGCGGCGTTGCGCAAGGCGCTTGGGGCCATCGGCTACGCGCCCGAGGATTTTTGCGTGCTGGCAAGCGTCGCCGGCGTGGGTGATGGGACGGTCGCGGTGGGCGAGACTCTGCCGTGCGAGCTGTTCCGTGAGGCGCTTGAGGCTTTGGACCCCGAGGCGGTGCTACTGCTCGACAACAACGCGGCTGACGCCATGCGCGAGACCTACGCCGATATGCTCGTGGCGATCGATGACTTCGACACCGCCATGCTCAAGCCCGGCTTGGTCGCCCATGTGCAGGGTCGCCGCGTGCTCGCACTCGACGGCTTTGAGGCAGCACTCACCGACAAGGCCGCTAAGCAGCGCATGTGGGCCTACATCAAGCAGCTGACTCCGGCGGCCGCCCCGCTGTAGCGAGCCCGCGTCGACAAATGACCCCGAGCGGGCGAGCCGTACCCGCGGAACGCAAATCCGTCGCGCCCGCGCCCTTACATCACAGCACGCAGCTCAAACCGATCGCCGTTAATGCGGAACTGACAGTTGCCGTTCATGCGCTCCACGGCAAGTTTGATGCTCCTGGTGCCAAAGCCATGGCCCGCATGCCGGGTCACGGGCATGCCGTCGACCATGCGCGGCGCGCGGTCAAACGTGTTGGAAACTAACAGCAGCAGCTGGCCGTCCTCTAATCGCAGGTCAAAGTCGACGAATCGCTTTCCTTGGGGTGCGGCGCTTGCGGCGGTGATAGCGTTTTCCAAGGCATTTGAGAGCACGCTAAACAGGTCGGCGTCACCTACGTGGATGGTTTCGGGTACGGCGGCGCGCAGGTTGGCGGTAATGCCGTTTCTATTGATATCCGAGCTAAATGACGAAAGCGCGATGTTTACGGTCTCGTTGGCGCAGAAGCGGCGTACGGCGGTGCGATCGCCGGCTTCGCAGAGTTCATCGATGCGTTTGAGCGCCTCGTCGGTGTGGCCCTCCTCAATTAAAGCGGCCAGGCCGCGTAGGAAGTGGCGCATATCGTGGCGAAGAATCGACAGCTCGCGCCCAGATTGACGCCAAGCCTCGAGCTCTTTGATGGCGGCGCTGTCGCGGGTTTCGAGCATCCAGCGCTCTCGCTCGGCGGTTTCCTTTTCTTCGTATTCGCGTAGGTAAACGGCAAGAAACATAAGGTAGAACGCACAGAGCGCAAATGCCAAAAACTCAACCGTTACCACCGAGCCCGAGTGGAACAGCGTGGTGTAGACGTTGGTGGCATAGTCAAAGACGTAATAGACGAGCGGCAGGATTAAAAGGATGCCCAGCTCGGTGGTGCTTTTAATCGCCAAGCGCGGACCGATGTCGCCGGCCCAATGCAACAGGACGGCAAAGACGGCGAGTGTGGTCGCGATGCGCGCCAGATAGTACGCGATCTGAGAATCGGTTGCGGCAAAGGCGGCGATGCCCATCCAATTGCTGAACTGGCAGCTCAGATAGGCACTCGTAATGCCGAGCACGGCAAGCAGCGGGCTCAGGCGGTAGCGCGCGCACAAATAGATGACGAGCGGCAGATGCACGACGAGCGGATATACCTGGCGGGCGAAAAGCTCGCCGCCGACGGCATTGGCGAGGCCAAATGCGCATCCAGTTACGGCACCGACCAGCACCAGTTCAAGCGCATGACGCCGGTTGATCTCGATACCGCACAGCGCCGCCGAGGCAAAGACGCCAAAGAGCAGCGTCGTGGCGTGGTGGATTGCCCAAAGGACCATTTCGACCGAGGAGACCATCAGTGTCTCCCACCCTCAAAGCGAACCGCAAAGTAGGCGTCTTGGAATCCCTGCTTGCAGCTGCGCGAAAGCGGGATGCACGCACCCGAGCGCATGACGATGTCCGTGCGGTCAAAGTGATCGATATTGCGCAAGTTGACCTGGTAGCTACGGTGGCATTTAAAGAAGGTGGCATTTTGCGCCAAACGGTCCTCGACGCTGCGGAACGACTCGAGTGCCTCGATATCGCGTCCGTCGCGCAGGTGGAATACCACGTGCTTGTTGCGGGCCTCGGCGTATTCGATATCGGACAGGCGCAGGGCATGGTAGCCAAAGGACGTTTTGGTCACGAGCTCATCGGTCGCGGCGGGCCGCATGCTCGAAAGCTCGTCGAGCAGTTGCGCCAGGCGTTCGTACGCTACGGGCTTGAGCAGGTAGTCGAAGGCGCGGACCTCATAGGACTCCAGCGCGAACTCGGGCGACGAGGTGAGGAACACTAGGCGCACGGCGGTGTCGGATTGGCGCAGCTCCCGCGCGGTGTCCATGCCGTTGACGAGCGGCATGATCATGTCGAGCAGAATGATGTCGGCGCGCGATGCGGCATGGCGGGCCAGCAGGTCCTCGCCGCGCGTGACGAGCGCAACGTCGACTGCCGTGCCTGTCTCGGTCGACCAGCGGTCGATCATCCGGTGCAGTCTATCTAGAAAAGCGACGTCGTCGTCGCAGGCGATAATCTTGAGCATTCGGGCCCCCTTAGTAGTTCGATTTTGCCACATTGGGTGCGCGCCGCCCGCGGAGGAACACCCCGTTTGCGCCCCACGGTGCGCAACTCGCGCCGAGCAGTATTGCGGTGGCGAAAGATGCCTCCTGCGCTATCGAGAGCTCGACTATCCTCAGCTTGCCAGTCCGAAAATGGATCTGCCGCATGATTGAATCTTTATTTCAACTTTACACCTAGGTTTACAGCTGTCTTGTCAGCTGTAAACCTAGGTGTCATACTAAAGCCCCAAGATTCGCCAAAAGAGAGGGGCCTTGATGGCACAGAGCGCGAACATGGATGCATCGGAGCTTGCACGCGACATTGCGGCCGGCCTGGCATCGGCAACGACGGCAACAGAGCGCGCGGCATTGGTGCCCGCAGAGCTCGTCGAGGCCATTCAGCAACTTAAAACCAAACGCGACGCGGTGATCCTGGCACACTATTACGTGGCGCCCGAGGTCCAGGCTGTGGCCGATTACGTCGGCGATAGCTTCTACCTGGCAAAGCTTGCCAAGAGCCTGCCGCAGCAGACCATCGTGCTGTGCGGCGTGGAGTTTATGGGCGAGAGCGCCAAGCTGCTCAACCCCACCAAGACCGTGCTGCTGCCCGAGCCGGGTGCGGACTGCCCCATGGCGCACATGGTCAAGCGCGAGACGGTCGACGCGGCGCGCGCCGAGTACGGCGACGACCTTGCCGTGGTCTGCTACGTCAACTCGACGGTTGAGATCAAGAGCTGGAGTGATGTGTGTGTCACCAGCTCCAACGCCGTCAAGATCGTGTCCGAGCTGCCGCAGCAGCATGTCCTATTCATTCCCGACCAAAACCTCGGTCGCTTCGTAGCCGAGCAGGTGCCGCAAAAGCACGTCATCCTCAACAAGGGCTACTGCCCGCGCCACCACATCATCACCGTCGAGCAGATCGTTGACGCGCAGGAAGCGCATCCCGACGCGCTCGTACTGGCGCACCCAGAGTGCAAGGCCGACGTCCTTGCCGAGGCCGACTACATCGGCTCCACCGCCGGCATCATCAAGTACGCCGAGGAGTCGGACGCGAGTGAGTTCATCATCGTGACGGTCCGCGGCGTGCTCTACGAGCTCGAGCGCCGCTGCGAGGGCACCGGCAAAAAGTTCTACTTCCCCGCGGTGCAGCCCACCTGCGTCAACATGGATCTCATCACGCTCGAAAAGCTCGTGCGATGCCTGGAGACGGGCGAGGGCGAGGTGCAGATCGGCGTGTCGGGCGAGGCTGCCGACCAGGCCAAGCTCACACTCGACCGCATGCTCGAGTACGCGGCGCGCTAAAACGATGTGACATGAGGGGCAGTCCCTTATGCCACATTACAAGGGAGAGGATTCCTATGGAAACCAAACAATACCCCGACATGGAGTGCGACGTCGTCATTGCCGGTTGCGGCGTGGCGGGCTTGTACGCGGCCCTTAATCTGCCGACGAGCACGCGAGTGATCATGCTCTCCAAGGGCGCTGTCGACGAGTGCGACTCGATGCTCGCGCAGGGCGGCATCTGCGTGCTGCCCGAGGGCTCGGACTACGATGCCTTCTTTGAGGACACCATGCACGCCGGCCACTACGAGAACCGCCGCGAGAGCGTCGACATTATGATCCGCTCGAGCCGCTCGGTCATCAACGACCTGCTGGCCATGGGCGTGGATTTTGAACGCAAGGCCGACGGCAGCCTCGACTTTACCCGCGAGGGCGCGCACAGCCGTCCGCGCATTGCTTTCCATGCCGACATTACGGGCAAGGAGATCACGACCAAGCTGCTCCAAGCCGTTCGCAAGCTGGACAACGTGCAGATTTTGGAGCACGTGGCCATGACCGACATCCTAACGGGCGAGCGTGACAGCGCCACGGTGTGCGCCGGCGTCGTCGCCGTTCCTGTGGACGAGGACAACTCGGTTCGTCCCGCCGACGAGCTGGCAAACGCCGCCGAGGGCGTGCATGCCGGCGGGCCGTTTAAGATTCATGCCCGTCACACGCTGTGGGCAACGGGCGGCATCGGTGGCGTATACGACCACTCGACCAACTACCCGCAGCTCACGGGCGATGCCTGCTACATTGCTCAGGAGCATGGCATTAAGATGGAGCACCTGGACTACGTGCAGATTCACCCCACGGGGCTGTTCTCGCCGCAGCCGGGCCGCACCTTCCTGATCAGCGAGAGCTGCCGCGGCGAGGGCGCGATTTTGCTCAACGCCGCTGGCGAGCGCTTTACCGATGAGCTTCAGCCGCGCGATGTGGTCGCCGCCGCCATTCGCGAGCAGATGAAGCAGGACGGCACCGAGCACGAGTGGCTGAGCTTTGCCCCCGTCGAGCGCGATGTGGTGACCGGGCACTTTGCCAACATTCGCGCACGTTGCCTGGAGGACGGCCGCGACATCTTGGACGAGCCCATCCCCGTTACGCCCACGCAGCACTACTTTATGGGCGGCGTGTGGGTCGACAAGGACGGCCGCACCTCGATGCCCGAGCTCTACGCCGCCGGCGAGACGGCTTGCAACGGTGTTCACGGCAAGAACCGCCTTGCATCAAACAGCCTGCTCGAGGCTTTGGTCTGGGGTCGTCGCGCCGCGTGGTACATGCGTACCGGCGAGTCGCTGGCCGTGGAGCAGGCGGGCGATCCCGCGCTCGATGGCCGTCATCGCGCCCTGAGCGCCGATACCCTGGCAATCGATGATTTGGCCCGTGCCGCAGGCACGCAGGCCGTGGAGGAGTAGACCATGAATCCCATTACCATGAAGCTCGTCGTCGATGATCTGATTCTGCAGGCTCTGCGCGAGGACATTACCTTTGAGGACGTGAGCACGGCGAGCGTGTGCCCCACGGCGCGTCCCGCCACGGTGGAGCTCATCGCCAAAGCCGATGGCATCATCGCCGGCCTGGATGTGTTCGCTCGCACCTTTGAGCTGCTTGATTCGCAGAGCTCGGTGCTGTTTGACGTTGCCGATGGTGACGAGGTGCACGCCGGCGACCACGTGGGCCAGGTGCGCGGCGATGCGCGCGTGCTGCTTTCGGGCGAGCGCGTGGCGCTCAACTACCTGCAGCGCATGAGCGGTATCGCTACCTATACGCACCAGATGGCTGCGGTGCTCGAGGGCACCAAGACCGTGCTTGTCGACACACGCAAGACCACGCCGGGCATGCGTGTCTTCGAGAAGGCCGCGGTCGAGATCGGCGGCGGCAGCAATCACCGTTACAACCTGTCGACGGCCGTCATGCTCAAGGACAACCACATCGACGCCGCCGGCGGCGTGACGCGTGCGATCGAGATGGCGCGCGCCCATGCATCGTTTACCACGACGGTCGAGATCGAGTGTGAGAACTTGGACATGGTGCGCGAGGCTGTGGAGGCCGGCGCCGACATCATCATGTTCGACAACATGACCCACGACGATATGGCTGCCGCGATTGAGCTTATCGCCGGCCGCGCCAAGACCGAGTGCTCGGGCAACGTGAACGCCAGCAATATCCGCGCGCTCGCCGACCTGGGCGTTGACTTTATTAGCTCGGGGGCGCTGACTCACTCTGCGCCGATTCTCGACCTCTCGCTCAAGCACCTGCGTCTGCTGGACGGTAAATAATGGACGCCCGCGAGCGTCGCCGTGCCATCATGGGCGTGCTCGAGGAAGCCAAGGAGCCCGTTTCGGGCAGCGCACTTGCCCGCGAGGTGGGTGTGAGCCGCCAAATTGTCGTGCAAGACATCGCCCTGCTGCGCGCCGACGGGCACGATATCGTGGCGACCAACCGTGGTTATGTGCTGCAGGAGGCCCCCAGCAGCCCCGCTGTGCCCACGCGCTTGGTCAAGGTTCGCCACAGCGTGGAGCAGGCGGGCGATGAGCTCACGAGTGTCGTCGACGCCGGAGGCGCCGTGCTCAACGTGATCGTCAATCACCGCGTGTACGGTAAGATCACGGCCGACTTGGATATCCGCAATCGTCGCGATGTTGAGCGCTACCTGCACGATATCGAGAGCGGCAAGAGCTTTCCGCTCCTAACGGTGACGAGCGGCTATCACTTCCATCGCATTGCGGCAGAGGACGAGCAAACCCTCGACGAGATCGAGGCCATGCTCAAGGAGAAAGGCTACTTGGCAGACCTGATGCCCTACGAGGACGATTTGTCCTAGTCGACGCCGCATCTATAAGTTGCGGTGAAATAGTTCCTAAAATCGGCATCCAAGCCATAAAACAGGAACTATTCCACCGCAACTGCCAAGGGTCCCGCTCCAAATTAGCTGCCCATACAAGCAAAAGGAGGCCTCCGCGCGATGCGGAGGCCTCCTTTTTTGTGCACGGTGTACTTTTGAGTGTGCAAGTGGGGAGTTGTTACTCCTCGACGATCTCGGTGATCGCGCCAGCGGGGCAAGCGTCCTGGCAAGCGCCACAGGCGACGCAGGAATCCTCGTCAGCGACGGTAGCGACGTCCTGGAGCTCCAGAACGCCAGCGGGGCAGGAGTCGACGCAAACGCCACAAGCGATGCACTCGTCGGCATCAATTACGGGATGAGCCATGGTAGTTTCCTCTCTGTTGACCGACGCTACAGACGATGCGCGCCGGTTTGATTCGGGCAAAAACATACCACGGGAGCGACCGTTTGCAATACCCTCTGGCCGGCATCTTCATACCGTTCGCCGAGTATGCCAAGGTTTACTAAAAAACGTGCAGGTGGGGCCGTTGAGCTGCGTAAATGTTAGCTAAAGGTGACTCGTAATATTGAGCGATTGAGCGAGCTTTTGGAAAGCGTGTCCCGGAATCGACGCTCAAAACGGGTCACGCCTTCCTCGGGGTAGCCCCAAGACCACTCCGTGTGGCTCCGGCCCAAACCTCAGCCATCTCTACATAGATCTCGATAGATTTGCCCAGAACTCAAACAGGGCGTCGACCTGCGTATTTGCGAACCTAAACTCTCAACAATAAGAAATCTTATATGAATTGACTTAGATTTTGTATATTCCGGCCCATAAGGGGATACACTACATCCTGAAAGACAAGCCGAAACACCGCGCGGCAGACCGCCGAGTCGGTGCAAACGCACAAGAGAGAGGGAATTTCTAATGGGCAAGATTCTTGGTATCGACCTTGGTACTACTAACTCCGCAATGGCCGTTCTCGAGGGCGGTTCTCCGACCATTATCGTGAACGCCGAGGGCGACCGCACCACCCCGTCCGTCGTGGGCTTCCGTGCCGACGGCGACCGCGTCGTGGGTAAGGCCGCTAAGAACCAGGCTGTCACCAACCCCAAGAACACCGTGTTCTCCATCAAGCGCTTCATGGGCCGCAAGTACTCCGAGTGCACCTCTGAGATCAAGACCGTGCCGTACGAGGTCAAGGAGGGCCAGGGTGGCCGTGCCGTCGTCGACATCGAGGGCAAGGATTACACCGCCGAGCAGGTGAGCGCCATGACGCTCGCCAAGATGAAGGCCGACGCCGAGAAGTATCTGGGTGAGACCGTCACCGACGCCGTCATCACCGTCCCGGCCTACTTCAACGACGCCCAGCGTCAGGCCACCAAGGACGCCGGCAAGATCGCCGGCCTCAACGTCAAGCGTATCGTCAACGAGCCGACCGCTGCTGCTCTGGCCTATGGCCTGGACAAGCAGGGCACCGACCAGCGCATCCTGGTCTTCGACCTGGGCGGCGGCACCTTCGACGTCTCCATCCTCGACCTCGCCGACGGCGTGTTTGAGGTTCTGTCCACCTCGGGCGATAACCACCTGGGCGGCGACGACTGGGATCAGCGCGTCATCGATTGGATGGCCGATAAGTTCCAGCAGGAGAACGGTGTCGACCTGCGTCAGGATCCCATGGCCCTGCAGCGTCTGAAGGAGGCCGCCGAGAACGCCAAGAAGGAGCTCTCCGCAGCCCAGCAGACCACCATCAACCTGCCGTTCATTACCATGAACCAGTCCGGCCCGCTGCACCTCAACTACACGCTGACCCGCGCCGAGTTCGAGAAGATCACCCGTGACCTGCTCGAGCGCTGCAAGCAGCCTGTCACCAACGCCCTGCGCGACGCCAAGCTTAAGCTTTCCGATCTGACCGAGGTCATCCTCGTCGGCGGCTCCACTCGTATGCCCGCCGTCCAGGAGCTCGTCAAGACCATGACCGGCAAGCAGCCCAACATGTCCGTGAACCCCGACGAGGTCGTTGCCGACGGCGCTGCCGTCCAGGGCGGCGTGCTCACCGGCGACGTCGAGGGCATCCTGCTGCTCGACGTTACCCCGCTGTCGCTGGGCGTCGAGACCATGGGCGGCATCATGACCAAGATGATCGACCGCAACACCACGATCCCGACCTCCAAGACCGAGGTTTACTCCACCGCTGCCGACAACCAGACCAGCGTCGAGATCAACGTGCTCCAGGGCGAGCGCGAGCTTGCCCGCGACAACAAGTCGCTCGGTAAGTTCCAGCTGACCGGTATCCCGGCTGCCCGCCGCGGCGTGCCGCAGATCGAGGTCACCTTCGACATCGACGCTAACGGCATCGTCAAGGTCTCCGCTAAGGACAAGGGCACCGGCAAGGAGCAGCAGATCACCATTTCCGGCTCCACCGCTCTGTCCGACGACGAAGTCGATCGTATGGTCAAGGACGCCGAGGCTCATGCCGAGGAGGACAAGAAGCAGAAGGAAGAGGTCGAGGTCCGCAACCAGACCGACAGCCTGTGCTACTCCACCGAGCAGACCCTCAACGAGCTGGGCGACAAGGTTTCCGCCGATGTGAAGTCCAAGGCCGAGGCCGCTATCGCCGACGCCAAGAAGGCGCTCGAGGGCTCTGACGTCGAGGCCATCAAGGCCGCCGGCGAGTCCTTGCAGTCCGTGGCCTACGAGCTGGCCCAGGTTGTCTACGCCGACGCTCAGCAGCAGACCGACGGTGCCGCTGGTGCCCAGCCTGCCGACGATGACGTCGTCGACGCCGACTACGAGGTTGTGGACGACGAGGACAAGTAATCATGTCCGCCCGTAAAGCTCGCACGGAGGCGGCTGCCGCTGGCGCCGCCCCCGTTGACTCTGAGGAGAAGGACGTGAAGATTCCCGTAGAGGCCGCAGACGATACCGAGGTCAATGAGGCCCCGGCCGCCGAGGCTGCCGAGAACCAGGTAGAGGATTCCAACAAGGAGGCGACGATGACCGAGGACGAGATGGTGGAAGCCGCTATCCGCGCCGGTGAGGAAGCCGCCGACAACGACTTTAAGCTCAAGTTCGAGCAGGCCCAAAAGGAGCTTGCCGACGTGCGCAATGAGCTCGATGCTGCGGCAGAGGCTCAGAAGGCCGCCGAGGACAAGGCAAAGGACGCCACCGAGCGCACCGCCCGTCTGCAGGCCGACTGGGAGAACTTCCGCCGCCGCACCGCCAATGAGCGTATCGCCGAGCGCGAGCGTGCGACCGAGAAGCTCGTCACCGCGCTGCTGCCGGTGGTCGACGATATCGAGCGCGCGATCGACCATGCCCGCAGCCAAGAGCTTTCCGACGACTTTAAACAGTTCGTCGATGGCGTTGACGCGGTACATGCCAAGCTGCTCGATGTGTTTGCGCACGAGGGCGTTGAGCCCATCGATCCCAAGGGTGAGGCGTTCGATCCGCTCGAGCACCAGGCTGTGGGTCGCGTCGAGGACGCATCGCAGTACGACGAGACCGTCAACGACGTGTACCAGAAGGGCTACCGCATGGCGGATCGCATTCTGCGTTCCGCGATGGTGACGGTGACCTACGGTGGCGAGAAGCGCCCCGCACCGGAGCCCGAAGCGGCGCCCGAGGATGCTACGGCCGATACGGCCGAGAGCACCGAGGAGTAATTGAGAAGGGCCCCGGGGCAAAACCCGGGGCCCTTTCTGGCCAAGTGCCATGTGACAGCATGAGCCGCCGTCCGCAGGGACGGCGGATGTAACAGGAGAGGAGCTACGATGGCTGCAGGCAAAACCTTCTATGACATCCTGGGCGTATCCAAGAGCGCCTCCGACAAAGAGATCAAGAGCGCGTTTCGCAAGCTCGCGCAAAAATATCACCCCGATGCCGGCGGCGACGAGGCCAAGTTCAAGGAGATCAGCGAGGCCTACGAGACGCTTTCGGACGAGAAGAAGCGCAAAGAGTACGACCAGATGCTCATGTTTGGCGGCATGCCGGGCGCAGGCGGCGCGTATGGCGGCGGCTACGGTGCCGGCGCCGGCGCCAGCGGCTGGGGCGATATCTTCGACAGCATCTTTAGCGGCAACGGCGCCTGGGGCAGCGATTGGGGCTCGGGCTTTGCCGGGGCTGCGGGTAATGCCGGTGCCGGAGCGGGTCGCAGCCGTGCTCGCAAGGGCGGCGACCTGTCGCTGACCGTCGATGTGACGGCCGAGGACGCGTTTCGCGGCGTGACGCACAAGGTCACCTACCGCATTCCCTCGACGGGCGAGCAGCAGACCATTACGGTCTCGGTTCCCGCGGGCGCGGTCGACGGCGGCAAGCTACGCTACAAGCGTCGCGGCGAGTACGGCGTTGCCGGCGGCGAGCGCGGCGACCTGGTCGTGACCACGCATGTGGAGGAGCACCCGCTGTTTAAGCGCAAGGGCGCCGATGTGACCATGGAGGTACCGGTCTCGGTCTACGAGGCGGCGCTCGGCTGTACGGTGGACGTGCCCACGCCCGGCGGGGCGACGGTTCGCCTGAAGGTGCCCGCGGGTACCCAGACGGGCAAGAAGTTCCGCTTTAAGGAGATGGGTGCGCCTGACGTTAAGCATCGCGGCCGCACGGGTGCGCTGCTCGTCGAGATCAAGGTGCAGGTCCCCACGAACCTGTCCGACGATGAGCGCGATGCCATGACCAAGCTGCGCGAGGCCGACACGCGCGATTATCGCGAGAAGGTCAACCGTTACAAGGCGACGTACTAGGGCGGTCGTGGCGCACGCCCGCGCCCGTGGGCTTATGATGGACGATAACGAGACGGAAAGGGATCAGGTAGCATGGCCGAGGACAATAGGAACAAACCGCTGTACATGATCAGCGTGGCGGCCGAGCTGACCGGCATGCATCCGCAGACTCTGCGCGTCTACGAGTCCAAGGGCCTGGTGAACCCCCAGCGCTCGGGCGGCAACACGCGTCTGTATTCGCGTGCCGATATCGAGCGCCTGGAGCTCATCAACCAGCTGACTGACGAGGGCATCAACCTTGCCGGCGTGGTGCGCATTCTCGATATGAAGGAGCGTGCCGAGGAGCGCGAGCGCGAGAACGAAAAGCTCCGCGCCCGCGTGCGCCAGCTCGAGGACGAGCTGCACGAGTACAAGATGCAGAAGAAGATCACCGCCCTGGCCCCGCGCGACGGCTCGGTTAACCCCGAACAGGTCATGCGCAAGCTGCTGGGCGCCGGCGGGGATTTGTAGTTACGCGGGTTTACCAACCCGCGTAACCAGTTGACGCTGCAAGCCCGTCAGAGCGGCAATCTGCCTTTCAACTTCGGCGGCATGATCAAAAGATCAATGCCGCCTTGTTTCAAGGCACCTTGCTCGCTCTGGCGGGCTTTCGCTGTCCGCGCCAAAACATCGGCGTTGCCATGGCCCGGATGTGGCACTTGGGGACGTTCCTTATGTGCCGGCACTTTGGGACACTCCTTGTCAAGAGATTGGCGAAAGATGCTTGTCATATACTTTACCGAGATAAAGTGAACGTGTAGATTCGCAACCCACTCGCAACCGTTCTATGGCACGATATTGAACGAATGTATGCTATGCGCCCGAGCCTTTCGGGCAGAGTGGGAGACAGTATGGTTAAGCTGTACGAGGATGGCATCTACCTGCGCGGCGGCAGCGAGGTTGTGCCTGTGGCCGAGGCTGCCGAGCGCGGTATTACGCAGACGCCCGAGGATGCTAAGCGCGGCACCATCGCGTATTCGATCCTCCAGGCACACAATACGTCCGGCAATCCCGAGGCGCTCAAGATTCGCTTCGACGCCATGGCGAGTCACGACATCACCTTTGTCGGCATCATCCAGACGGCGCGCGCCTCGGGCATGGAGCAGTTCCCGCTGCCCTACGTGCTCACCAACTGCCATAACTCGCTGTGCGCCGTGGGCGGCACCATCAACGAGGACGACCACGTCTTTGGCCTTTCCGCGGCCAAGAAGTACGGCGGCATCTTCGTCCCGCCGCACATCGCCGTCATCCACTCCTTTATGCGTGAGAACTTTGCCGGTTGCGGCAAGATGATTCTGGGCTCCGACTCGCACACCCGCTACGGCGCCCTGGGTACCATGGCCGTGGGCGAGGGCGGCGGCGAGCTGGCCAAGCAGCTGTTGCGCGACACCTACGACGTTGCCTATCCCGGCGTCGTCGCCATCTACCTCACGGGCGCCCCGCGCCCCGGCGTCGGCCCGCACGATGTGGCGCTCGCCATCATCCGCGCCGTCTTTGCCAAGGGCTACGTCAAGAACAAGGTAATGGAGTTCGTGGGCCCCGGCATCGCGAGCATGACGACCGACTACCGCAACGGCGTCGACGTCATGACCACCGAGACCACCTGCCTGTCCTCCATCTGGGCCACCGATGAGGACACGCGCGCGTTTTTGGCCATGCACGGCCGCGGCGACGACTACCGCGAGCTCAAGCCCGCCGATGTCGCCTACTACGACGGCTGCGTCGAGGTCGACCTGTCGAGCATCAAGCCCATGATCGCGCTGCCGTTCCATCCTTCTAACGGCTTTGAGATTGACGAGCTCAACGAGAACCTCGAGGACATCCTGCATGAGGTCGAGCTTGAGGCCGCCAAGATCGGCGAGGGCAAGACGCACTTTAGCCTGCTCGACAAGATCGTCGACGGCAAGCTGCACGTGCAGCAGGGCGTTATCGCCGGCTGCTCGGGCGGCAACTACGACTCCGTGGTCCAGGCTGCTCGCGTGCTCAAGGGCGCTAACACCGGCTGCGGCGAGTTCTCGCTGTCGGTCTATCCCACGAGCCAGCCCGTGGCACTCGAGCTTACACGCCGCGGCTACATCTACGACCTTATGGAGGCCGGCGCGATTGTGCGCACGGCATTCTGCGGCCCGTGCTTCGGCGCCGGCGACACGCCTGCCAACAACGGCCTTTCGATCCGCCACACCACGCGCAACTTCCCCAATCGCGAGGGTTCCAAGCCGGGCAACGGTCAGCTGAGCGCCGTGGCCCTGATGGACGCCCGCTCCATTGCGGCGACGGCTGCCAACGGCGGCGTCCTGACGCCGGCGACCGACCTGCCCGAGGAGACTTGGGACGAGGCCTGCGAGTACACCTTTGACGACGCGCCGTACAAGAAGCGCGTGTACTGGGGCTTTGGCAAGGCTGAGCCGGCCGACGAGCTGGTCGAGGGCCCCAACATCAAGCCGTGGCCCGCGATGGAGCCTCTCGGCGACGACATCCTGCTCAAGGTGTGCTCCAAGATCATGGACCCGGTCACTACGACCGACGAGCTCATTCCCTCGGGCGAGACGAGCTCCTTCCGCTCCAACCCGCTGGGTCTGGCCGAGTTTACGCTCAGCCGTCGCGACCCTGCCTACGTGGGCCGCTCCAAGGAGGTCGACGCGGTGGAAAAGCGCCGCGTTGCCGGCGAGGCAGCGGGCGACCTGGTGGCACTCGATGCCGAGCTTGCCAGCGTGTTTGAGGCGCTGACCGGCGCGGGTGTCGCGGCCGATGCCAAGGCGACTGAGTACGGCTCCATGCTCTATGCCAAGAAGCCCGGTGACGGTTCTGCCCGCGAGCAGGCCGCGAGCTGCCAGCGCGTAATTGGCGGCCTGGCCAACATCGTCCACGAGTACGCCACCAAGCGCTATCGCTCCAACGTGATGAACTGGGGCATGGTGCCCTTCCAGATGGAGGCCGAGCCCAGCTTTGAGGTGGGCGACTACGTCTTTGTGCCGGGTATCCGCGCCGCGCTCGACGGCGACCTGAAGGACATCGCCGCTTACGTGGTTCGCGCCGATGGTGCGGTCGAGCAGATTGAGCTCTACATCGCCGATATGACGGCCGAGGAGCGCGCCATCGTCAAGGCCGGCTGCCTGATCAACTACAACAAGTTCAAGGCCGCTGCCGAGTAACGCACTTAATTGTCCGCCCGGAACTTACCCTTTCCCGCCCGCTCACGCGCTTCGCGAGGGTCGCGTTCGGGAAAGGGTAAGCCCCGGGCTACATTTCTGCGTTCTCGTTGGGTCTTGAGGGACGCTAATAAATAGACTTGCTGATGCCGCCTCTGTTAATGGGGCGGCTTCTTTTTGTCGAAAACCACCACAAAGGGGACAGGCACCTTTGTGGTGGTGGGGAACGAGCTCGATGTTGTTGTGATTGTTGAGCGGTATGTTAATGAGCGTCTCTACAGGATTTCATCTGGGCTGGCGGGCTTGGTTGTTTTGGGGATGCCGAGTTTGGATGACGCGAAATCGTCAACATTGTCCTTAATTCCGTCTTTGGTGTAGACAGTGACCATATAGGTGCTGTGTCCGAATTCGCCCTTGTCGCGTGTTGCCCAGGCATCCCAGTAGGCGGCCCCGTTTCGCCCTTTGATTTTTCCGACACGGCGGAGTTCTGTTCGCTTTAATTTCTGGTTGCTATAGATGGTTCGACCGGTCTCCTCGGTGAGCCCGCACTGTCCAAGCATCTTGTCGAGGACTTGGTTCATGTGGCGCTCATCGGTGTTTGGTGCGTAGTCGTAGGCGAGGGTGATGGAGTCGAGTGGCTGGTCGTCGATTAGATAGTTTAGCGCCTGAGGTTCAAGGCAGAAATAGGGGGAGCATCCGTCGACCTTGCCGAGCAACGGTAACTTGGACTGCCAACTTCCGGTGGGAATTGCATATTCGTAGAACACGCCACGGCAGACAAAGGAGAGCGAGGTGGCACGCGAGCCGGCGTCGATCATCCCGCAAAGATCGAAGGGCGAGGCGATACCAAGGGAAAAGGGCGTGGCGACGATAAGGAAGAGCATCACGATGGGTATGGCGAGAATGGCGATGACGTTGCGGCCGGTGGAATGAGGCGGCTTCATATGCGCTCCTCGAGAGAAAGAGCAGGCAAGCTCGATGACAAATGAATAATCTCAGCTAACGATTCAATTTTAATCTCATAACGTGTGACAGCTGGACGTCGAAACCGAGAACCACCGCAAAGGCGCCTGTCCCCTTTGCGGTGGTTCTCGGTTTGTCTCGATCTGTAACAGTTAGACCCTAATTTGCCGAGTAGATGTTACAGATTGAGACAAACGGTTGCCGCTGGTCATTTTCTCTCGATCTGTAACATCTAGGATCAAAAATGGCTGCTAGATGTTACAGATCGAGACGGGAGTGCGCCTGGGCAGCGGCGGGCTGACATTTCAGTACCTTATCCATCAATCACTCAGAAAATCTTATATATAGAGACTTAGATTTGTGTATAAGATTGCGCAAAGCTGGCAACAATACTTCTCGAACAACGTGAAGCCGCCCCGTAGGGCGGCCGCCCCAAGAGAGGTGATTCCATGAGAATCGATAAGCTAGCTATGACGTCGCGCGAGGCGCTGCAGACCGCCATGAGCACGGCTGCCGACGCGCAGGCCGGCGCGGTGGAGCCGATTCACCTGCTGTCTGCCCTGCTCGGTGCCGGCGAGCGCAATATCTCCGTGATTATCGAGCGCATCGGTGCCGACCCTGCCCAGCTCGCACGCTCCACGCAAGATGCCATCGACCACGCGCCCAAGGTTTCGGGCGAGGGCCAGCAGATGGGTCTTTCCAACGAGCTCGTCCGCGTCATCGAAAAGGCCGAGAAGAAGGCCACCAAGATGGGCGACAGCTTTGTGGTGACTGAGCATCTGCTGATGGCGCTTGCCGAGGACAAGGGCGAGGCGGGCCGCGTGCTGCGCGACGCCGGCGTCACCAAGGAGCGCATCGAGCAAGTCTACGAGGAGCTGCGTGGCGATGACCGCGTGACGTCTGCCGAGGACAAGACTCAGTTTGAGGCACTGGAGCAGTACGGTCGCAACATCTGCGATCTGGCCCGCGCCGGCAAGCTCGACCCGGTCATCGGTCGTACCGACGAGATTCGCCGTACCATCCAGGTCCTGTCCCGCCGCACCAAGAACAACCCCGTGCTCATCGGTGAGCCGGGCGTCGGCAAGACGGCCATCGTCGAGGGCATCGCCCAGCGTATCGTGGCCGGCGACGTGCCGAGCACCCTGCGCGACCGCGACCTTATCGAGCTCGACATGAGCGCGCTGGTCGCCGGCGCCAAGTATCGTGGCGAGTTCGAGGACCGCTTGAAGGCCGTGCTCAAGGAAGTGCAAAAGTCCGAGGGCAAGGTCATCCTGTTCATCGATGAGCTCCACACCATCGTGGGCGCGGGTGCCACCGAGGGCTCCATGGACGCCGGCAACATCCTCAAGCCGGCGCTCGCCCGTGGCGACCTGCACGCGATCGGCGCGACCACGCTCGACGAATACCGCAAGTACATCGAGAAGGACGCGGCGCTCGCCCGTCGTTTCCAGACCGTTATGGTGAGCGAGCCTACCGTCGAGGACACCATTTCGATCCTGCGTGGCCTCAAGGAGAAGTACGAGATCTTCCACGGCGTGCACATCACCGATGGCGCGCTCGTGGCTGCCGCCGACCTTTCCGATCGCTACATCGCCGACCGCTTCCTGCCCGACAAGGCCATCGACCTGGTCGATGAGGCGGCAAGCCGCCTGCGCATGGAGCTCGACAGCATGCCGGTCGAGATCGACGCCACCACGCGTCAGCTCACCCAGCTGCAGATCGAGGAACAGGCACTCATGAAGGAGACCGACGACGCCTCCAAGGAGCGTCTGGAGGCCCTGCGCCAGGAGATTGCCGAGGTCCAGGAAAAGCTCAACGTGCAAAAGGCTGGCTGGCTCAACCAGAAGAACGCCATCGACCACGTGCAGGAGCTCAAGGGACAGCTCGACGAGGCCAAGAGCGAGGAGGAGCGTGCGACGCGCAACAGCGATTTGGGTCGTGCGTCCGAGCTGCGCTACTCCGTGATTCCGGGCCTGCAGCAGCAGATTCAGGATTCCGAGGCCGCGCTCGAGGCGCAAAAGCAGCAGGACGGCGAGGGCCTCAATGAGCAGGTGACCTCCGATGAGATCGCTGAGGTCGTGAGCGCTTGGACCGGCGTGCCCGTGTCCAAGATGATGCAGGGCGAGCTCGACAAGCTCAAGGGCTTGGAGGGCGAGCTGCATAAGCGCGTCATCGGCCAGGACGAGGCCGTCTCCGCTGTCGCCGCGGCCGTGCGCCGCAGCCGTGCGGGCCTCTCCGATCCGGACAAGCCCATCGGCAGCTTCTTCTTCCTGGGCCCCACCGGTGTAGGCAAGACCGAGCTCGCCAAGGCGCTGGCCGAGTGCCTGTTCGACGACGAGCGTGCGCTCGTGCGTATCGACATGTCCGAGTACATGGAGAAGTTCAGCGTCCAGCGTCTGATCGGTGCGCCCCCGGGATATGTGGGCTACGACGAGGGCGGTCAGCTCACCGAGGCCGTGCGCCGTCGTCCGTACTCTGTGATCTTGCTCGACGAGATGGAGAAGGCCCATCCGGATGTCTTTAACGTGCTGCTGCAGGTGCTCGACGACGGCCGCCTGACCGATGGCCAGGGTCGCCAGGTGTCCTTCAAGAACACGATTATCATCATGACGAGCAACGTGGGCTCCAAGGCTATCGCCGATCTGTCCGGTAAGGACGAGGAGGAGATGCGCCATCAGGTCGACGCTGCCATGGCTCAGACCTTCCGCCCCGAGTTCCTCAACCGTATCGATGACATCGTGGTGTTCCATCCGCTCGGCATGGCGCAGATCGAGAAGATCGTCGACATCCAGCTTGCCGACGTCCGCGCGCGTCTGGCCAAGGAGCGCATGACGCTTGCCATCACCCCGGCGGCCAAGCAGATGCTCGCCGTGGGCGGCCTGGACCCGGTCTTTGGCGCCCGTCCGCTCAAGCGTCTGGTTCAGCGCGAGGTCGTGGATGCCATCGCCGCCGCTATCATCGACGGCACGGTGCGCGAGGGCGATCAGGTGACGGTCGATGCCGACAAGGACGGCGGCTTTACCGTCGTGTGCGACAACACGCCGGCGGCCACCTACGAGGTCCCCGACGCCGAGTAGATTTTGGGGCCGGCTTTAAAACCGCCCCTCATCGCAAAACGCCAAGGGCGGCGGATCCAATCGGGTCCGCCGCCCTTTTTTCGTGCGACAATCGATGATGTTGAGCATGAGTACATGGCAAGGAGATATGCAGATGATAGACAAGAACAAGACGAACACGCCGGCGACCGATGTCGCACCCGCCGCACCCAAGCCTGTGCCTAAGCCGGCGCCCAAGCCGCGCGATCCCTACATCCGTGCCGAGAACGAGGACGATGACGGCTACGATCCCTACAGCGACCGACGACCCGAGCGCGAGCCAATGTTTGAAGCCGACCCCTGGCGCTAAGTGCCACCCAAAAGGCCACCAATAAGTTGCGGTGAAATAGGGACTGTTTTGCGGTTTGACCAGCAAAAACAATCCCTATTTCACCGCAACTGCGTTAGGGATGTGGGTGTTGGGCGGCTGTCTTCGGGCCGGCTAGTCCTGGGCCTCGATGCTCGGCATCAGAATCTGGGCGAGGTAGTCGGTCTCGAGTTTGGTCGCGGCGTCTGCGTTGCCGTCTTTACCGACCAGCACGTTCTTGATCTGACTATAGGTGTAGCGGTTGCCGGTCGTGAGCTCGACAAGCTCAACTGCAGTGTCCATGGGGTAGGTCGACACGGGATCCTGGGTGCGCCCGTTGATGGTCTGGGGCACCACGTACGGATAGACGGGGCCGCTGGCGTAGACGGTATAACCGTTGCCTAGATTGGCTGCACCCAAAACCGTATCGCCCTCATCGGGCGTAAAGCTCTCGCCCTCGCGCACCGCGACGAGCGTCACGATCGGCGTATCGCTGTCGCCGGCAAGATAGATGCATAGTGTGCTGCCATTCTGCCAAGTCTCGACCTTGCCGTACCACTCGACGGGGATATCGAGCTGGTAAAGGTCGGTTGCCTTGTGACGGGCGTCAGCATCACGGGATGCCTGTGCCTTTTGCGCGCTCACGGCATTGACGGCGGCGTCGCGCCGCGCGGTTGCTGCCTGCTGGAGCACTTTGGCAGCCGCGGCGGAGCTCGCACCGCCCTCTTCGGCATACTTGGCGGCGGCATCGATCTGGTCGTCAGTCACCGTGTCGGCCGAAGGCACTTTGAGCTTAAAGGTGGCCTGGGCACTTAAATCCTGTCCATCGCTCTTAACGGTGACCTGCGTCTTGGTGGTCGGGACGGTATAGATGGTGCCGTCGGCCGCGATGGGGGAGGCAGCGATGGAGAGCGTGTAATCGCCGGGCAGCAGTTTGATGCCGCGGCCGTGCTCGTCAACATAGAGCGTTTCGCTCACGGAGGAGCCGTCAGAATCCTGACCGCTCACCTGTACGGGAATCTTGGAGTCAGTTGAGCAGTCGAGGCCCGCGGCATGCACGCCAATCTGCACTGACATCATCGTGTGGGCATTGGCGGCGACAGCGGCAGCCTGCTCTTGCTGATATCCGTTCCAGGCAGCATAGCCTGCACCGCCGGCGACGAGCGCGACGGCCACGACACCGGCGACCATCAGATTGCGGCGCTTGGGCGACATCTTACGATGACGAACCTCGGCTTCGCGTGCCGAGGGAACGGACGGTAGGGGAATATCGCCCATGGCGATGGTCTCGTCCACGGCAGGAGCGGAGCCCAGGCCGGGAAGCTCGCGGGTCAGCGAATCTTCGGCCGGCAAGCTGTCGAGCAGGACGGTTTCCTCGCCTGTGTCGGATTCGGGCTGGTTGCCGGCCTCGCTATCGGTGTCTTCGTGACCTGCCCCATCTTCGGCAGGCTCAACGTCGTCTGCATCCTGACCATCGGACTGCGCCTCGGCTTCCGGCTCATCCTGCACATCAACGCCCGAATCGTCAAACGCAATCTCATCGAGTGAAATCCGGTCTAAGCTCTCCAAGGCCTCAGCGCAAGCTTCTGCATCTTGGGCCGCATCCTCTTGGCCCATCGTCTCATCATTCATACATCCCCCAAGCTCAATATCGGGACAACAATGTACCCAAAAACAGGGTCATATAGAGCTGTCAGGCGATTGGAAATCTGATTTTATCTGTGCGAGAGGTTTTGAATATGTGTGTGGATGCGCGCAACAGCAAAAAGCCCCCGGAAAGCGGACGAATCGCTTTCCGGGGGCATGCGATACGTTGCATTGCGCGGAGTCGGCCAGGCGGCTTCACATTCAAGCGCCGTTTGTGCCAGGCGCGTTACTCGGCGTGAGCGTAATCAACCTTGGCGCGGCGGGCGGTAGCCTTCTCCCAATCGCTGGTGCCCTCAAAGACATCCTGCTTGTAGGGGTTGCGGCCGAGCTTCTTGGCACGGTAGGCGATGTAGATGATCGCGGCGACGTTGGCGATCAGCGCAGCGATCGAGACCGCGGTAGCGGCGCCGGGGTCGAGCGTGGAGTGGGTTACAAAGATGGACTCCTCCTGGAAGTACGGGAACACCTGGGCAAACATGCACCAAATGGCCAGCGTAAAGGCGCGGTTCTGGATCCAGCCGCCCTTGTTCCAGATAAAGGCGGCGACGGTGGGCGCCAGCAGCAGCGCAAAGCCGCAGAACCAGGAGTGGGTGGGCAGGCAGTTGTAGGTGTAGCAGAAGTTCCAGATATCGTAGGCGATGATGTAGACCCAGGTCATGTCGGGCCACAGCATGTCGGTCTGATCCTCGGAGGCGTAGACGCTCCACCAACCGGTCATGCAGAAGATGTTGATGATACCGGCGATGCCGTTGAACACGTTGTTCCAGCCGGCCAGCTGCGTAGCACCTTCGGAGGTGACCCAGGTGGACTCGCCCAAGACAAAGAAGTGATAGGCGCTCTCGAAGTCGGACACGACGGCGATCATGATGTTGATGGCGACGATCACAAACGGCCACGCGCGGAACCAATGCGCCTTGCCGATCTTTCCCCACTGGTACTTAATGGCAATGAAGCCCCAGCAACCGGCCAGCGCCGCGTATACCTTGGCGTAGTGGAACCAGCTGTTCTGGTACACATGGGTGGGGTTGGTGAGCGCCCACTCGGCACCCTGTGAGACGCCGATGGCGATGGCGACGCAGTAGATGGTCATGGCCAGCGGAGCCACGCCAAAGATGATTGCCGCGCCCAGCTTGGTGCGGCGGCCGACCTCGTTGAGCACGATCAGGCCAATAAAGACCATGGCCCAGCCAGCCCAGTGGATAAGGGTATCGCTACCCCAAACATCGAACAGCATGCTGCTCTCCTTTCACACGCCCGCGGCCCCTCTTCTGATCGCGGGCAGTTTGGCCAAATGTCGTCAGTTCTGGGGCTTGCGCTCCGGATACTTGGCGGTATAGCCCTCGATGTGGAGTGTCGAGGCGATGATTTCCTTGACCGTCTCGTCGGGCACATCGGGGTGCGTGCGGATATACATCAACAACCCCATGATGAGGGTGTAGAACGTCTCGTAGACATGGTCGATGCGTAGCTCATGATGGGCGACAAAGTCCACCACGGTGGTGTCGCAGATATACTGCGCCACGCGCTGGACCACGTTGTGCAAAAAGCCGCCGTAGAGCGCGCCGCTGCTTGAGGTGAGCGTACTCGGCAGCTCGTGGCCGCTGGCGACCAGGCGCTTAAAGAGCGGGGCGACGGTGTCGAGTGCGCCCTCGATATCACCGGCGATGCGGTTGGCATTCCACTGCTCGAGCTCGGAGATAAAGCCGTCGATCGCCTCGTCCATGACGGCGGTGACGGCGGCGTCCATATCGGCAAAGTAGTGGTAGAACAATGAACGCGTGCAGCCGGCTCGCTTGGTCACGGCCGATACCGATAGGTGGGACACGCCCAGCTCGGAGCTTACGGTGCGCACGGCATCGAGGATCTCGCGACGGCGTTCGTCGCCCGTCAGGCGCTTTGCCGCGCTATCGGATGCGGGAACGGCATCGACCACAGAGGTATCTGCTGTGTTGTTGCCCATGTTTTGCCGCCTTTCATCCTCTTTTGCCTGACCGTTCGCCTAACAGTCTTGAATATTGTTGACGGTTCGTCAATACTATTTTTGACACAATGTCAACTAATGGCGGGTGAACGGCATGGGGCATGCCCGGCCTGCAAAAAAGAGGGGTGCCGCGGTCTCGCCGGGCTGTGGCAAGAGAAGGGACAACCATGATTCTCAACGGACCGGGGATTAGCTACACCGAGCCCGACATCGGTTCGGAGTTCGTGCCGCCGCTGCCGGAGCATCCGCGTGAGGCCATCGTCAAGCTGTGCGAGCACTGCACCAACCGTCTGCTGCATCGCGATGAGCTGCTGGGCTACGAGTACTGGTCGTTTGCCGAGGCCGCAACCGACGAGCAGGCCGAAGTGCTCTGCAAGATGAAGATGCGCCGTCCCTATACGCTGCCCGAGATGGTCAAGCTCACCGGCATGCCCGAAGCCGATATCGAGAAGATGCTCGACGACATGAGCTACACGGGTCTGCTCGAGTACAACTGGGAAAACCCCGAGCGCGCCAAGCAGTGGGTGCTGCCCATGCTGGTGCCGGGTTCCGCCGAGTTCCTCAACATGCGCGTGAGCCAGCTCGAGGAGCATCCGGTCTATGCCAAGTTCTTTGAGCAGGCGTCCAAGGGACCGCTGTCCAAGGCCACGCCGATGGTGCCGCCCGGTGGTGCCGGCATCGGCATGCATGTCATTCCGGTCGAGAAGGCTATCGATGCCGCGAGCACGTCGGTGCCGATCGAGCATATCGAGCATTGGCTCGACAAATACGATGGCAAATATGCCGCCAGCACCTGCAGCTGCCGCGCGAGCCGTCGCGTGATGGGCGAGGGCTGCGCCGACGACCCCGCCGACTGGTGCATTGCCGTGGGCGATATGGCCGACTATGTGGTCGAGACCGACCGCGGCCATTACGTGACGCGCGACGAGGTCTACGACATCCTGCGCCAGGCCGAGGACAACGGCTTTGTGCACCAGATCACCAATATCGACGGAGAGAACAAGATCTTCGCCATCTGCAACTGCAACGTCAACGTGTGCTACGCCCTGCGCACCTCGCAGCTGTTCAACACGCCCAACCTGTCGCGCTCGGCCTATGTCGCCAAGGTCGAGAAGGACAAGTGCGTAGCCTGCGGTCGCTGCGTTGAGGTGTGTCCGGCCGGCGCTGCCAAGCTGGGCCAGAAGCTCTGCAGCAAAAAGGCCGGCGGACAGGTGCCCGAGTATCCGCGCCAGGAGCTGCCCGACGCTACCAAGTGGGACCACACCAAGTGGTCGCCCAACTACCGCAACGACAACCGCATCGAGACGCATGAGTCCGGCACCGCGCCCTGCAAGACGGCTTGCCCCGCGCATGTCGCCGTTCAGGGCTATTTGAAGCTCGCGGCTCAGGGTCGCTATGACGAGGCGCTGGCGCTCATCAAGCGTGAGAACCCGCTGCCCGCCATCTGCGGCCGCGTGTGCAACCGCCGCTGCGAGGATGCCTGCACTCGCGGCCGTGTGGACGCCGCCGTGGCCATCGACGAGGTCAAGAAGTTCATCGCCCAGCGCGATCTGGATGCCGCGACCCGCTATGTCCCGCCCGTGGTGACGCCGACGCGCGCCGGCGGCTTCGATCAGAAGATCGCCATCATCGGCGCCGGTCCGGCCGGCCTGTCCTGCGCTTTCTACCTGGCCGAGAAGGGCTACAAGCCCGTCGTGTTCGAGAAAAACGAGCGCCCGGGCGGCATGCTCACCTACGGCATTCCCAGCTTTAAGCTGCAGAAGGACGTCATTGAGGCCGAGGTCGAAGTCATTCGCCTGATGGGTGCCGAGTTCCGCTATGGCGTGGAAGTCGGTCGAGACGTGACGCTCGACGAGCTGCGCGAGCAGGGCTTTAAGGCCTTCTACGTTGCCATTGGCTGCCAGGGCGGCCGCCTTGCCGGCATTCCGGGCGAGGATGCCGAGGACGTGACCGTGGCCGTCGACTTCCTTCGCGAGGTTAACAGCGGCAAGATTGATACCCTGTCCGGCCGCACCATTGTGGTGGGCGGCGGCAACGTGGCCATCGACGTTGCCCGCAACGCCTGCCGTCTGGGTTCCGAGCACGTTGAGATGTTCTGCCTGGAGAGCGAGGCCCAGATGCCCGCCAGCGAGGAGGAGCGTCGCGAGGCCGTTGAGGACGGCGCGCACATCAGCTGCGGCTGGGGCCCCAAGGAAATTCACCTGGACGAGGCCGGTCGTGTGTGCGGCATCACCTTCAAGCGCTGCACGCGTGTCTTTGACGACGAGGGCCGTTTTGCGCCCGAGTACGACGAGAACGATCTGCGCCGTGTCGATGCCGACCGTGTCGTCATGTCGATTGGCCAGTCCATTGTGTGGGGCGACCTGCTGGCTGGCTCCAAGGTGGAGCTCGGCCGCGGCCAGGGTGCCCTTGCCGATCCCCAGACCTACCAGACCGCCGAGCCAGACATCTTTGTGGGCGGCGACGTCTACACCGGCCCCAGCTTTGCCATCGACGCTATCGCCGCCGGCCACGAGGCCGCCGTGTCCATCCATCGCTTTGTGCAGCCGGGATCCACGCTCACCATCGGCCGCAATCAGCGCCGCTACACCGCGCTCGACCGCGACGACGTTGTGCTCGAGAGCTACGACAACGCGAGCCGCGAGGTTGCGCATGTGGACCGCGAACGCGAGAAGGCTGCGCCGTTTAGCGAGTATGTTGAGACCTTTACCGAGGAGCAGGTGCGCGCCGAGACCGCCCGCTGCCTGGGCTGCGGCGCCTCGATCGTCGACCCCAACAAGTGCATCGGCTGCGGCCTGTGCACCACCAAGTGCGCGTTCGACGCCATCCATCTGGATCGCGACCGTCCCGAGTGCTCCACGATGGTCAAATACGAGCAAAAGCTCCCAAGCCTCGGCAAGTACGCGCTCAAGCGCGCCATCAAGATCAAATTCGGGAAGAAGTAAGAAACGCAACAAGCAGGAGAACGGCGCAGAGAGCGGTTGGACAGCGAGCGAGTCCCAGGCGTGGCGAGGTGCCTTGAAAGAGGAGGGCATAGGGCTTTTGCCCATGCCCGACGATTGAAAGGCAGATCGCCCGTCTGGGGCTCGCGCAGCGTCAAGCCGACCGCCGTTCGGTAGAACGGCGGAAGGAATTAAAAGTGCACGAGCTCGGAATCGTCTATCACATCATTCGCGATGTTGAGAATGTGGCGCGCGCTCATGGCGTGCGTCGCGTTTCGAGCGTCACGCTGCTGCTGGGCGAGGTCTCGGGCGTCGTTCCCGACTTGCTGCTCGACGCTTGGCGCTGGGCGGCGGATAAAAAGCCTATCACGCAGGGCGCGGAGCTTATCGTGGAGCCTGTCGAGGCCGTGACGCATTGCGAGGCGTGCGGCCGCGACTACGCGACGGTCGAGCACGGCAAGACTTGCCCCCATTGCGGCAGCGGTGAAACATACCTGCTGCAGGGCCAGGAGGTCATGATCAAACAGATCGAGACCCCCGACGAGGATCCGGCAGACGCTGCTCCTGACGGCCTCTCCGACGCCCCCGATGCCGTCGACGCCGCCAACCCTCTCCACATCGCCTAACATCTAATGTCTACATGGGCTAGAGTTCTAAACATATTTGCTTCGGTTAGTCAAGTCATGTCTGTTTAAACAAAATGGTGGCGCGCAGACGCATTGGGATTCACCTAAAAGCGGTCTTAACGAACGGTGCACCTTTATATGTCTTTGAAAACAATCAGCAAATCACGTTTTAGCAGGCAATGAGCTATAAGCCAGCAACGTAATCAATTTGTAACAAACATAGACGTTTAAACAAATAATCCAACCTTTTGCGAATTCAGCTATAATTCCACAATCGAAACAGGTATACTCCTTTCATGTCGTGTAGGAAATACGTAGACAAAAAGGAGGTTATGTGATGGTAAGTATTGTTCTTGCTAGCCACGGGGACTTGGCAGCTGGAATCAAGCAGACGGGCTCGATGGTCTTTGGCGATCAGCCGTCTGTTGCCGTGGTCTCGCTCGAGCCGAGTATGGGCCCCGACGACTTCCGTGCCAAGGTCGAGGAAGCAATCGCTTCCTTCGAAGACCAGGAGCAGGTGCTCTTCCTCGTTGATCTGTGGGGCGGCACGCCGTTCAACCAGATCAGCGGGCTCATCGAGGGCCACGATTCCTGGGCTATCGTCACCGGTGTCAACCTGCCTATGCTCATCGAGGCATATTCGCAGCGCTTTGACGCAAAGAACACTGCACATGCGATCGCAAAACATCTCGTGACTGAGGCTAAGGCTGGCGTGCGCGTCAAGCCCGAGTCTCTGGAGCCCGAGGAGAAGAAGCCGGCTGCGGCCGCCGCTGCTCCTGCAGGCGCCATCCCTCCGGGAACGGTCATTGGCGATGGGCACATCAAGATCGCCCACGTCCGTATCGACACCCGTCTGCTTCATGGTCAGGTGGCCACCACGTGGACCAAGCAGATCAACCCCAACCGCATCATCGTGGTTTCCGACGGCGTTGCTCACGACGAGCTCCGCAAGACCATGATCGAGCAGGCTGCCCCTCCGGGAGTCCATGCCAACGTCGTGCCCATCAAGAAGATGGCCGAGGTCGTCAAGGACACGCGCTTTGGTGACACCAAGGCCATGCTGCTCTTTGAGAATCCGCAGGATCTGCTCAAGGCCATCGAGGCCGGCGTCGACATCAAGGAAGTCAACATCGGTTCCATGGCTCACTCCAAGGGCAAGGTCGTCGTCACCAACGCCGTCGCTATGGGCGATGACGACGTCAAGACTCTCGAGGCCCTCAAGGCCAAGGGCGTCAAGTTCGAGGTCCGCAAGGTTCCTTCGGATTCCTCCGAGGATCTCGACGCCATGTTGAAGAAAGCTAAGGCCGAACTGGCCGCTCAAGCATAGTAAAGGAGGGTCCGATACATGTCTGCAATCACTATTCTGCTTGTTGCGATTGTCGCGTTGCTTGCCGGTATGG
>UQWG01000020.1 GCA_900544645.1 uncultured Collinsella sp.
CTCGCTGTCAAGTATGGCAAAACGCCTGCTCAAATCATTATGCGCTGGCATATCCAAGAGGGAAATATCGTCATTCCAGGCTCCAAGAATCCGACGCACATCGCCGACAACATCGATGTCTTCGACTTCGAGCTCACAGATAGCGACATGACCGCCATGGCAACCCTCGATCGCGGGAAACGCTTCTATGAGCGCACGCCCGAGAAGCTTGCGCAATATGCCGCTTGGAAGCCCGACGTTGAGAACCAGAAATAGGAGCATCGTGCAGTACACAACTCTCGGACGTTCCGGCATCAAAGTCTCTAAACTCTGCCTAGGAGGCATGAGCTTTGGCGAGCCCAGCCCCGACTTTCATCAGTGGACCATCGGACCCGACGACACACGCGCCGTCATCAAACGCGCGCTCGACACCGGAATCAACTTTATCGATACCGCGAACTGCTACAGCTTTGGCACGAGCGAAGAGTACATAGGCGCCGCCCTGCGCAATCTGGGCATCGCTCGCGAGAGAGTCGTGCTGGCCAGCAAGGTTCACTTCAACGAAGGCGGCCTTTCCGCCGACGCCATCAAACGCGAGATCGAAGGCTCGCTCAAGCGCTTGGGCACCGATTACCTAGACCTCTACATCATTCACCGCTTCGATTACGACGTCCCCATGGAAGAGACCATGGAGGCGCTCAACGACTTGGTGCGCGAGGGCAAGGTTCGCGCGCTCGGCGCCAGCGCCATGTATGCCTATCAGCTGCACAACCTGCAGATCGTCGCACGCGACCATGGATGGACGCCCTTTACGAGCATGCAGTGCCACTACAACCTGCTGTACCGAGAGGACGAGCGGGAGATGATTCCAGTGTGCCGCCAGTTTGACATGGCCCTTACGCCATACAGCCCCCTGGCATCGGGACACCTCTGCCGCCCCACGTGGGAAAGCTTGAGCACACGTGGCACCACCGACACGACCATGGCCAACAAGTATGACCATGACCGCGCCATCGACATGCCCGTCGTTAAGCGCGTGGCCAAGGTCGCCGCCGATCATGACGTGTCGATGGCGCAGATTGCGCTGGCGTGGCACTGGGCGCGTGGGGTCGAGGCGCCCATCGTGGGTTGTTCCAAGCCCGAGCGAGTCGACGACGCCGTAGCTGCGCTCGACATAACGCTCTCCCCCGCCGAGATCGACTTCCTCGAGGAGCTTTATCAACCGCACGCGCTCGTTGGTCCCAAGGCCCGTCCCGGCGAAAAGCCGCTTGCCGGCACTACCAAAGTCAAAATCGCAAAGTGACGACATGGACGACAGCATCATCGACGGCCTACACGACGCCGGCTGCAGCGAAGATCTCATCGAGCTGTACAGCTCGGCCGCCAGCGACTGCGCGCGTATTTGTCTACTAAAACGGTATCGTCGCGAATTGCTCGACGATATCCACTCGGGACAGCAGAAACTCGAGCGCCTTGACTATCTCATCTACCGGCTACGCAACGCCTCAACCGAATGCAGGACAAACCGCAGTAACGAAAGGAACTCCATTGGCTAAGACACTTGTGGCATATTTCAGCGCAACGGGAACCACGAAGGACGTTGCATGTCGCCTGGCTCGTGTAGCGGACAGCGACCTGTTCGCCATTGTGCCCGCCAATCCATACACAAGCGCCGACCTTGACTGGCGTGACAAACAGAGCCGCAGCACACTCGAGGCAGCCGACCCCTCCTGCCGTCCTGCCATAACCTCCAGAGTCGAGCACATCGAAGACTACGACGTCATTTTTTTGGGATTTCCCATCTGGTGGTACGTGGCGCCGGCGATTGTCAACACGTTCCTCGAGTCTTACGACCTGACAGGCAAAACAATCGTCCTGTTTGCCACCTCGGGCGGGAGCGGAATGGGCAAGACGGCGTCGACCCTTAGGGCAAGCGCTCTGGGTGCAAAAATTGTCGACGGCGGTATTCTCAACAACGCAAGCGACACCGAACTCAAGAAGTTCGCAGCAAGATACCTCTAACGCGGCAAAATCGACAAATCGATGGGAAAACCATTCACCTCCGATTTACTGGTGCCCACAAGCAGCAAATGGGGCCGCTTCACAGCGGCTCCCTCGCTCGCCACTTTTCCCTTGGTAGCGGCTTCATACTCTAAAAGATGGTGCCCACGATCAAGCGATCACCAGCAATGCGTTGTTGACCACTACGTTTGAACAACAGACACCCTCCACTCATCTATACTCAAGAGTGTGTGCGCATCGCCCCCGAAAAACGATGAGAGTCGAGGCCCCATGCAGCTGCTCACCGAACAAGAAAAGAAACGCATCCAGCGGTACTGCACGTACCCCAAGATCGCAGCGACCGCACTCGTCATGTCGTTCGCAGCATGCCTGTTGATGTTGCCGCTCCAAATGATCAACGATATCGCGTTCCACCAAAAGGAATTCCAACCCGCGGGCATATATACCGCCATTGCACTCACGGCAATCGAACTCGCCATCTTTTGCTATTGCGCTCTTGCGCCGCGCTTTGGAATGCAGGGCAAACAGTGGAAGGAGCTGCAGAGCAGACTTGCGGTAGCCCAAACCAACAAGGACCGCTCCGCGGAGGTCGCCGGCGTGCTTGCCACGCAAGCTGCCGGCCGCCTGCTCAAGAACAGCGATAACGATCTCGCGCGCAACCTGGGCGGTGCCGCCGAGGTCGTCGGCGCCGTGGGGGCAGTCGCCACGGCGGCAGACGTGCTGGCCGAAACCGCGAGCAATGCCGAGGCCATGGCAAACGCATACGGTGTGACGATTCCAAGCGTCAAGAAGCAGATCATAGCTCTCGCGGTGTTGCCCGCCATTGTGCTGCTTGGCGTCTACATCCCGCAGTTTGTCCAGGGAAATAACGAGCTTCAGGCAAGAAAAGCTGCAGCCGCCGAGCAGCTCGCCATCGCGCAAGATGCCTTGGAGCCCGCGTGCGAACGCGTCGCGGCAGACGACCCATACGAGTCGTATCACGACTACGGCTACCGCATTATCGGCTATCTACGCGATAATGACCTCGGCGCTCAAGCAGCCTATGTCTACCTTTCTTTTGATGTAGACGGCACGCTCACGGACGTCGATTACGTCAGTCAGATCGACCCCGGGGCAAGCCTTGCAGACAACCTCGCCCGCGCCGAGCAGGATATCGCGACGCTCTGTGCCCCGCTCAATGGGCTGGACGTTTCCGTTGCCGCACCGAGCCTCCTCACGCCATGCAGCCTGTCGGATGAATTTAAGCAGGCATTTTTAGCCGGCTCCCTATATGAAGAAATCAGTATCAAGACGGAGGGCGAATCCATTAGGTCATACTACGCCTTTGACACCGAGCCCAAAGAAGAGTTTGACGAATACACCCATCCGGAAATTAGGCTCATGCTCTCTGCAAAGAAGAGCTAGAAGCGTACGTTCTGATTTCTGCTCGCAAACGCCGTCTCTATCTCGAGGTCTAATACTTTTCCGAGAAGTGAACGACCGTTTTTGGACCCCCGAAGCATCGACATTTTCTGACGCCAAAACCGTAGGATTTAACAATCAAAACCGCAGGAAATTGCATCTCAAAAGTGTCGACGCTTCGGGGGTCCATTTTGACTCGTTCACTTCTCGGAAAAGTATTAGACCCCGATTTACATGCCACTCAATGTGACAAAGTGGCTGCCCCTTTGTCACATTCGATGAAAAAGGGCACCGATGTTAGTCGATGCCCCAAAGCGGCTGTAGGTTAAGCCCTACAGCGTATGTCTAAGACGAATCGAACTATTCGTCCCAGGAGAGGTTCTTACCAGTCTTTTTTGCCAGCAGCAAGAACAGGCCGATAATAACGTTGCATGCGATGCAGAAGATGAAGACGCCCTGGAAGGAGCCGACAAGCTCATAGACCTTCATCATAACGGGCATGCCAAAGGCGCCGACGATATAGCCCACGGAGCAGATCAGCGCGAAGATGCGACCGAAATCGCGGGAGCCAAAGACATCCATAACCAAAACGGTCAGGGCAGTGCCAGCGATGACGTACATTACGTCGTTCACGCCTGCTGCGAGAATGCTGAGCGTCGAGTTGCCGCTGCTCATCATGAGCATGACAAAGGAGAGGATGGAGACAGCGAGCCAGCCCAGAATAGCCTTCGTGCTGCCAAACTTATCGCAAGTGGTGCCGACGATCGGATTGAGGAACAGATCGAAGAGCGATGCAGCGGATACCATGAAGCCGCCCACCATGGGGCTAAAACCAACCTCGGAAGCATACGTCGGGAAGAGCTGGTTCATGCAGCAAGTGAGCTGAACGAGGCAGAGGAAGCCGATGCAGAAGAAGAAGGCAGGCGACTTAATGGCGCGCGCATAGCTAACGCCACGCGTGCTATCCTCGGTCGTCTCCTCGGTCTCGGCGTCCGGCTCGCCCTCGACGTAGCCATAGGGCAGCATGCCCTTGTCCTGAGGCTTATAGCGGATAATCAGGACGGAAGCGGGGAGAATGAGCACGGCGGAGACGCCAGCGAGCACCAGATAACCAGTCCTCCAGCCAACGGCCTCGATGACAGAGGTGATGACGGGGCTCATGATGAGCATGTAAATCGAGTTCACTGCCCAAGCGAGACCAATTGCCAGGCCACCAGATTTTTTGAACCACTGGTCAATAACGTCGGACATGGCGACGCCGGTGGTGAAGGCGAAGCAAATGCCAATCAGGGCGCCAGCGGCGATGAACATCCAAACTTCGGTGTAGAAGGCCATGCCTGCGCCGGCGGCGAGCAGAATAAGCTCGACGACGGGGAGCCAAACCTTGCCAACAACCTTGGGGATAAGTTTTCCGACAAACGGAAGCGCCGCCGCAAGACCGATGAGCGTCGCGGTGAAGTAATACGAGAAGATTGAATAGTCAAACCCGAACTCCTCGCACACGGGCGCGACGAAGGAGCCGGCGATTACGCTATAGGATCCGGTCGTACCAGCAGACATGAGGCCAAGCGCGATTACGAGAACCCATGCGTAGACCTTGCTGCTCTTTAACTTTGCATTTTCCATTGATACAGCTCCTAGAGACCCAGAAGGGCACACATAACGGCCTTGATGGTGTGCTGACGGTTCTCTGCCTCACGGAAGATGACCGAAGCGTTGGCCTCAAAGCACTCGTCGGCAATCTCGAAGCCCTCGGTGATGATCTCGCGATGAAGGTCGTTCTTGCACTGGTCGAGGAGCATTTTGCCAACACGGTGATCTGCGTTATGGACAGAGGGAAGCTCATGCATGCAGAAGATGTCGGGATTGTTGGTGCGCTTGCACAGCTCGCTGGTGACGCGATAGGGGTACAAAGACTCGGCATCGCCCAGCCAGGAGTTGTAGTCGTCGGGATCCAGAACCTCTTCGCCGCACTCGGGGTTGATGTAGCGCCACTCCTCGGTAACGATAACGTCAACGCCATCCAGGGCATCGAGGTCAGAGGTGATGGTAAAGGTCCTATTGGGAGCGTACTTGGCGTAGCAGGCCTCCACCTCTTCGATCATTTCCTTGCACATCTGATGACGGAGGTCGTCGGGGCCGATGGCAAGGAAGTCCATGTCGAGCATAGCGCACAGACGACCATACCACACCGGGGCGCCGGCGCAGTTGCCAACGAAAGCCATCTTCTTGCCGCGGCTCGTACGCAGACCGCCCCATTGCTCTTCCATCGTAAGAGCGTCAGCGAGCATCTGAGTCGGGTGATCGCCGAGAGTAAGGGCATTGATGACCGGGATGTCAACCAGGTCGGCGACGTCATAGAGGAACTGCTCGTCCTTCTGTGCGCGGTAGACGATGAGATCGTACATGCCGTTAAAGACGCGCATGGCATCCTTGACGGTCTCGCAGTCACCCATGTGGGAGTTGGTCAGATAAGTGAAGCCCATGCCCAAATCATTGCAGGAGGTCTCGAATGCGCAACGAGTACGGGTCGAACCCCACTCAAAGTTGGCGAGGACGTTTTTACCGGGGAAGTAGCGCTGGTCGACACCAGACTTCTTCTGAGCCTTAAGGTTCCAGGCAAGATCAATGAGATAGCGGAAATCCTCGGAGGAGAGATCATGGATGTTGATGTAGTCGCGACCGCGGAGGCTGTTGTTCATGCCTATTTCCTTTCCATTTAGTAATAGATGAATGTCGAATGTGTCCCCGAGGGAAACACGGATATCCCTCGGGGAGCAGTAAGTGTGGCGCCTAAATCAGACAGTGCAGGCTCAAAGGCTCGCTAGCAGCTGGCTGCCACGTCCTTGGTCCAGCAGTGCACGCCGCCGCCGGACAGGTTAAGCGCGAGAGAGTCAATCATGATGACTTTGCGATCGGGGAAGCAGCTCTCAAGAACGGCTTTGGCCTGCTCGTCCTTCTCCTTCACGACTTCGTTCATGCCCTCGTGGTAATAACGCTGACCAAGAACGACGCCATTGCAGATGAGGAAGTTGCAGTAGCTCGCTGCTGCGTAGAAGTGAACAGGACCCTCGGGCCAGGGAGTGCCATCCATAAACTTGCCGCCCATTTCGTCGATGAAGCCCTTATAGAGCTCGTAATCCTCATCGCCAGGGGCGATAACGACTTCAATCGGCTCGGCGGTGGGCATACGAACGATCTCGAAGGGCTTGCCCTCCCAGTCCGTTTCGTTGCTCAGGATCTCGTAGGCCGCCTCAATGCGGCGACGAGACTCTGCGCCAGCCTTGCTCGAAGCTGCCTCTTCATCGGACACCTCGGCAAGAAGAATCTTGTTCGGAGTGATAAAGCGACACATCTCATCAATGTGAGCCGCAAAGCTCATGCCAAAGACGGGAGTTCCGTCTTCCTTCTCGTCGAGGATGCCCAGTCGATAGTCGTCGTCCTCGAGCATAGGCTGCGGAAGCCAGATAACCTTGTTGAGGTTGTAGATGCGCTTATACTCGGCCTCAACTTCCTCTTTCGTGAACTCGGGGTTACGCTTGCGGCATTCCGTGTCCTCGATGGCGATCAGAGTGCCGTGACCGTCAAACTCGCGGTCGCCGCCCTCCGAAACCATTTCGGAATTGACGATATCGAAGCAACCGAGCGCAACCGCCATGTGAACGGCTGCCTTACGTGCGGACTGGCACTCCGGGGAGTTCTTGTCCCACACGCCGTAATAAGTCCAAGCAGGGTTGACCATATAAGAATGGCCCTTGTCGTCGACCATGATGCTGGGACCGTTGTCGCGGACATAGAAGTTGGAGTCTTCGAACTGCGTGATCTCGATGCGATCGAGATCAACCCCCTCCTCCTTCAGGCGCGAGCAAGCCTCCTCATAGGAGCCGGGGGTGCCGCAATTGAGGTTGACCGTAACGTCGCCATACTCGAGCAGAGCCTTGATCACGTCAACGCAGGGCTGGCGGTTATCGTAACCCTCTGCACGGATGTAATCGGGAAGCCATGTCACATAGACGTTGGAGCGCTTCTCGAACTCGCCCGGCATACGATAGTTCTCGTACATGGTTGGTCCTTCCGTCGGGTTTCCCGCGATGCTGTCCGGCCGCGACAATAGCGGGGTTTCACCTGCTATAGTACTACTATACCTACCGTTCGGTAGATAGTTTTGAATAATTTCCGCTCGCCTACTGATACATACCGTTCACCGTATATAGTGGTCATGTTTGGACACGAATTGATGTTCCGTTGCCATCCTTAATAATGTTGGTAGTGCGGAAATGATTTGCAATGGAGAAATGCAGCGTGAGCACAAGAAAAAAAATATTGGACGCAATGTACGATCTTGTGGCAGAAGTCGGTTATGACAAAGCGTCTATCGGAAAGATTTGCGACTTTGTCGGTATATCCAAGCCGTCGGTGTACTACTACTTTCCCTCTAAAGAGGAGATTTTCACTACGCTCTTGGACAGCATGTTTCCGACCATCGACTATCAGCGCGACTACTCGCTAATAGTCGATAGGGACGGGTTCAAGGCCGCGCTTATCGAGCTCGGCAATTCAGTTATAGGTGGTTATCGAAGCGATGAAAAGCGCCGGCGCGTGCTGGCCGAGGTTAGCGTTCAAGCAAATCGAATTCCTGCAGTTCAGGAACGTCAAGCGACGGCAACCAAACGAACCATGGATGCGCTTAAAGACATCCTTCTTCATGGTGCAGAGATTGGCGCGTTTTCCGATAGTGCCGACGTGATGCTCTACGTACAAATTCTTTATACCGTTCTGGAGGGAGCGAGCAATACGGTCGCTCAAGGTGAGGATATTGATGAAAAAGCGGTTTGGGCGGGAATAGTCGAGCTTATGTTCAAATAGGCCAGCCAAGCTGAAGCGCATGTTGGCACCCATGGTGCCTGCGGGCAACCTTTAAAACGAAAACAGGGGTTGACTCCAGTCTGGCTTGGAGTCGACCCCTGTTGCATGGCAATCTATGCCGATGCAATCGGCGCTTATTACTTTTCAGCAGCCTTACTGAGAAAGCCGGAAACGATAGCAAACGCAGCAATCATAAGGTTGCAGGCAATGCAGAAGATAAATACTCCCTGGAATGACCCTGCCATGCCGTAAACCTTCATCATGACCGGCATTCCAAAAGCACCGACGACATAGCCCGCTGAGCAAACGATTGAATAGATCCTTCCAAAATCGCGTGATCCAAAGAGCGAGAGGAGAAGCATCGGCATTGCGGTTCCAACAATGGCGAACATGACATCGTTTACGCCAGCTGCAATGATGGAAACGGTCTCATTGCTTCCGCCAATGATGAGAAGTAGGAATGAAAAAATGCTGACACCTGTCCACGCGACCGTTGCTTTAATAGCGCCGAGCTTGTCACATGTTTTGCCTACGAAGGGATTTAGGAAGATGTCGGAGAACGAAGCTGCCGAGACCATTAAGCTTCCTACGATGGGATTGAAACCGACCTCGCTTGCATAGGTTGGAAACAACTGGTTCATGCAGCAGGTGAGCTGCGCCACGCAAAGCAGGAGGACACAGAGAATAAAAGACGGCGTTTTCGTGGCATCACGGAGTGCCATGCCCGAGAGGGTATCTTCCCGCTCATCGACGCTGTGGCTCTCATGGGTTTCAGAGGTGGTCTCTCCGTACGGAAGCATGTTGCGATCAGAGGGTTTAAGGCGAATGATAAATGCACTCGCAGGTAAAATCATAGCTGCAGAAACGGCCGCAAGTACGATGTATCCCGTACGCCAGCCTTGTTGCTCGATGACCAGCGTAATGACAGGGCTCAACAACAGCGTACAGAGAGAATTAACGCCCCAAGCAAGGCCGATGGCAAGACCGGACGATTTACTGAACCATTGGTCAATAACATCGGACATGCAGACGCCCGTTGTGAACGAAAAGCAGATGCCGATCACCGCAGCGGAGACGATGAACATCCAGACTTCGGTGTAGAACGCCATTGCGGCGCCGGCGGCAATAAGGACAAGTTCAACGCAAATATGCCACGGTTTGCCTATTACTTTTGGAATGAAGCGACTCAAAAGTGGAAGTCCAAGTGCAAGGCCAAGAAGAATCGCAGTGAAATAGAAAGAGAAAGAGGTGTACTCAAAGCCCAGGTCTTCACATACTGGAGCAACGAATGAGCCGGCAATAATGCTATATGTGCCAGTCGTTCCGGCGGACATTAAGCCGAGCGCAATAACGACAATCCAAGCAAATACGCTGCTCTCGCGAGGACGGTCTTTTTCGGCTGGTGCGGTGAGAGCCATGGTCACTCCATTTCTATCGGCATTACATCCTATATGCCTACCGATAGGTATATAAACCAGGGGACTCTCCGTCAAGCATTAAGCGGGGAAAGGGAGTTCTTAACGTGCCGAACGGTAATTGGGCCCTTGCAAAATCGAGGTCTAATACTTTTCCGAGAAGTGAACGACCGTTTTTGGACCCCCGAAACATCGACATTTTCTGACGCCAAAACCGTAGGATTTAACAATCAAAACCGCAGGAAATTGCATCTCAAAAGTGTCGATACTTCGGGGGTCCATTTTGACTCGTTCACTTGTCGGAAAAGTATTAGACCTCGAATTCACAAGCCGCTCAATGTGACAAAGGAACTGTCCCTTTGTCACATTATTCGGAGCGCAGGGCTTCGACAGGGTCCTTCTTGGATGCGCTGCGGGCCGGCAGCAGGCCGGCAACGACCGTCAGCAGTACCGAAATTGCAATGAGCACCAGCGCATCCTGCACGGGCAGGCTCATCAGATTGGGTACCTGCTTGGCCGCAAGCGCCCAGGCGTTAACCGGAAAGCTCACGAGTACCACGACGACAATAGCAAAGACGCCGGCAATGAGACCTTCGATAAAGGTCTCGGCGTTGAACACGTTTGCCACGTTGCGCTTTGACGCGCCGATTGCGCGCAGGATGCCAATCTCCTTTTTGCGCTCCAGCACGCTGATGTACGTGATGATGCCGATCATGATGGAGCTCACGACCAGGCTGATGCTCACGAACGCGATGAGCACCAAGCTGATGGTGTTCACGATGTCGGTCACCGAGCCCATGATGATACCCATGTAGTCGGTGTACGAGATTGCCTGCTCATCGTGGCCGGCGGCTTTGACCTGCTTGTTGTACGCATCGATATGGTCGAGTACTCGCTCCTTGGCCTCAAAGTCACGCGGGAAAATCTTAACCGAGATGGGGTCGGCCTCATCCGCATAGCCCAACGTGGTCAGATTGTTGTCGTAGGTGAGCTTCGACGCCTTGGCATAGCTCATCATGAGCGAACTCAGGTCCTCGGCGTCCATGTTGAAATGGATGGCACGAGCAAAGGCGCTCGCATCCACACGCATAGCGCTCGCCAGGTTGGCAAAACTCGACGACATCTGCGTCGCCATCTGGTCCATAAGCCCCGCTGCGCCCGCCTTGAGCTGGGACGATACCGTCGACGCTATCTGCTCGCTGATTGCCTTCATCACCTGGTCCATAGCCTGTTGCAGATACGGAGCCAGCTGCTTTTGCACATAGTCGGTCATCGCCTGCTGCAGGCGCTCGGCCAGGGCATCGCCGCCGAGCGCTTTGAGCTGGACTAGGATTTGCTGGGCCGCCGTATCACTCTCAAGATACGCCGAGAATGCGGCAGCAAGCTTTGACGCGTCCTTAAGATCATCGGGTGACAGCGCCCTAAACTGATCAGATTGCAGAAAGCCCTCAAACAGCTGGTTGGCAAGCGTTCCCACCTGCTGCATTTGCTCGGGCGTGAGCTCCAGACCGTCAAAGATGCCCGAGAAATCTGGGGCCGGTGCTTTTGCCATGATGTCGCTGAAGTCGATATCCTTGCCAACGTCCGAAAGGTCAATGTCCAGCCCGGACAAGTCAAGACCCGACAGGTCCATACCGCCCGCCGCACCTGAGAGCACAGACGTATCAAACGAGAACGCACTCTTCAGCGCCGCCTCGTCCACGCTGAACATGCTGCCCAGATCCACGCCTTGCTTGGCCTCGCCTTGCAGTTCGTCGAAGGTTTTGCCCGTAAAGACATCCGTCTCGGGGTGGGCAAGCTGCTCTTGCACAATCTGCGAATCGGCGGCGCGCTCCATAAGCTGGCGGGTCAGCGCATGCGTATAGACAATACCCGGAGACAACGCGCTCGCATTGGCTGTCTCGTTAGGTCGTACCACGCCCACAATGCGCACGTCAATACCATCGGCAACCTTGGCGGCCATAAAGTCGGCGTCGCCAGACATGTCGGTCCACATGCCGGTCTCTTCGTTTTTGCGATAGGCATCGGCCGGCGACAACACCTTAAACGTCGTGGACAGCGCATCGTCGTAGGTAAAATCGGCGCCGGTCTCGGGCGTTTCGACCCCACCGTCAGCCGTCATAGCGCTGTTAACCAGATCGTTGAGCTCATTGATATCCAGCGCGCCGATGCTGTAGAGCGTATAGTCGCCCACCGTGCCGCGGCTCGAAAGCACCATTACGGATTCGTTAGCGGACGTAGGCCAATGCCCCGCCACGACATTGTATTGGCTGTCGAGCAGGCTCTGGTCGTCGATCATCTCGTTAAAGACCGAGGTTCCCATGGATTCCATGCTCACCGTCGCCGCCGAGCTCGCGCCTCCGCTCATTGCCTCAGTCATAGCGTTGGGAACAAGCCGAACGGGTTTCTCGTCACCCTTGCCCGCACGATAGACAACCGGCGTCACGCCATAACCGTACTGGATGGCATTGACTTCTTTATCGATGCCATCGCCACCGGCATCGAGCCATGCCTTAAAGCTCGTCATGTCATTGGACTTAACGCTCGCAAACATATCCTTTACGGCCGTGACCACGGGAATCTTATCGGTCCCCTGAGCCTTGCCGTCGGCACCGCCGTCGGATAAATCCTCGCCGTTGGACGCATCGTCGTCCGCAGCCCCCTGCCCGCCCATCATGGATGACAGGTCGTAATCCTGTTTGGAAATGGTGAGCGGGTAGCTCGAGAGCGTATCCTCCTCGACCTTTTTGATGTAGCCGTTTACGCCGTTGGACAGCGCCAGAATCGCCGCGATACCGATAATGCCAATCGAGCCCGCAAAGGCAGTCATGGCCGTGCGGCCCTTCTTGGTCATGAGGTTTCGAGCAGAAAGCCCCAGCGCCGTCACAAAGCTCATCGAGGTTTTGCGCGTAGGCTTGGCCTCGCGGCGCGTGGCGTCGGCGACATCGAAAGGGTCGGAATCGTCGGTGATCTTGCCGTCTGCCAGGTTGACGATGCGCGTAGCGTACTGGTACGCCAGCTCGGGATTGTGCGTGACCATGATGACCAGGCGGTCGCGCGCCACGTCCTTGAGCAGGTCCATGACCTGTACGGACGTCGTTGAATCCAAAGCGCCGGTCGGCTCGTCGGCCAGCACAATCTCGGGATCATTGATCAGAGCACGGGCGATGGCCACGCGCTGCATCTGTCCACCCGAAAGCTGGCTCGGGCGCTTGTTCACGTGCTCGCCCAGACCAACTGCCTCGAGCGCCTTACGTGCACGCTGGCGGCGCTCGGCATGGCCCACACCCGTGAGCGTAAGCGCCAGCTCAACGTTTTCCAAGATGGTCTGATGCGGAATGAGGTTATAGCTCTGGAACACAAAGCCGATGCGGTTGTTACGATAGGCGTCCCAATCGCGATCGTGAAAATCCTTGGTCGAAATACCGTCGATCAGCAGGTCGCCCGAGTCAAAGTGGTCGAGCCCGCCGATAACGTTGAGCATCGTGGTCTTACCCGAACCCGAGGGACCCAGGATGGCCACGAACTCGTTATCGCGAAAAGACAGGCTTACGTTGTCGAGCGCCACCTGCGTAAACGACTGCGTAAAGTACCTTTTGCAAATTCCTTTGAGCTCCAGCATGGACGGCAACCTCTCCCACGCGAGCGCACTCGCCCGCTCTCCCCCGCCGTTCGTATTCGACGCGTTTGTCCTACTCTATCCCCATTTTTTGCCGGCGCCAGTGAGGAATGTAGGGAACCGCATCAAAAAACGAACGGGACGGCGCCCAAAAGAAGAGGTCCCGAGCGGGACCTCTATATGGTGGAGCTTATCTTGAAAGGTAGCGGACTACTTCGCACAGCGGCGCACGATCATCGCTATGCTTTACGCGTTTTCTACTGCTCGCTATTCGCAATCGCCTGGTCGATAAGTTTGTTGAGTGCTGCGCGCTGCTCGGCGGAGCTGATGGCTCCCACGATGGGCTCCCCTACGATGTTGCCATTCTGATCGATGACATACGTTGTCGGGAACGAGAACAAATTTGACGTGAACTTACCGGCCTCGCTATCCGACTTGAACCAGATGTTCTTATACGTCACGCCCTTCTTGCTCAGCACGTCCTTGGCATCTGCAATCTCGCCCTTGTTGCCATCGAGCGTAAAGGAATTGACGCCCACGACCTGGCCGCCCTTCTTGGCAAGCTCCTGATTCAGTTTCTCAAGATCGCCCAGCTCGCCCACGCACGGCTTGCAAGTAGTGAACCAGAAGTTCATGACGGTGACCTTGTTCTTAGAGAACAGCTCGTCGCTGTTCACGTCGTTGCCATCCAGGTCCTTGCCCGTAAAGCTGGGGAACTTCGTCGCCTCGCTCGAAGCATTGGCACCAGCCGTCATGCCAGCGGTCGAAGCGTCGACGCTCTCGCCTGCACTCGGCGTGCTTCCACAGCCGGGGAACTCCTTCTCCAGGCTCTCGAGCTTGTCCTCGATCTCCTTGATCTGCTGTGCACCGGCCTTGAGCGTCTTAAGCTCATCCGCCGTGAACTCATCCTTGGCACCATCGATGGTCTTGAGCAGGAAATCGCCGTAATTGCTGCCATCCTCAATCATTGCCGAGTCTTTATTTGCCGCATTGAATACCTTTTCCCACAGCGCATTATCACTCGAAAAGATATCGTTCTCCTTCTGCATGAGTTTTGCATACAACTCGGCGGCCTCGTCGGCATTGGTCGGCTTCTGCGCAGTGAGTTCTGCGATCTTAGGATCGGAGCTCGCAGATTCGCTCGCATTGCCACCGGGCGCCGAACATGCCACAAGGCACAAGGCCAATACCGGCACCATAAACAGGGCCGCAATCTTAGAAAGCTTCATGGTCATTCCTCCGTTTTGTCGAAGCTTGTTTACTTTTTATCGGCGGTCAAGGGGAGCTTTTCCGCCGACACATCCAGGCCGTAGCGATAGCTGATGGCATCGACGGGACAGGCCCCGATGCACTTTCCGCACCGGATACATTCGGCATGATTGGGCGCGCGGACCACATCAACGTCCATCTGACAAACCTTTGAGCACTTGCCGCACGAGACGCATTTGCACGCGTCAACCTGAATCCCCAACAAGGACACCCTATTCATGAGCGCATAGAATGCGCCGAGTGGACAAATCCATTTGCAGAAGGGGCGGTAGAACAAAACGCTCAGCACTACCACGGCAATGAGAACGGCAAGTTTCCAAGTAAAGAGATGTCCCAACGCAGATCGAATGCCGGCATTGGCGATGGCCAGCGGAATGGCGCCCTCGAGCACACCCTGCGGACAGATGTACTTGCAAAAGAATGGGTCGCCCATGCCCACGTCGTTAACCATCAAGACGGGCAGCACTACCACGGCAAACAGCAGCACGACGTACTTGATGTACGTGAGCGGCTTGAGCTTTTTCGTGGAGAACTTTTTGCCGGGAATCTTATGAAGCAGCTCCTGCAGCCAGCCAAACGGGCACAGAAAGCCACATACAAAGCGTCCCAGCAGCACGCCGAGCAAAATGAGCGTACCGGTAACATAGTAAGAAAAGTTGAACTTGGATGAACCTACCACCGACTGGAACGACCCGATGGGGCACGCACCCGATGCCGCGGGGCACGAATAGCAATTAAGTCCAGGTACGCAGACTGTTTTTCCCGCGCCTTGATAGATGCTTCCTTTGGCAAAGTTTGGCAGGTGAATATTGGTGACCAGCGTCGCCGCCGCCTGAATGACGCCGCGAAATCGGGCCAAAACATGCGACGCAGTGTTTTCTCTTTTATCCAATTCCGATACACTCCAAGCACAGCCTAATCGCTTTGGCCAGCACGGCATCCGCCTCGCCACGCATAACGCCAAAGCACACCATGGCAATTCCGACGATCAACAAAGCGACCTGTACCACGGGTTTTACCGCTTTGAACAACCCAACCACTCCTTTCGTTACGCGACCATTGGACCATATCGACTATAAAATCCGTGTTAAGCGCGATTTGGAATGTGCAAGGAGACTGTTATGCGTATTTTGATCGTCGAAGACGAGCAAGCGCTGTGCGACGCGATCGCACGCAGCTTGCGAAACTTGGCGTACAGCGTCGACTGCCGTCACGACGGACAGGAGGCGCTCGACCTGCTGGGCGTCGAAGTCTTTGACCTCGTGGTACTCGACCTCAACCTTCCCAGTATCGATGGCATGACCGTGCTCAGGGAACTTAGGAAAACCGACTGCGAGACCAAGGTGCTAATTCTGTCCGCGCGTGGCGAAGTATCCGATAAAGTCGACGGACTCGATGCCGGCGCCAACGATTACCTTACCAAGCCGTTTCATCTGGACGAACTTGCGGCAAGGATCCGCAGCCTTACCCTCAGGCGCTTCGCACAAAGCGACATAGTATTAACCTGCGGAAAGCTCAGCTTTGACACCAAGGCGCGCATCGCTTCCGTGGACAGTGAGGCTCTATCTCTTACACGCAAGGAAACGGGAATCTTGGAATACCTGATGCTTAATCAGGGGCGACCGGTAAGCCAAGAGGAGCTTATCGAGCACGTTTGGGATAGCACCGTGAACAGCTTTAGCAACGCAACCCGCGTTCATATCTCGTCGCTCCGAAAAAAGTTGCGCAGCGCTTTGGGATACGACCCGATTCGCAATCGGATTGGAGAGGGCTACGTTATGGAGGATAGCGAATGAAAAGGCTTTCGCTGCAATGGCGCATAACGATCATGACGGCGCTGCTGACGTGTGCGGCGTGTGTGCTGACGAACTGCCTGGTCGGCTATACGGGTATGCGCTATATGGATGCCATCGGCAGTGACATCTCGGCCTTTAACGCTGCCGGCGCGGATTCGCCCCAGGTGTTCGACCCAACGAAAACGGCCCTCGATGACAAGGTCACAATCGTCGTAAACGACGCACAGGAGTCTTTTGGCACGACAGCCTGGTACATCACGGCTGGAGTCACACTCCTTGGCGGCGCGCTGGCATACTTTGTGAGCGGTCGTGCGCTCAAACCGCTACGGGCTTTTGCAGCCCAGGTTGAGCGCGTGCAGCCTGACAACCTAAGCGAAATCAGACTCAATGAAGATGTGCCCACCGAGCTACAACGATGCAGCGCCTCTTTCAACGACATGATCGCTCGTCTTGGCGAAGGGTTCTCTGCACAGCGTCAGTTTACCGGCAACGCCGCACACGAGCTGCGCACCCCGCTCGCCCTTATGCAAGCACAGATTGAACTATTCATCTCCGAGCACTCCGGTTTGCAACCCGAAACAGCCGAGCTGCTCGGCCTGCTACAAGAACAAACCGAGCGCATGTCTCGAATGGCCAAGGTATTGCTCGAGATGAGTGAGCTCCGCAGCGTTCCTTGCGAGGACGATGTGGAACTTGGCCCCTTGTCCGAAGAGGTCCTCACCGACCTTGCGCCGCTTGCCGAAAATAAGGGCATAGCCCTCAATTGTGCTGGAGACGCTTTAGTAATCGGGAGCGACACGCTCCTCTATCGGCTGGTGTTTAACCTGATCGAAAATGCCATCCGTTACAGCCACCCCGGCTCGACTGTCAACGTCTCCATCTGCGACAACGACAGCCACGTGTTCCTGCGAGTCGAGGACCAGGGCCCGGGAATACCCAAGCAGTACCGTGAGAGCATCTTCCAGCCGTTCTTTCGCCTGGATAAATCCCGCAGCAGGGCATACGGCGGCGCAGGACTCGGACTAGCGCTCGTTTGGGAGATTGCAGCGCTTCACGGTGGCACGGTAGAGGTTGAAACAAGTTCCGAGAACGGGACCACCATGCTCGCAAGCCTTCCAAAACGATCCGTAGCGTTAACCGAACAGTAAAACGAAAGGGGTCCCGAGCAACAGGAGTACAATTGCTGCTATTGTTGCCAGCTGTTGGGAGATGGAAGATGGACTGCGATGGCTACCCATGCGTTCCCATGCCGTTGATGTGCACCGCCTTTGTGCCGGGGCAGATTGACGCTGCGGTTGCAGGCATTTCCGACCCCGATTCGCGCGCCATTGCCACGGCAGAAGCGCTGTACTTTCGCGGACAGGCCGCCCTCGCTGCCAAGACGGCGCGCCCCTATCTTGACGCCACCGATCCCGCGCTGCGCTATTTCGCATGCTTTATCTGCGGATACGCCAGCCTGTCGCTCAACCGTATCGCCGACGCCCGCCGGTGCCTTGCTGGCATTCTCGATACGCCGGCTGACGAGGAGTCGCCCGCCGTCCACGCCACACATATCCTGTTCGCCTCGGCCGCGAGCGTCCTGCTGCACTTGCCTTCCCCGTATTCCGCCGAAGAGTTTTATCCGCTTGCGGCGCATCTGCCCGAAGGCCTGCGCCTGTTCGCCAGCTACGTGATGGCGCATGCCCTGTACCTGCGCGGCGAATATGGCCGCAGTCTGGGCATGGCGGAAAACGCCCTGATCATGAAACAGGGAAGTTATCCCATCTCGGAGCTGTTCCTGTACCTGTCAGCTTCCATGGCCTGTATGAGTCTCAAAGACGTCGACGCCGCAAAGGCACACTTCGGAGCCGCTTGGGACATTGCGCGTCCCGACGGCCTTATCGAGCTCATCGGCGAACACCACGGCCTTTTGCAGGGACTCATCGAGGCATGCCTAAAATCGCAATACCCTGACGATTTCGCACGCATCATCGAGATTACGTATCGATTCAGCTACGGCTGGCGGCGCATCCACAACCCCGATTCGGGCGAGGACGTGGCTGACGACCTGACGACCACAGAGTTCACCATGGCCATGCTCGCCTGCCGCGGATGGACCAACGCCGAAATCGCTCGTCATATGGGTGTGTCGCCAGGTACCGTTAAAAATCGACTGTCCAACGTGTATGCAAAGCTTGGCATCGGCACGCGCACTGAGCTGGTCGCGCATATGCTGCGTTAGCAGCCAGACTGCCTAGCGCGGCACGTGCGCCCCGGAGCCCCGGCGCTTCACTCGCTCAAATTGGACATTTTGGCCCTCGGACGGCACTACCGTGACAGGATGCCTTCTCGCAAAATTGGATTATTTCCACCGATACCTGCGGGATGGGAGCCAAAGATGCTTGATCGCCGTTCGTTACTTGTTGCCGGAGCGTCCTCGCTGGCGAGCATTATGTTGCCGCGCGTGCCGGGAAGCGCAAACGCCTTCATATTGCCGTTCGCGCCCACCGAAGCCTATGCCGACGAAAAAGACCCTTTCAGGGTGCTCGTTCTCTCGCGCACCATGTTTGGTGTGGTCGTGGTCGACGTCGCCAACAAGAATACGCCCATCACGGGTGCCCAGGTCACGCTCACATCGCGCTATGCCGCAGGCAAGCAGCTCACCGCCACTACCGATGAAGAAGGCACGGCCATCTTTGAGATCGCCCCTCTTTCGGAAGGCTACGTGGACGAGGCAACGCTTCTCGACGCGTACGACTTTAACGGCGGCATCTCCATTAGCATGGCGGGCTACCGTGATGTCGAGATTCCCCTTGCGCGTATCCAGGGCGGCACCGCCATAACCGCACCCACGCGTCCGCTTTCCGACGGCGAGCCGTACTTCCGCCAGCTCACATTCGACGAATGGGACATCCAGTACGCTGAAGCCACGTTCATGGCATTGCCAGCGGACGAAGCAGCAAACGATCAGCCCGACACGCACGCTTTTACCGTGCAGGCCCATCTGCCGCAGGGCGGGCAGGCAACGTTGCATATCAATAAAGTGATGCCCGCTGCGGGCAGCTCATCCGAAACCGTCACGCAGATTGGCCAAGTCAAGGCCAGCGCATCGGGCGCGGATAATCTGGCGACGTTCACGCTCGAAGACAAGTTCCTCGACGTGGCATCGAGCCTTCTGGAAGAAGGATGCAAGCTGCGCTTTGTCCTCGACTACCAGGGCAAAACCTACACGCTCTCCTCCCCCATGGCCGTTGTCACCGCGCCGGCCGCAAAGGCGGAATCAGGCTCGACCACCATCATTCCCACCACCATGGACCAAGAGATCACTCCGTTTGATTTCCCCGCATCGTTTCCCGGCATCGGTGGTAATAAGTTCACGTGTTGGATGCCCACATTTCCAATCCTCTTCGATTTCTCGTTTGCTGGATACGTGCTGTTTGGCGGAGGATACAAACCAGCCAGCTATATGAACGATTCGGGCAACCCTGATCCGGAATACTGGAAGAAATCGCCGCGCGAGTCGGGCGCCAAGCAGGCAAACCGCTACCTCGACGAGATGGAGGGGAAGTGGAATCAGTACAAGAGTATGAGTGCCGGATCGGGCACCGATCCAAGAAACACCAAGCTCCTTCGCCACCATTGCACGCCGCTGTTCACGATGGATATCGCCACACAGCTGTACGGCTCGCTCGCCTACGATTGGGTGGGCAAAACCTGGGGTAACAACAACGACCCCGCATACGGCAATATTAAGGCCCTCTTCCAGGTAAGAACCGACCTCAATTGGACCGAGCAGTTTACCCTAGGACCGGTGCCGTTTTTCCTAAACGTCAACCCCTGGGTGTTGGCGAAGCTGGCGCTCGCCGTGGGTGCCCACACGCACGGCAGCGGCGCCGCGTTTTTTAAAAACATTTCGCTCGACTATTCCAACACGTCGGGCTCATTCACTATCCAGATCGGGCTTGCCGTCACCTTTGGCGCCGGTGTTGCAGGCGTCGCTTCGTCTGCCGTGCGCGGCGCCGCATCCCTCACGCTGTTCATTGGGTACGAGAAGGCAGATGGACACCAGCTTCCGCGACTGCGCGTAGGTGCAGACGTCGATGTCGATGTGATACTCCAGTTCGTAATGTTCAAGTGGACCACCAAGGCTTGGTCGGGGTCGTGGCCCACACTCCTCGATTCGTGGAATATGTCGGTGAACAATGGCGACCAGTATGTGCTCCAGCGCTCTGAGCTCGCATTGGGTGGAGATACGCCTTACACGTTGGATGCCCGCTTAGGCACGCCCGGCAACATCGAGGCGGGCGGCGTGCCGCAATTTATCGCATCGGCCACCATCGTCACCAACGCCGAGCTGCTCGCACGCGCCGAGGTTAAGGCCACCGCAAGGAATGTCGCACCTGTCGTGCGCGATTGGGATCAAGCGGTCACGCGCATTGAGCTCGAGGCGGATGCAGAAAGCGACGACACGGGACAGATCGAGCATTTCGTCCATGCACTGATAGAGAACGACGAAAACGCCGCGCCGATATATGCGTACACCCATATCGGGCAGGCGAAGGACGCCGTTGCGGACCCCAACGCCAATTCTGCTGGTGTATCGGAGGACGAGCGTGGCGGCATCAAGCCCTCGAGCGACAACGTGCTGTTTACTGGCGTGCTCAGCGAAGCTCACATGAAGCTGGCAATGATCGCCGGCGTAGAATGCCTGTTCCGTATCGCCTCGGTGCGCTATGGCGACAATGGCCGCTCGCGCCTAGTGGTGCACACAAAGGCAAACGGCACGTGGTCTGCCCCCATGCCCGTGGACTTCCCCCTTGGCTTTGGCGAGGGCGACGTGGAGCGCGACGGCATATTCGATTACGACTTCGACGTAGTGGAATATACGGACGGAAGAGAAAACCAGGACGCTTACGTGCTGCTGGTCTCGGGCGAGCGCCCCGACGGCGACAACACCCTTTTCGATACGGCAAGCACAGCCGGCATACTGTCCGTTGTGCGCCTGCGCATAAGCAATGACGGAGTTCGCGTGATGTCTCATACGTCGTGGCGCAGCATCTCGCGCGGCCGCCTTCAGGAGGATGGCCACCATTGTCTGCAGTGTCCACGCATCACGGTGGGCAAGACGCTGGTCGACGGGCGCCTGTCGGGCGCTTACCTCCACCGCCGCGGAACCACCGCAGAAAAGGCGCTGGGCAATGAGGCAGAGGTTGCGCTGGAGTGCTTCACCCTGTGGTCGGACGTTTCGGGCGACAGCCTCACGTTCCGTCAGGTCCTCCGCTTTCCGCAAGCACCATCGAGCATCGAGCTGGGCGTACCCGAGAATATCAACGGCAAAATGGTGGTGCCCGTTGCATACGAAACTGCAAACGGTTGTGGCTGCGCATCGTATGCCGTGATCGGCCAGTCCATCGCGGGTTGGGGCGTTATGCCACCAGATGCCACAGTACCCCACGCGGTGCCGTGGCCACAACATTCGGGCTTTTTGGCAACCATCAACGAGCAACTGCAGCATATTACTTGGACGCGAGGCGCATCGGCATTTGCAACGCAGCCCGTGGGTGCCGCAGGCTGTGGCCCGGCATCGTTTAGCGTAAGCAACAACGGCAGGTGCGTGCTCTATGTAGAGAACACCGATGGCAAGGTGGGACAAACCTACGACGAAGAAGGCAACCCGGTAGCAGTGATGGGCAAGCACTTCCGCATCTTCGCCAGCACCTTGGCAGGCGATCTGTTCACGGAGCCGTTCGTGATGTGCGAGCTGGACCATCCCGTCGATCAGATAACGACTTTTTTGACGTCGGGAGGCATGCTCTCCGCGCTCGCCACGCACATTGTGAGCGCGGAGCAGAGCAAGGCAGAGCTGCACGGCATCGAAGTACCCTTGGTGGCATGCGCGACGCCGACAGGCGCGGTCGCCACCTCGGGCGCGGTGGTGCCCGGAGCAGCAGGCGAATCCTTCATGGTCACGGTGCGAAACGACGGCAACACCTTGCTGACCGCCGGCACGATCGATCTGTACCGAGAGGGCTCCAGCCAGCCGTTCTCCAGCGCTTCCATCGGATTCGGACTGAACGCACGCATGGCTTCAATCTACGATCCAGAGCTTGCCGAGGACGCTTCGGCCAACGACATGGCACACGTGAAGTACGCGCTCGAGACGCTGGGCGCACGTTTTGCAACGCACCCGCTGGTAGCCGACAACGGCAACGCCGTGCTGGCACCGGGTTGCACGGCACAGTTCCGCATGAGCTTCGCCATCCCCGAGAGTTGGAGCGACGAAGTGGGCAAACGCGTAACGCTGTATGCGAAGGCGCGTGATCTGGTGGCGCTCGATCCCGTGACGCTCGAGGAAATTCGACCGGGCGCAAACTCGGCGCTGGGTGCCGTACTGCACGAGCTTCATGTGCCCGACGCGGCATGCGAGCGCTCAGAAGTTCAGGTCGGCGTATGCGGCGGCGCGGATACGACAGGACTTCACGACGCCCCGATGACAGCAGACGGCGATGGCGGCTCGAGCGGCGGCGGTACTGACGAGGGCGGCGGCTCCGGCGGAAGCGGCTCCGGCAGTGGCAAGGACCACGGCAATGACAAGCGCTCCGGAAAAGCGGGCGCGCTTGCGGGCACGGGCGATGTCAACGCTCCCTTTACGGCAGCCGCTGCAGCACTCGCCGCGGCAGGCGCCGGCCTTATCGCCTACAGCGCCCGCCGCACGGCGCTCGAAACCGACACCGCCAATGAGGTCAATTCGGATAGGCCTCGCTAGCTCCTAGTTACTTTTGTGAGAGACGCCGACTCGGCTCATCGAACATCAAATGGGCTGGTTCTGGATACCCAGAGCCAGCCCATTACGCATTAGATGTCGTCAGAGGAGTCGAGTTCTGCCTCGAGCTTGGCACGGCGTCTTTTCGCCAACAATCCGCACGACACGTCTTCGACAACGTATCCAACCGCAAACGCAGCAAGACACATTCGGCCGTCTTCAAACTTACTCGGACAAAACCGACTCGGTTTTGTGCGAGTGAGCTCTTTTCAGCCTAAGTTCGAACGATTGTTCGATGGATTTCGTGTTGGGTGGAATCGTCTGTGGGCTGGGCTATGCTACCTTGACTATCTATATGACTTAAACGCAGCAAAGGAGCACCGAGAGAGCGAGTATGGCAAAAAACACCGCAAACTATGGTAACGACAGTATCCGCCAGCTCAAGGACGAGGAGCGCGTACGCCTGCGCCCCGCCGTCATCTTTGGCTCGGACGGACTCGACGGCTGCGCGCATGCTGCCTTCGAGATCCTGTCCAACGCCGTTGACGAGGCACGCCAGGGCTACGGCAAACTTATCACCCTTACCGCCTTTCGCGATGGCTCCATTCAGGTAGAGGATAACGGCCGTGGCTGCCCGCTCGACTGGAACCCCTCCGAGAAGCGCTTTAACTGGGAGCTCGTCTTCTGCGAGCTCTACGCCGGCGGCAAGTACAACAACAACCAGGGCGGCGACTACGACTTCTCGCTCGGCACCAACGGCCTGGGCTCCTGCGCAACCCAGTACGCTTCCGAGTACATGGACGTCACGGTTTGGCGTGACGGCAATAAGTACTCCCTGCACTTTAAAAAGGGCAAGGTCGTCGGCGCCAAAAAGAAGGCACTCGAGATTGAGCCCAGCGACGAGGACCGCACCGGTACCACCATCAAGTGGCGCCCCGATCTTGAGGTCTTTACCTCGATCAGCATCCCCCACGAGTGGTATCGCGAGACCATGCGCCGCCAGGCCGTGGTCAACGCCAACGTGACCTTCCGCCTGCGCATCGAGGGCGATGATGGCGAATTTACCGAAGAGGACTTCTGCTATCCCAAGGGCATCGAGGACTACGTGCTCGAGAAGGTCGGCACCGACTATCTCACCGAGCCCTTCTTTATCGAGGCCGACCGTCGCGGTCGCGACCGCGAGGACTTGCCCGACTATAACGTAAAGATCACCGCGTGCATGTGCTTCTCGCGCACCTTCATGATGCAGGAGTACTACCACAACTCATCGCGGCTCGAGAACGGCGGCTCGCCCGAGAAGGCTGCCCGCAGCGCCCTCACCAGCGCCATCGATGCCTACATTAAGCAACAGGGCAAATACAACAAAAACGAGAGCGGTATTAAGTGGCAAGACGTCCAGGACTGCCTGGTGCTGGTGACCAACTGTTTCTCCACCCAGACGTCCTACGAAAACCAGACCAAGAAGGCCATCAATAACCGCTTTATCCAGCAGGCCATGACGGCATTCTTTAAGGAGCGCCTCTCGACCTACTTGATCGAGAACAAGGACGCCGCCAACAAGATCATGGAGCAGGTGCTCATCAACAAGCGCTCGCGCGAGAACGCCGAGAAGACGCGTCAGAGCATCAAAACCAACCTACAGCAGAAGACCGACATGGCCAACCGCGTGCAGAAGTTCATCGACTGCCGCTCCAAGGACAAGAACCGTCGCGAGATCTACATCGTAGAGGGCGACTCGGCAGCAGGCGCCATCCGCACCTCGCGCGATGCCGAGTTCCAGGGCGTTATGCCCGTCCGCGGCAAGATCCTCAACTGCCTAAAAGAGGACTATCCACGCATCTTTAAGTCCGACATCATCATGGACCTCATGCGCGTGCTGGGCTGCGGCGTGGAGATCAAGGACAAGCGCATCAAAAACCTTGGTGCCTTTGACCTGGACAACCTCAACTGGAACAAGGTCATCATCTGTACGGACGCCGACGTCGACGGTTACCACATCCGCACGCTCGTGCTCACCATGCTTTACCGCCTGGTGCCCACGCTTATCGACGAAGGTTACGTGTATATCGCCGAGTCGCCGCTCTACGAGATCAACTGCAAAGAGAAGACCTACTTTGCCTACACCGAGCTCGAGAAGAACGGCATCCTCAAGGAGATTGGCGACCAAAAGTGCTCCATCAACCGCTCCAAGGGTCTTGGTGAGAACGACCCGGACATGATGTGGCTCACCACCATGAACCCCGAGACGCGTCGCCTGATCAAGGTGGAGCCCGAGGACGTCACCAAGATGGAGACCATGTTCAATCTGTTGCTGGGCAACGACGAGGCGGGCCGCAAGCGCCATATCTCCGAGCACGGCAAGGAATACCTGGACCAGCTGGACCTGCAGTAGCAGCAAATCGATAACGACGGCCCATAAGAAGTTCAAGAGGAAATCGTGGCAAAGAAGAAGACGAAGAACCAGCCAAAGAAAAAGCAGGTCAACGCCGAGAACGTTATCGGCCTGCACTCCGAGGTCACCGACCAGCCGATCACGCAGACGCTCGAGGTCAACTACATGCCCTACGCCATGAGCGTCAACGTCTCGCGCGCATTCCCCGAGATCGACGGCTTTAAGCCCTCGCACCGCAAGCTGCTCTACACCATGTACAAGATGGGTCTGCTCAAGGGCGAGCGCCAGAAGAGTGCCAACATCGTGGGCCAGACCATGAAGCTCAACCCGCACGGCGACGCCGCGATCTACGAGACGATGGTCCGCCTGGCGACGGGCAACGAGGCGCTGCTCGCCCCCTTTGTGGAGTCGAAGGGCAACTTTGGCAAGTACTATTCGGGCGACCTGAGCTACGCCGCCTCGCGTTATACCGAGGCCAAGCTCTCCCCCATCAGCGCCGAGATCTTCAAGGATATCGACAAGGACCCGGTCGACTTCGTTGACAGCTACGACGGCGCCATGAAGGAGCCGCGCCTGCTGCCCACCACGTTCCCCAACATCCTTGTCTCGGCCAACAAGGGCATCGGCGTCGCCATGGCGTCCGACATCTGCGGTTTCAACCTCAACGAGGTCTGCACTGCCACGATGCACTACCTCAAGGATCCCGACTGCGACCTGCTCGAATATATGCCCATGCCCGACTTCTCGACCGGCGGCGAAATTATCTACCGCCGCGAGGAGATGGAAAAGATTATCGAGACCGGCCTTGGCAGCTTCCAGGTCCGCTCCCGTTGGCGCTGGATTCCCGAAGAGCGCATCATCGAGGTCTACGAGATCCCCTACACCACCAAGACCGATGTCATTATCGAGCGCATCGTTAAGCTCTCCAAGGAGGGCAAGGTCAAGGAGATCGCTGACATCCGCGACGAAACCGACCTCTCGGGCCTGCGCATCGCCATCGACCTTAAGCGCGGCGTCGACCCCGACAAGCTCATGGCCAAGCTCTATCGCTCGACCACGCTGCAGGATTCGTTCTCGTGCAACTTCAACGTGCTCGTCGACGGCTATCCCCGTGTTATGGGCGTGCGCCAGATCCTGCACGAGTGGGTCAAGTGGCGTATTGAGTCCACGCGTCGCCGCATTAACTTTGACCTGGGCAAAAAGTCCGAGCGCCTGCACCTGCTGCACGGCCTTGAGGCGATTCTGCTCGACATCGACAAGGCTATCGCCATCATCCGCGGCACCAAACTCGAAGCCGAGGTCGTACCCAACCTTATGAAGGGTTTCGACATCGACGAGACCCAGGCCGAGTTTGTTGCCGAGCTCAAGCTCCGCAACATTAACGAAGAGTACATCCTCAACCGCACCAAGGACATCGCCAAGCTTGAGAGCGAGATTGCCGAGCTTGAGGAGATCCTCTCCAGCGAGGAGAACATCAAGAAGGTCATCAGCGACGAGTTGGCAGCGGTCAACAAGAAGTACGTGATGCCACGCCGCACGGGCAGGATCGAGCCCCATGAGGTTATCGAGGTAAGCTTGGAGCCCGAGGTCGAGGAATACCCGGTCACCATCATGCTCTCGCGCGATGGCTACCTTAAGAAGATGACGGATCGCGTGCTCAAGAAGGCGACCACGCTCAAGTACAAGGACGGCGATAAGCCCTTTATCGAGTTCCCGTCCTCCAACACGCACGAGCTGCTCGTGTTTACCAACAAGAGCCAGGTGTACAAGTGCAAGGTTGCGGCATTTGAGGACACCAAGTCGGCCCAGCTGGGCTCGTACCTGCCGACCGATCTTGAGATGGAACCCGACGAGAGTGTCATCTGGGTCATCGACCCCGAGGACTACAAGGCCGACGTGTTGTTCGTCTTTGAGAACGGCCGCGCGGTGCGCGTCGCGCTTTCTGGATACGTCACCAAGACCAACCGCAAACGCCTCAAGAACGCCATCTACGGCGGCAGCAAGCTGCTGTATGCCCAGGTGCTCAACACAGATCGCGACATCGCGCTGGTCTCGAGCGACTACCGCCTGATGAACTTCAACACGTCGCTGCTCAAGACCAAGACGACTACCAACACGCAGGGCGTCCAGGCCTTTACGGCCAAGAAGGGCCGCTCGGTCACCACCGTCGGCACGACCGAGGAGATTCTTGGCGCCGGCGTCTCGGCCGAGAAGTTCACCGCGCAGAGCCTCCCCTCAGCCGGTGCCCTCATGAAGGAAAACGACATGCCGAGCCTGTTTGACTAGGTACCACGGCAACGAGACCGTTAGATACTTCGCAAAGCGACGAGGCCCGGAGCGCAACGGCATTGCGTCCGGGACTCGTCGTTTTTCTTCTCAACTATTTCTTAACGCAGATTAATTGATTTCTGCTTATTTTTCTGCGTTAAAAAATGTCAGCGTCACTGCTTCGATGCCCTTTGGTCGGTCGTTAGCAAAACTTGCAAAAATTAGCAAAACTTGCAAAAATTAGCAAAACTTGCAAAGGAGACACCATGGAGTACAGCAAGAACCCCTTTACCCCGACGTTCGGAAGTATCCCTCCCTTTCTAGCGGGTCGCGAGCATATTCTGCGTGACATCAACCGTGGTTTTATCAACGGCCCGGGAGATCCAAACCTGTCGACTATTTTTACGGGCGCAAGGGGAACGGGCAAGACGGCGCTTCTCTCGCTCCTTTCAGAAACGGCGCTTGAACACGGTTGGATCGCAGCAAATGTCTCCGCCATGCCAGGCATGCTCGAAGATATTATCGAGCGAACCAAAGAAGCCGCAGATAGCTACCTCTCACAGCCTCATGCGCGCATAAACGGCGTTCAAATTGGTCCAGTGGGCATCGATTGGACATATGCTCAAGAGGTCCAGGGCAACTGGCGCACACGCATGAATGGCATCTTTAAGCAACTCGAAAAACATGACATCGGACTTCTCATTACCATCGATGAAGTCACCGTCGATCTCGAAGAAATGCTTCAATTTGCCTCTGTTTACCAGCACTTTGTACGCGAAGGTAAAAAAGTTGCCCTACTCATGGCAGGACTGCCCTACAAAGTATCGGCGTTGCTGCGTAACGATTCCGTCTCGTTCCTCAGGCGTTCCCAATATCATCAGTTAGGACGAATCACTGACGTTGAAATTGCAAACGCGTTTCGCAAAACCGTTGAGGCCGGAGGACGTTCAATCACACCAGAAGCGCTCGAGAATGCTGTGAAGGCCGTCGACGGATTCCCCTACATGATGCAGCTCGTCGGATATCGCACTTGGGATGTTTCGGAGAACTCGCCCCAAATCAGTGCATCCGATGTCCAGCAGGGTTCCCTACTCGCACGCATGGAGCTGCGTGATCGCATTCTCGAAACGACCTATCGAGAGCTTTCCGATAAAGACATTGAGTTTTTACTCGCGATGCTGCCCGATTCTGGCCCCAGCAGGGTCTCGGAGATAGCCAAACGCATGGGCGTCGCCAGCAACTACGCAAGCCAATACAAACGCCGCCTTCTCGAGGACGGCGTCATCGGGGAACGTGGGCGTGGTCTCGTTGGCTTTGACATCCCCGCATTCAGGGAGTTCCTGAGCGAGAAAGTCTCCTAGCACGCGGAGATTGTCCATAAGGACATCAACGCATGGCAATCAGTAATCCTCTTGGTAAGGGAAGTAGGCTTTCCGCCAACGCTGATTGCCATGCGTTCTTCTTGTCCTTAGGCGAGCTTGCGAGCGAGCTCTCGCACCTCTTTCAACTTGGGCGACGATGCCATGCTGTCGCGCTCGGTCATACCGCTGATGGCGACAATGCCCTGGTCCTCCCACTTGCAGTACGCACAGGTCGACTTGTACATAGCGATCGCCGCATCATAGACGCCCTCGCTGTGGCTATCGAGTAAAAGGGCCGTCTTGGTGAACGGGAAGCCCGTAGCACCGAAGGCGTATAGGCGATCGATGGCGGCCTTCTCCTGCGCAGTGATATCAAACCAGTAGATAGGCGAAGCGAAGACAACCATGTCGGCGTCTTTCAGCGACTCGATCACGTTGGCCATGTCATCCTTCTGCACGCAAGTGCCCTCGTGGGCGAAGCAATACTGACACCCCAGACAACCAGCGATTTTCTTACTGGCAACGCGGATGACCTCGACCGTATGGCCACCCTCACGCGCGGTCTCAGCAAACGCCTCGACCATGGTGTCGGTATTGGCGCCCTTGCGCGGGCTACCGCTCAATACAACGATATTCATAAGAATCTCCCTTCTTCATGCCGCAGGCGCGCGGCATACATTTCGTTGTAACCAAAACGGATGGAGCTATTCAGTCGTCTGCAGGCCACATCTCTCGTCAGTGTTCTCTAGACATAATCTCACCGCCTGATAACTCCTCGACTGTCTTGACTCTCTCTCCGAGAATTGAACAGCAAATCGTTGCTCGCAAAGTATCGACTGTGAGAAAATTAGCTTGAGCTTTCTCCCTGTTCGCATAAGCGTTCGCGTGAAAGAGCCTAGCCGCATCGGCCAGGCGCAATATAGATCCGCGAAACCGGCCTACGAACAAGGAGCGTCTTATGTATGAACAGCATGTTGCACCGCAGACCCATAACAAACGGACTGGCCTGTCTATCCGCGACGTCAAGCGTCATGCAGACGCCAGAATCGCCGCCTTCGGAGTAAGCATTCTTGTGGCAGGACTGCTTTTGCTACCCTGCGCAGCACTGGCGACAGAAATGCCCGAAACCGATGTCGCAGCACCCATTACCTGCGACGAAGCCAACGCAGAAGGCAGCCTCACAGCTACCACCGTTGTCGACCATAACTATGACCTGGAGCTCCCTCCTGCCTTCATGTTGGTCCAGAATGAGGCGTTTGTATACGATTTCCCCGACAAACCCGAAGACTTCATCTACGGGCTTAACGACACCGTCCTTCTCTTCAAGATCGACACCGATACCGAAGGCCTTATAAAAACCGAGAACCCCAAAGAGGCCAGCGTCTCTATTGCCCTGACCATGATCGACAATCACGTTAGAGCAACCGTAGTCTTTACAGGCAGTTACGCCGACGACCAAATCCCTTACAGGCTGAACCTCAACAGCTCAGCCCACCTTGGCACACACGTTGACCGTGACTTCGACAGCGGGCAAGGGATTATGCACGAGACGCGGCACGATTACTACATCCGTTACATCTTCGACAGTGACGTGCACTTGATTGCAACCGATACGAGCGGTTCCAAACCCGATCCAAGTGTTAAGCCGATCCCAGAGGTCAAACCCGAACCGGAAACCAAGCCCGAGCCCACACCGCAGCCCAAGACAGAAAAGCCCGCGGCAAATCCCGTTTCCACCAAGGCAGTAACGGCAGTTAAACCAGCCGGGACCACCCTACCCGTGACGGGCGACAACAGTGCGATGGCAACCGCCCTGAGTGTTGCCGGTGGTGTAGTTGCAGCAGTTGGCATTTCTGCAACAAGGCGTCGCAACCGCTAGTCAGCATTTCGTACCTCGCAGACAAAGCTCTATCCCCGCTCCGATGAGCTTTACTCACCGAGAAGATTCTTCCCCACGGAAATGAGTTTCTTTCCAACGGCCGCCTTCACGCCAATCATTACAACCACGTGGGCAGTGCGGGCATCGAGATCCGCAGCGATGATGTCCCCCGATGCCCGCACTGCGGCTGGCAGCTTGTGCCGTGGGTGCGAGACGACACGTTTTTGCTGGGCACGGTATGGCGCGAGAGTCTCGAACGATACGAGTGTTTCATGCGCGAGCGCGGAGCTGGCCGCGTGCTGCTGCTGGAGCTCGGCGTGGGCGAGATGGCCCCCGGCATCATCACGCTCCCGTTCTGGAGCATGACCGCAAAGCTGCCGGATGCGCACCTGCTGAGCGTAAACATCTAGGGCGACTCGGCCCCGTTGCAGCTCGGAAACAAGGCGGAGGCGATTCGGGCCGATTTGAGCATGCTGCTCTCAGCGGCGCGGACAGGTAACGAGTAACGTGGCGAGGCTTTTGCGCTTTCATCAGCCCGGACATCACGCCCATAGAAGCGATGGCTCTGATTCGGGTGTCAAAGTTTAAGCCTCCTTGTCAGTCGCTGTAAGGTATTCCTCGTCGTCCACAGGTTCCAACCACTCGTTGGAAGCCTCCTCGCCCGGAACCTCCACCGCGAGATGGGAGAACCAGCTGTCTGGCGCCGCACCGTGCCAGTGCTTTACACCCGCGGGAATATTTACTACATCGCCAGGGCGCAGCTCCTGTGCCGGCTTTCCCCATTCCTGGTAAAACCCTCGACCGGCCACGCAGACGAGGATCTGCCCGCCACCGCTTTTGGCGTGATGGGTATGCCAGTTGTTGCGGCAGCTGGGCTCAAACGTAACGTTGTAAATGCCAACCTGCTCGGTGGAAAGGGGCGCGAGGTAGCTTTGCCCAATAAAGTACTTCGCAAATGCGTCGTTGGGGGCACCGATGGGAAAGGCCATCTCGTTTTGGTGTCGGGCCTTTGCGTCGGCGCCGTCGTCCTCGTCCGCCCAGACCTCCTTCGCCATGCGAAAGGCCGCCCACGCCTTGGGCCATCCCGCATAAAACGCCGCGTGCGTAAGGATTTCCGCCATCTCAGCCTTGGTCACCCCGTTGCTCTTTGCGGACATCAGATGATATTTAAACGAAGAGTCCGTCAGTCCCTGCGCCATCAGGGCCACAACCGTCACCACGCTGCGGTCTCGAAGGGAAAGCCCGTCTTCTCGGCTCCACACCTCGCCGAACAGCACATCGTCGTTGAGCTGTGCGAATTTGGGGGCAAAGTCCCCCAGGGCATCTCTGCCCGCTGTCTGCTTAATTGCCATGATCGATTTCCTCCTATCGATGGTTCTGGACACGAATCTGCCTCCACGCGGTTAAGTAGCCCGCCTAGATTTCCATGCCCATTCGTTGCGCCTGTTTCAGAACGGGATGCCCGGCGATATCGCCCGCGTCGTTCACGCCGCCGGCAAAAACCGTTCCGGCAAGCGTGCAGCGGGGGAAGCAGTCAACCCATCCCTGCACGGCTTTTTTCGCGCCGTCGAAGGTCGAGCGTCCACTCTCCGCCGCCGTTGCCAATAGATACGCCTCGGTGAATGCATAATCGGAGCTGAAAAGCGGGTTGGCGCGGTCCAGCATGGTCTTGAGCTGGCCGCAGACGCTGTAGTAGTAGACAGGCGTTGCAAACACCAACACATCCGCATCGTGCATTTTGGCGGCAATTTCCACGGCATCGTCTTGGATGACGCAGTGCCCCAGCTTTAGGCAGGCAAGGCAACCCTTGCAGAAGCCGAGCTGCTTTTCGCGCAGGCGCACGGTCTCCACGCTGTGCCCCGCCTCCCGCGCTCCTTTGGCGAAAGCATCCGCCAGCGTCTCGGAATTGCCATTCTTTCGAGGACTTGAAGAGATTATCAAAACCGTTTTGCTCATTACGGAATACCCCTTGCACTCCTTATATATATTGACGAAAATAAAGGTAATACCTAAACCTAACTTTAGGTCAAGGAGTAAATTCCAGATTTGTCCGGAGGGACCATGTACACAATCGGACAGGTGGCGGATATGTTCGGTCTGCCCGTTTCCACGCTGCGCTATTACGACAAGCAGGGATTGTTCC
>UQWG01000021.1 GCA_900544645.1 uncultured Collinsella sp.
GTTGGGGCCAGGCCCGATTTTGCCTCTTGACAATGTCCTGCTCATATTAAAAGGAACGTCCCTAACTGCCGGGTTTAGGCTGTTAGGTCGAGTTCGTAGAGAAAGCTTTCGCGCGGCATGTCGTGACGGCGCTCTTCGCGGTTGGCGCGGTGCGTGGCCGTGCGCTTAAAGCCGTGCAGCTCGTAGAACTTCCACGAGCAGTTGGAGTCGGTGTACAGGTGCGCCCTCGTCGCTCCAAGCGAGGACAGGTGCGAGACCGCGGCATCGAGCAGAACCGTGCCAACGCCCAGGCCATGGACATCGCGATCCACGGCAAGCAGCGTGACCTCGTTGTCGTGCGGCAACGGGCTGCTCTCGAGCAGGCGGTTGTTGGTTCGGATGGTTGCGCGCACAAACGAGAGATACTCGGCGCAGGCATCAGGCTCCAGCTCACGCATCTGCGATAGCAGTGCGCGTTCGGTATCCATCCAATGCTCGTTGATAGTGACGCCGGAGTTCTGTCCTGCGCGTGCAAGTGCAATGCCGCGCGCCTCGCCGTCAATCACCGCAACCTGCGAAAACGTCGATGACGAAAGGCAATAGGCGAGGTCGCACGCGGCCTCAAGGCGGTTGTACTCATCGTTATCCGAATTGTTATGCCAAAGTTGCTGCAGAATCAGCGCGATGGCGTCGAAGTCTTCGGTATCAAACGGTCGGTAGAGAACCCGCGAGACCATGGTGCCTCTTTCTTTTGCGGATGCATATCGAGCACAGTTCTACCACGCCATTGGCATCAAATTATGGTGCCCCTGTGTTCCATGAACTCACCGTGCCCATCCCCTCTGCTCGCAAACTTTTTCTGCACATGCGCCCGTTGCGGGGTGCATCGATGCGCTCGATGCGCTACATTAAATCAGTATTTTCAATGCCGCTGCGCGAGCGCTGCAGATCGACGTATCACCGACTCACAGAGCACGGCGGCGTACCAGACAGGAGGACTGCATGGGATCTGATGTGAAGATCGCACGCGCGTTGATCTCGGTTACCGATAAGACGGGCGTCGTCGATTTCGCACGGACGCTGGTCGATGACTTTGGCGTCGAGATCATCTCTACGGGCGGCACGGCTCGTGCCATCGAGGACGCGGGCGTTCCCGTAATCCCCATCGAGGAGTTCACGGGCTACCCCGAGATGATGGACGGCCGCGTTAAGACCCTGCACCCCAAGGTTCACGGCGCGCTGCTGGCCCGCCGCGATTCCGAGCAGCACATGCAGGAGGCCGCTCAGCACGGCATTAAGCTGATCGACCTGGTCGTCGTCAACCTGTACGAGTTCGAGAAGACCGTCGCCAACCCCGAGGTCACCTTCGCGGACGCCATCGAGCACATCGACATCGGTGGCCCCTCCATGCTGCGCTCTGCCGCCAAGAACGCCACGAGCGTTACCGTCATTTCCGACCCTGCCGACTATGATGCCGTCCTGGCCGAGATGCACGAGACCGGCGGTTGCACCACGCTTTCCACCCGTCGTCGCCTGCAGGTGAAGGTCTACCAGACCACCGCCGCCTACGACACGGCTATCTCCCGTTGGCTTGCCGCCCAGGCAAGCGACGTGGCGGACACTTCTGCCAAGCTCGAGATTTCGCTGGAGAAGGTCGACGACCTGCGCTATGGCGAGAATCCTCAGCAGAAGGCTACGGTCTACCGCTTTGCCGAGGGCTGCGAGAACACCGCGAGCTCGCAGTTCCCGCTCGTTGGCTCCGAGCAGATCCAGGGCAAGCCGCTCAGCTACAACAACTATCTGGATGCCGACGCCGCCTGGAACCTGGTCCGCGAGTTCGACGAGCCGGCCTGCGTGATCCTCAAGCACCAAAACCCCTGCGGTTCCGCCGTTGCCGAGGACATCACGGCCGCCTACGATCGCGCCTTCGCCTGCGATCCCAAGAGCGCCTTTGGCGGCATCATCGCCTGCAACCGCGAGGTTTCCTTTGAGCTGGTTGAGCACTTTGCCGATCAGAACAAGCAGTTCGTCGAGGTCATCATCGCCCCGAGCTACACCGACGAGGCGCTCGAGCGCATGGCCAAGCGCCCCAACCTGCGCGTGTTGGCTACCGGCGGCGTGGACCACGGCGCCCAGGTGGAGCTGCGCTCCGTCGACGGCGGCATGCTGGTGCAGGAAGTCGACCACGTGACCGAGGACCCCGCGACCTTTACGTTCCCCACCGACCGTAAGCCCACCGACGCCGAGATGGCCGAGCTCGAGTTTGCCTGGAAGGTCTGCAAGGGCGTCAAGTCCAACGCCATCCTGGTCTCCAAGGGCAAGGCCGGCATTGGCATGGGTCCGGGTCAGCCCAACCGCGTTGACTCCGCACTGCTGGCCTGCGAGCGCGCCGAGGACTTCTGCGAGCGCGAGGGCGTGGAGAAGGGCGGCTTTGCCTGTGCAAGCGACGCGTTCTTCCCGTTCCGCGACAACGTCGACGTGCTTGCCGCGCACGGCGTGACCTGCATCATTCAGCCCGGCGGCTCCAAGCGCGACGACGAGAGCATCCAGGCCTGCAATGAGCACAATATTGCTATGGTCTTTACGGGTGCCCGCCACTTCCGCCACTAAGTAGGGAAGCGGCGCTGCGGCTTGCCCAGCCACCGCACCTTGCCGTTCATTCGTCGCTCGCGTACCCAAGTACGCGTCGCTCCTCTTTCACGGCAATCTGCGGCACCTGGGCAACCCTCGCCGACCTGTTAGGTTGACTGGGGAGGATGGGATGTTATCTCGTCCCTTGGACTGGCCCCGCTTCTAAAATAATCTCTGCAAAAGACGGCTGCTCCGTTTGGAGGGCCGTCTTTTTGGTATAAGAGGACGGAATGACTAACACGAAAGGTACAACCATGCCCCAGATTGATGATGCCGAGCTGTTTGGCAATGCCGAGGATCAGCGTGCGTACGAGGACTTTTGCGCCAATCAGGAGGCGGTCGAGAAGTTCACGCTCGACAAGCCCGCGCTTGTCTGCCGTTGGCGCATGTCCAACAAAAAGGTGCCCATGCTCAACCGCCACATTCGCGCACTGTCCGAGCGCCTGGTGCAGGGCGAGCCGCTTACCCATAACATGCTCAGCTGGGCTAAACAGCACGTTGAGTGGTCGCTTGCCGAGGGCGATTACACTGCGCACGACGGCGTACTCATGCTGGTGATCGACGTCAATGGCAACGCCGCCATGACGGTGGGCGAGTACGAGCCGCTGGCCGATACGTCGGCTAAGGCGCTACGTGCCCGCTCCGCCGAGGCCCGCTCCGAGGCCGACGAAACCGGCGTGGCGCCCGAGCTGCTCGCCGCCGTCGATAACGGCGAGCTGGCCTTTGTGGCGCCGGCGGACGAGTGCCTGTGCGGCACGGCGACGCTCATCGAGCAGCTGGCCCAGACCAAGGGCATCCCGGTCACGCGCGTAGACATTCCCGCGCAGCTCAAGGGTGCGCTGTTTCTGGTGAGCGACGAGCACGGTGTGGTTGCCGCCGCCGACTCCGACGCCGCCGACTCCGACGCCGCCACGGTCGCCTTCTTCGCCGAAGGCTACGAAAAGCTCCGTGCCCGCCGCTCCTAACCTCAAGGCGGGGTGGGCTTACTGAAGTGAGCGAGCGCGTTCGATTGCGTAGGCGAGCGACAGCTGTTCCATCTCCGGGGCGCATTTGTAGCTCAGTCCGGTGAGAGCTGTCACCTTATCGAGGCGATATCGAATTGTGTTCGGGTGCTGGCTCGTCTGCTTGGCGGTTTGCTCGATACGTCGGTCGTTCTCGATGAATGCGGCGAGCGTGGATTCCAGTTCGCTGCCATGCTCACTGTCGTGCTCGCGTATCGGCGAGAGAATCGCCTCCGAGAACGATCGCATCTCCGGGGTTTCCGCAAAAGGCATCACGGTTCTCAGGATGCCGAGCTGCGTATAGCGGACGGGACCCTCGGCTCGTTGACAAGATAGGCGCTGTGCGTAAATCGCCTGCGAGATCGCCTGCGCCACCGCCTCGTCCCCAAACAGAATATCGCTGATGCCGAGCCCTTCCGCTCCGCCATCGATACCGCTAGCCTCGATGAGCTCCGTGAGCGCCTGCACGATTCGCTCCACATCGAGCGTCTGCTCCGAGTCACTTGTCGCTACGAATAACAAACCTCCGTCATAGGGTGCCAGCATGTTGTGGCATCCGGCGAGGATCGATTTTGCACAGAGGCTTTCGATTTGCAAAAACGCACGCGGGTCGAGGGGCTCTGCAAACGATGCGAACAGGGCGACCGCTTCGTCCAGAAATGACGGGTTGAGGCTTCGGATGCGTCGGCAGATGGACTCGGGCGATGCGTCTGTCCTCAGGGCATCGATCTCGCGCTGTGCGAAGTCGATGGACGCGAGCTGCTCGATATGCCGTTTGACCTCATAGATGACGCTGTCAAAGAACAGTGAGTCGTCGGTCGTGAGAAAGACCGGGTAGTGCCGCGCGTTGGCGTAGCGGATGGCTTGGTCGGGAATCGGGATGTGCAGGACGTTTTTGATGATGAGACCGCTCGTTCCCTTGGCGACGAGGTATTTCACGGCTTCAGTGATGAGGTACGGGTCGTCCTTCGCATAGAGGAAAGTGCTGAGGATGATCTCGTCTGAGCTGAAGTTGACGCGCTGGTATTTGTTCTTGAGGCCGGGCATAAGTTCATAATCGAGGATCCCGACGCCAGAGACGGCACGCGAGACGCCATCGCTGCCGGCGATTAGACGGACCGACCCCTCATATTCCCGTGAGAAGTCCGAGATGGTGTATAGCATCAACATCACCTTGTAAATTACTACAATAAGTACAGGTATAAATAGGATAATCGCACATCAGTATGCCGTTGATGCGAGAAATAGTTCAAATACATGCTGATAGAACGAAAAATCAGATTGAGAATCGTTGTAGATTCCAACAAGAAATGATCCTTGGCGGCATCGTAACTAAACCGTACAGTGAAGCAACGTAAAGCTTTCGCTGAGAGGAGCGATGATGGGGCAGATGGTGGTGCTTTCGGCCGAGGAAGTTTCCAAGGTGCTGACGATTGAGGATGCAATCGCTGCCGTGGAGGAGGCATATCGCCAGAAGGCAACGGGCAAGGGTGTAGCGTGGCCGATGGTATATGAGCAATTCGAACCCGGCGTGGCCGATATGGATATCCGCTCGGGCGAGTTGGCGGGAAGCGGCCTCTTCGGTCTCAAGCTTACTGCTTGGTTCTCTCAGAATCCCAAAAAGGGGCTGCCCGAGATCTTCGGCACCACGCTGCTGTGCGACAACGCGACGGGCGAGCCGTTGGCGCTGCTCAATGCCTCCGCCGTCACTGGACTTCGCACCGGTGCCGCCGCTGCGCTCGGTGCCAAGTGGCTGGCTCGGGCGGATGCATCCAAACTGCTTGTTGCGGGCGCCGGCCATATGAGCACCTATATGGCGGCGGGCGTGCTTGCCGCCTGTCCCAAAGTGAGCGAGGTCAAGGTGTGGGAGCCGGTTTCCGATGCCGCGCCCGAGGCCCGCGTCGAGCGCATGCGAGACGAGGTCGCCCATATCTTGGGCGCCTGCGAGCATGCTCGCGAGGCATCCACCTATTCCATCGAGGCGACGGCTGACGGCCAAGGTGCCGCGGCGGAGGCCGACATCATCGTGACAATCACGCCGGCGACCAAGCCCATCATCCCCGATGCATGGGTGCGTCCTGGTACGCATATCTCCTGCGTCGGTGCCGACATGCCCGGCAAGCAGGAGCTCGCCTCGGCGCTTGTCGCCCGTGCCGCTGTTTACGTCGACGACCGCGAGCAATCGGTCGCGTCCGGTGAGCTGGAGATTCCGGTTGCCGAGGGCGCCATCACGCCCGAGGACATCAAAGCGGAGCTCGGTGAAGTCATCACCGGCGCGGCTACGGGGCGCTCGGATGACGAGCAGGTGACGGTGTTCGATACGTCGGGCATCGCCGTTCAGGACCTTTCGGCATCGAAAATCGCCTACGACCGCGCCGTCGAGGCGGGGCTGGGTACCGTGGTGGAGCTGTAAGAAAGTCAAGGAAAGGAAACGACAATGCAGATCAAGGATTTCGCCGTCGAGCAGTGGATGAACGAGTGGGAGACCAAGTGCACCCACAACGTTGCGGAGACGTGCGTCTACTCCCTCACGCTCGACCAGCTGTTCGAGCTTACGAACACCGACAAGAAGGCGTGGCTCGATAGCCTGTGCTCGCGCCGATTCACCTACGGAGACATCGAGGGACAGCCCGGCTTCCTCGAGGGGGTCGCGCGTCTCTATAAGACGGTCGAGCCCGGGCATATCGTGCCCACGCACGGCGCGACCGGTGCCAACTCCCTGGTTATTTCCACGCTCGTCGAACCGGGCGATCACGTAGTTTCCGTCAAGCTCACCTACCAGCAGCTTTACTCGATTCCCGAGATGTGCGGTGCGAAGGTCGATATCCTTCAGCTCGATCGCAAGAACGCCTACCACGTCGACGTCGACGCGCTCGATGCTCTGGTGACCGACGATACCAAGCTCATCTGCATCAATAATCCGGACAACCCCACGGGCGCCCTGCTCGACACCGATACGCTCAAGGCGATTGTCGAGGTCGCACGCAAACACGACGCGTGGGTACTCTGCGACGAGGTCTACCGTCTGCTTACTCAGACGGATGAGTACTCCGAGTCCGTGATCGACCTGTACGACAAGGCCATCGTCACCGCATCCATGTCCAAGGTCTGGTCGTTCGCCGGCCTGCGTCTGGGCTGGGCGGTCACCAAGAGCCCGGAGCTCCGTCGCGCGCTGCTCTCGCATCGCGACTACAACCTGATTTCCGCCGGCATATTCAGCGAGTCGGTGGCGGAGCTGATTCTGGGCAACGCTTCCGTGATCCTTGAGCGCAGCCGTCGCATCGTCCGTCAGAACCTTGCTGTTCTGGAGAAGTGGGTCGAGAGCGAGCCGCACCTGTCGTTCGTTAAGCCCGAGGCGGGTACCACCGCGCTCGTGTATTACGACTACGACATCGACTCCAGGACGTTCTGCATCGACATGATTAAGAAGTCCGGCGCGCTCGTCACCCCGGGCGATTGCTTCGAGGAGCCCAAGAGCATGCGCATCGGCTATGCATACTCCGATAACACCGACGACCTGCAGAAGGGCCTGGATGCCATCTCTGCATACATGCGTACGCTCGAGTAGAGGCTCGAGGTCGAAGTGATGAGGCCGATCGGTTTAGGACCGGTCGGCCCCTATTTTCTCTCAAGACTACCGAACGCTTTTGTCACATTAGGTGCCCACGGGGTCGTATCGCTGCGACGCTGTGGGCATAATGGTGTGAAAGGTGCATGTTACGCGAAATGGGAGGACACATGGCGCTGATCTATGTCGTTGAGGACGACGAGCCCATTCGTCGTGAGCTTATCGACATCCTTGCCCGCGCCGGGTTTGAAATCGAGGCCTGCGAATCGTTTGAGCATGTCTCGCGCGATATTCTCGCCGCCGCGCCCGACCTGGTGCTGCTCGACCTGACGCTTCCCGTCAAGGACGGCCAGCATATCTGCCATGAGGTTCGCCGCGAATCCGAGGTTCCCATCATCGTCCTCACGTCGCGCGCGACCGAGATTGACGAGGTCATGGCCATGACGCTCGGCGCGGATGACTTTGTTCCCAAGCCCTACAGCGCGCGCGTGCTCGTGGCGCGCATCAACGCACTGCTGCGTCGTACCGCGGCGGCGGGCGAGCGCAGCACACTTGTCCACAAGGGCCTGGAGCTCGATCTCGCTCGCTCCATGGTCACCAACATGCAAACCGGCACCAGTACCGAGCTCACCAAAAACGAGCTGCGTATCCTCTCACTGCTTCTGAGCCGTGCGGGCAAGATTGTCTCGCGCTCGGCCATCATGCAGGACCTGTGGGACTCCGACGCCTTCGTGGACGACAATACGCTCACCGTCAACATCAACCGTCTGCGCACCACGCTCGAAAAAATCGGCATCAAGGGGTATTTGACCACGCACCGCGGCCAGGGCTATTCGGTCTAGGGGCTGGCTATGTCGTTTGGCAAGTTCTTTAAAGATGCGCTGCTTCCCGTCGCCGTGTGGACGTGCGGCGTGCTGCTGAGCTGCTTTGTGCTGACGGTCGCCGGCGCACCCATTTCTATCGTGGTCGTGGCGGTTGGCGTGTCCTTTATCTTTGGTATGCTCGGCATCGTGATCGAGTACGCTCGCCGTCGCCGTTTTCTGCGTCAGTTGGAGCGCGCGGCAGAGGAGCTCGAGAGTCCCGCATGGGTGCAGGAGATGGTGCAATGCCCGGCCTATGCCGAGGGCGAGCTCGAGTACGAGGTCTTGCGCCGGGTGGGCAAAGCCGCCTGCGACGAGGTTGCCGAAGGCCGGCGTCAGACCGATGACTACCGCGACTATATCGAGAGCTGGGTCCACGAGGCCAAGCTGCCCCTGGCGGCGGCCCATCTGATTTTGGAAAACCTGGACAGCAGCGAAGACGACCTGTCGCGCGTGGATGACCTGGGTCGCGAGCTGGCTCGCGTGGAGCGCTATATCGATCAAGCGCTGTACTACGCGCGCTCGGAAGTCGTGGAGCGCGACTACCTGATTCGCCGCTGGGATCTCAAGACCCTGGTGACGGGCGCGATTAAGGCCAATGCGCGTGAGCTCATCGCGGCGCACGTGGCTCCGGTGTGCGAGAACCTCGACTTTGAGGTCTTTACCGACGAGAAGTGGCTCGAGTTTATTCTGGGCCAGCTCATTCAGAACAGCATTAAATATGCGCGTGAGGACGGCGCAAAGATCGTGTTTTCGGGTGCGTTGCTGGACGAGGGTCTGGCAAGCGAGCGCATCGAGCTTACCGTCGCGGACAACGGCTGCGGCGTGTGTGCGGCAGACCTGCCGCGCGTGTTCGAGAAGGGCTTTACCGGCGACAACGGCCGCACCACCAAGCGTGCGACGGGCATCGGCCTCTACCTGGTGGCGCGCCTGTGCTCCAAGATGGGCATCGACGTCACCGCAGCATCCGAGCCCGGCGAAGGCTTCGTCGTCACGTTCGCCTTCTCGACGAACAAGTTCCAATACTTTGAGTAACGCACACGGCAAACGCCCGTCCAAACAAAACGTGCCGCCCCAAACGGGGCGGCACGCCATTTTTCTATCAGACAACTCGTTGAAGTAAGGCTGCGAAGGCCGCGGGGCCGGGAGGGGTTTCCTAAGGGCACATCCCGCAGCCGCAACGCGGCGAGGACGTGCCCGTGGAAACCCCGCAGGCCCCGCGGCCGGTGGGAGCAACGCTACTTCACGACCAAGATGTCGCAGTCCGTATTGCGCAGCAGGAACGTCGAAATCGAACCCAGCAGCGCATACTTGATCGAGGACAGGCCACGTGCGCCGCAGAGCACCAGGTCGGGCTTAACCACGTCGAGCATCTCGTCCTTGAGCGTCTCGCGAATGCGGCCGGCGCGAATCATGACCTCGACCTCGGGAATGTCAGGATTGGCCTTGGCCTCCTCGAGCTGCTTGGCAATGGAGTTCTTAAATGCCTCCTCTAGGCCGTTGACCAGATCAACCGGATAGGAACCGGCGCTCTCGAGCGCCGTGGAATCGATAACGTGTCCGATGATTAGCTTGGCGCCGTTGTTCGCGGCGACCTTGATGGCGCGTGCGAGCACAAAATCCTGCTGCTCAGTACCGTCGAGTGAAACAAATACCTTGGTGTAGCCCTCGTTCATGGTTTCCTCCTTGGTCTATCGCACGGGCGCGGGGCTCGTGCGTCGGGCGGGCGCGGGCGCGTTGGCCGCCGGACACTTTATCTTGTTGCAGTTATACCCAAGGATTTCGGTTTGACCGCTCGCAATTCTGTGAACGGACGAGTTTTTTGGTAAGGGTAGGCGCAGGCGCGCCCGAACGGTTGATAATGGGACATCGCCCGCACCGTCCGCAGAACAATATCGGCGGGTGTCTAACGAGGGGGTCCCTTTGGATATCATCGAGCTTCTAAAATCTGCCTTCATGGGCCTGGTCGAGGGCATCACCGAATGGCTGCCCGTCTCGTCGACCGGTCACATGATCTTGGTGGACGAGTTCGTCAAGATGAACGTGAGCGAGACGTTCTGGAACATGTTCCTGGTCGTGATTCAGCTTGGCGCCATTTTGGCCGTCTGCGTCCTGTTCTTCCATGAGCTCAACCCGTTCTCGCCCAGCAAGGGCAAGGAGGGCCGTCGCGACACGTGGGTGCTGTGGGGCAAGATCGTGCTCGGCTGCATTCCTGCGGCGGCGATCGGCCTGCCGCTCAACGACTGGATGGAGGAGCATTTCTACAACGCTCCCGTCGTGGCGCTGGCGCTCATTGTGTACGGCGTGCTGTTTATCGTGATCGAGAACTGGCGCGCGAGCAAGCGCGAGGAAACGGCCGTTGCCGGTTCGTTTGGTTCGCGTGCTGTGGTGTCGGGTGGACGCCCTGCCGGTGCGCACTTTGCGGCGCCCGCCGCGGCTACCGCTGAGGATGAGGACGATGACGAGGATCTGGACTTTGGTTCCATCACCACGCTCGAGGACCTGAGCTGGAAGACTGCGCTGGGTATCGGCTGCTTCCAGGTGCTTTCGCTGATTCCGGGCACGTCGCGTTCCGGCTCCACCATCATCGGTGGCCTACTTTTGGGCTGCACGCGTTCGGTGGCGTCCAAGTTTACGTTCTTCCTGGCCATCCCTGTCATGTTTGGCGCGAGCGCGCTCAAGCTGGTCAAGTATTTCATCAAGGGCGGCACGTTCGGCGCCAACGAGGTCGCTATCCTGGGCGTGGGCTGCGTTGTGGCCTTTGTGGTTTCGCTCATCGCCATCAAGTGGCTCATGGGCTTCGTCCGCCGTCACGACTTTAAGTGCTTCGGTGTTTACCGCATCATTCTGGGCATCGTAGTGCTCGCATACTTCTTCGTCTTGGAGCCGATGCTTGGCCTCTAACTTAGTCGACGCTGCGCGGCGGTCAGGGTGACAACTTGTCATTCAAAGGGGGTGGCATGACCAAAAGGTCTATGCTGCCCCCTTTTCATGCCAATTTGTTCGCCCTGACCGTCGCTCGCTGCTGCTGCCATGACATCGGTGGTTTCGTGATTGTCAATAGATTGGTGCAAAGTAACCTGACCCCATTGCGCCAAATCCGCTGGGGCGGGCCTGACGGTGACGCACGGAGTCGTGGTGTGATTTGCGTCGGTGTCCGCGCGGCTCGGTATACTGGTACGGCTCAAACTATGGCGCTGCCCGCAGGCGCGCCGTCCGTCAGATGAGGAGTCGCCCATGACCCAGCCCTTGCCCTGGGAAAAGAATGCCGCGGTACCCGTGCCGCCCGCGCCGGAACCCGTGCCGCTCGATGCATACACCGCCCCCGCTGCGCCGGAGCCCGAGCTCGTCCCGCTCGACATCTACGACGCTCCCGCGCCGGCACCCAAACCCGCCAAGCCGCTCGTCGACATCGACAGCCTTAATTCCGCCCAGCGCGAGGCAGTTCTGACCACCGAGGGCCCGTTGCTGGTGCTTGCCGGCGCCGGCTCGGGCAAGACCCGCGTCTTGACCTTCCGCATCGCACATATGCTCGGCGACCTGGGCGTTAAGCCCTGGCAGGTCCTGGCCATCACGTTTACCAACAAGGCCGCGGCCGAGATGCGCGAGCGCCTGGCAGCGCTCATCCCCAGCGGCACCCGCGGCATGTGGGTGTGCACCTTCCATGCCATGTGCGTGCGCATGCTGCGCGAGGACGCCGACCTGCTGGGCTACACCGGTCAGTTCACCATCTACGACGACGATGACTCAAAGCGCATGGTGCGCGACATTATGCAGGCGCTCGGTATCGAGCAAAAGCAGTTCCCCATCAACATGATCCGCAGCAAGATTAGCTCGGCTAAAAACGCCATGATCGGGCCCGAGGACATGCTCAAATCCGCCGACAGCCCTAATGACAAAAAGGCCGCGCAGGTCTACCTGGAGCTGGAGCGCCGCCTGCGCGCCGCCAACGCGATGGACTTCGACGACCTGCTCGTGCGCACGCTCGAGCTGCTGCGCACCCGTCCCGAGGTGCTCGACAAGTACCAAGAGCGCTTCCGCTACATTAGCGTCGACGAGTACCAGGACACCAACCACGTCCAGTACGAGATCGCCAACCTGCTGGCCGCCAAGTACCAAAACCTCATGGTCGTGGGCGACGATGACCAGTCCATTTACAGCTGGCGCGGCGCCGACATCACCAACATCCTGGACTTTGAGAAGGACTTTAAAAACTGCAAGACCGTTAAGCTGGAGCAGAACTACCGCTCCACAGGCCATATCCTGAGCGCCGCCAATGCCGTGGTGCGCCACAACTCGCAGCGCAAGGACAAGCGCCTGTTTACGGCCGAGGGCGATGGCGAGAAGATCCAGGCCTTCCAGGCGAGCGACGAGCGCGATGAGGGCCGCTGGATTGCCGGCGAGATCGAAAAGCTGCACTCCAAAGGCACGAGTTACGACGACATCGCCGTGTTCTACCGTACCAACGCCCAGTCGCGTATTCTCGAAGATATGTTTCTGCGCGCGGGCGTGCCCTACAAGATCGTGGGCGGCACGCGATTCTTCGACCGTGCCGAGATCCGCGACGTCATGGCCTACCTTAAGATGATTGTGAACCCGGCCGACGAGATGAGCGTCAAGCGCGTCATCAACACGCCGCGCCGCGGCATCGGCTCCACCTCGATCCAAAAGATCGAGCGGCTGGCGCGCGACAACCGTTGCTCGTTCTTCCAGGCCTGCGAGATCGCAACAGCCGAGACGGGCATGTTTAGCGCCAAGGTGCGCAATGGCCTGTCGAGCTTTGTGTCGCTGGTGCGCGAGGGTCGCCGCATGGACGGCGAGCTCAAGGACGTCGTCGAGATGATTGTCGATAAGACGGGCCTGCTGCAGGCTTTCCGCGCCGAGGGCACCATGGAGTCCGAGAGCCGCGCCGAGAACATCCAGGAATTCCTGGGCGTTGCCGCCGAATTTGAGGAGACGCACGAGGATATCGAGGGTACGCTCGAGAGCCTAGAAGAGCTGCGCGCAGCCGGTGTTGCCGACGTGCCTGCCGGCGCCGAGCCCGAGCCCGTCGTGGTGAGCGCGCCTGCGGCCGAGCCCGGTCCGTCTGCGCCCGCGTCTTCGTTTGAGGCGCTCGTTGGCGCGCGCGATGCCGCGGGCTCTAATCCGCTCGATGGCTTGGCCGCTCCGGCACTGTCTCCGCAGGATGCCCTGGCCGCCGCCATCGCGGGCAACGCGTATGCCGCGCCGACGGAGCTGCCGGCGGGTGCCGTGCATGCCGACGAGATCGAGCGCACCTACGGCCCGCTCACCTGCAAAGCGCTGCCTGCACTCATGGAGTGGCTGGCTCTGCGCTCCGACTTGGATTCCCTGGCCGGCGAGACGCATGCCATTACCATGATGACCATCCACTCCGCCAAGGGCCTGGAGTTCCCGGCGGTGTTCGTGGCCGGCATGGAGGAGGGTATCTTCCCGCACGTGCACGATTTTGGCGGTAGTGACGATCCGGGTAAGCTCGAGGAGGAGCGCCGCTTGGCCTACGTCGCCATCACGCGTGCTCGCAAGCGCCTGTTCCTGACCTATGCGGCCACGCGTCGCACCTACGGCTCGACCTCTGCCAATCCGCGTTCGCGCTTCCTCAACGAGATTCCGTTTGAGGACATCGAGTTTAGCGGTATCGGTTCTGCCGGTTTTGAGGGCACGGGCTGGGAGAAGCGCGGCGACCGTCACGGCACGTTTGGCTCGGGTATGGGCTCGGACATGTATGGCGGCAAGGTGTTTGGCTCGCATACGCGCTCGACCGGCGGTTCCGGTTCGCGCGGCGGATCGAGCTTCGACGATTTCTTTGGCGGCAGCAGCTACGGGACCGAGCGCCATCGTGGGGTTTCGCCCGATGCCGGTCGCGTTGCCTCGACCTTTGGCTCGGGCGCGCCGCGAGCCAAAAAGCCGTCGTCCAAGGTGTCCCCGACGGTGGAGCGCAAGGTCGATCGTGCCAGCGCATCGCAGGACTTTGCCGCGGGCGATACCGTGAGTCACAAGACCTTTGGCACGGGTACCGTGATTTCGGTCGCCGGAGATATGATCGAGGTTCAATTCGAGAAGACCGGCCAGACCAAAAAGCTTATGAAGGGATTCGCTCCGATCGTCAAGCTGTCGTAATCTCGGCGGACCTGGGCGGGCGTATGGGGCAACATCGCCTGCTCGGGCAGTCCTGCTCGCACGGAGAGCACATTAAGTGCTCTCCGGCTCGTGCGGAACTCGCGATCGATGTTGCCCCATACGCCCGCCCAGGTCCTTAGTTAAGGTTGCTTGCGAACATCGCTTTGCTTGTCTGCCTTTTTGGTCTGGAGAGCCGGGTGGGCTGATAAATCGATACGAGTAGGGGCTCCTCCGTTGATGAACGGGGGAGCCCCCTTGTTGCGTTTGGGTTGTTGGTGCGATCTACAGGTGGCTGATGATCAGTTCCATCTTGCCTTCGAGGCCGATGGAGCTGACGGTGCTCGGGGCCAGCAGGTGGCTTCCCTTGTGGACGGGGTCGCCGCAGATGGTGCCTTCGCCGTCGATGACCGACAGGCACATGAAGGGCCAGCGCTGGTCGAGGGTCTTGCTGCCGTCGACACGCACGCGATCGACGGTGTAGCAGGGGTTGGACTCGAGCTCGGTCACGCCGTCGACCTCGGGCGCGGTCACGGTGCCGTCGGTCGGGGCCTGAGCGTCAAAATTGATGCAATCCAAGCTCTGCTCAATGTGCAGCGGGCGCAGTTTGCCGTCGGTGCCGGGGCGGTCGTAGTCGTACAGGCGATATGTCACGTCGCTCGACTGCTGCGTCTCCAGAATCAGCGTGCCGGTCTTGATGGCGTGAACGGTGCCGGAGTCGATCTGGAAAAAGTCTCCCTTGTGAATCGGCAGCACGTTGAGCATCTCGTCCCAACGGCCCTCCTCTATCATCTGTGCGGCCTCGGCGCGGTCGTGCGCGCGCTGGCCGACGATGATCGTGGCGCCGGGTTCGCAGTCCAGCACATACCAGCACTCGGTTTTGCCCAGGCTGCCGTTCTCGTGCTCGGCGGCGTACTCGTCGTTGGGATGAATCTGGATTGAAAGGTCGTCCTTGGCGTCCAGAATCTTAATTAGCAGCGGGAACTCCTTGCCCTCGCAGTTGCCAAAGAGCTCGCGGTGCTCGGCCCACAGCCATGACAGCGTGTGGCCGGCGTACGGGCCCTCAGCGATCTGGCAGTCGCCGTTGGGGTGTGCCGAGATGGCCCAGCACTCACCGATGGGGCCATCGGGAATGTCGTAGCCAAACACGGTCTCCAGCTGGCGGCCGCCCCAGATCTTCTCGTGGAAGATCGGCGTCAGTTTAATCAAATCGGACATGTTCATACTCCCATTGTGCTGCGTGGGCGCCGCGTAAAACTGCTCAAAACGAGCGCCCGCATGACTGCAAAAACCTATGCCAACGTTACGTTGTGCAACTCAAAGCGGTCGCCAACGTTGCGCGAGATCGAATACTCAAAGGCGGCGCCGCTGTCCAAAAAGCCAATCTGGGTGAGCTCGAGCAGGGGAGAGCCGGGTTTGGTGTCCAGACGCTCAGCCTCTTCCTCGGTTGCTGCCACGGCGCGAATGGTACGGTGGAAGCTCGAAATCTTCAGGCCACATTGCTCGCGGATGAAGCGGTAGAGCGATCCGTACAGGTCCTTCTTTTTAAGGCCTGGAATCAGCTCGAGGGGCAGGTAGGTGTACTCGATAACGATGGGCTTCTCGTCGGCCTGACGCACGCGCACGATGTGATAGGCAAAGTCATCCTCGGCAATTCCCAGCTGGGCTGCGATGTCCGCTGGTGGATTAACAATCGAGAAATCGTAGACCACCGAGGTCACCTTCTCCCCGCGATGCTCATACGAAAAACCCTGGGTACGGTCGTTTTTGCCCTGAAAAAACGCCTGGCCGGGAAGCCCCGCCGTGTCCTTGACGTAGGTGCCCGATCCGCGTCGGCTGGTAATAAGGCCTTCCTCGGTGATTTGTTCAATAGCTCGTTTGACGGTGATTTTCGAAACGCTATAGAGCTCGCAGAACTCAACGACGGTAGGAAGCTTGTCGCCCGGTTTAAGAGCGCCATCCTCGATAGTGCGACGAATATCCGCAGCTATCGCCTCGTATTTGGGAATCATGGAACCTCCTTTCCAACTTGATTGAGTATAAAAGAAAGTATAGTTAACACCTAAGCATCCCTATTATATATTGAAAAAGTTCGAGAAAGATATAATTAAAAGTCGCCTTGCATATAAATTAGAGCGCTCTAATTAGATAAACATCTGAGTAATGTCGCGTTAAGCGGTCATTCGCGTTTTCCCAGATAAAACCTGCAAAAACAAACCTGTCCCTTTTTGGTAGGTTTTTGCCTTGGGAGCGGTACCATACAGGCAATGTTTAAACGAGAAAGGTGGGCTCCCATGGAACCTAAGCAATACTACATCGGCATTGACGTCGGCGGCACTTCGGTTAAGGAAGGACTGTTCGACGAGGACGGCAACCTGCTGGCCAAGGCCAGTGTGCCTACGCCTCCCATCGTTGACGCTGCGGGCTTTGCCGCGGTGACCGAGGCTATCGACCAGGTGGTCGCCAAGGCGCAGATTCCGCGTGCCTTTGTGGCAGGCATTGGCCTGGCCGTTCCGTGCCCCATCCCGGCATCGGGCGATGCCAAGGTCAAGGCCAACATTGCCATTAACCTGCCCGAGCTGAGGATCGCCATTCAAAAGCACTGCCCCGACGCGGTCGTTAAGTATGAGAACGATGCCAACGCCGCTGCCATGGGCGAGGCCTGGCTCGGTTCTGCCAAGGGCGTGCAGAACGTCGTGATGGTCACCATCGGTACCGGCGTGGGCGGCGGCGTTATCGTTAACGGCGACGTGGTATCGGGCGTTGTGGGCGCCGGCGGCGAGATTGGCCACATGTGCCTGAACCCGGCTGAAGAGCGCACCTGCGGCTGCGGTGGCCATGGCCACCTGGAGCAGTATTCCAGCGCCACCGGCGTGGTGAGCAACTACCTTGCCGAGTGCAAGAAGGCGGGCGTCGAGCCCATTGAGCTCACCGGGCCTTCTGATTCCAAGGACGTGTTCCAGGCCTGCCGCGAGGGCGACAAGCTCGCGTTGGCAGCTGCCGATACCATGGCCGACTACCTCGGCCGCGCACTGGCGCTTATTGCCAACGTGGTTGATCCCGAGATGTTCCTCATCGGCGGCGGCGCCTCCGCCTCGGCCGATGTCTACCTCGACAAGGCTCGCGAGTACTTTAAGCAGTACGCGCTTTCCGCCTCGCGCGAGACGCCCATTAAGGTCGCTTCGCTCGGAAACGACGCCGGCATCATCGGTGCCGCCTACGTAGCCCTGCGCGCCGCCGGCAAATAGCTGGTGCAAAGGGGGCAGACTTCGCCCCAACACTTGCCCCAAATTATGCCGCGGCCCTTCCGTCTGCGAAGGCTCGGCATCGGCGTGCTACCATAGCTACGTCCAAGTACACATATCAAGTGGAGGATACCCATGGCAAACGTTCTTGTCTTTGGTCACCAGAACCCCGATAACGACGCCATCATGAGCGCCGTCGTCCTGTCCCAGCTGCTCAACCAGGTTGAGTATGCCGGCAACACCTACGAGGCCTGCGCCCTTGGTCAGCTTCCGGCAGAGTCTGCCAAGCTGCTCGCCGACGCCGGCATTGCCGAGCCCCGCGTGATCGAGTCCGTCGAGGCCGGTCAGCTCGTCGTCCTCACCGACCACAACGAGTCTGCCCAGTCCGTCGCCGGCCTTAAGGACGCCACGGTCTTTGGCGTTGTCGATCATCACCGCATCGGCGACTTCGAGACCGCCGGCCCGCTGCACTACATCTGCCTGCCCTGGGGCTCCAGCTGCACCATCGTCACCAAGCTCGCCGGCGTGCTCGGCGTTGAGCTTTCCGACGTTCAGGCCAAGCTGCTGCTCTCGGCCATGATGACTGACACGCTCATGCTCAAGAGCCCCACCACCACCGATGTCGACCGCGCCGTCGCCGCCAAGCTCGGCGAGCAGGTGGGCGTCGACCCGGTCAAGTTTGGCATGGAGGTCTTCCTCACCCGTCCGTCCGGCTCCTTCACCGCAGCCGAGATGGTCGGTAACGACATCAAGATGTTCGAGCCCGCCGGCAAGAAGCTGCTCATCGGCCAGTACGAGACTGTCGACAAGACCCGCGCACTCGGCATGATCGACGAGATTCGCGAGGCCATGCGCGCCTACGCCGCCGAGAAGGGTGCCGACGGCATCGTTCTGTGCATCACCGACATCATGGAGGAAGGCTCGCAGGTCCTGCTCGAGGGCGAGACCGAGGCCGCTCAGAAGGGCCTGGGCATTGCCGACGAGCACGACGGCGTCTGGATGCCGGGCGTCCTCTCCCGTAAGAAGCAGGTCGCTGCCCCCATCATGGCCGCCTGCTAGGTTTAGTTGACCAAACGCCACGACCGGACCGCGGACGCCCCGCGCTCCGGTCGTTTTTTGTGCACGGCGCCGCGTCGTCTCTTGGACAGGCGAGCCCGCGCCGTTGAACAAATAATGTTCAACCTGTGGTTCCGCTTTTCGGCCATGCCTGCGTGCTTGTCGTGCAGGGTAGGCTAGATGCAAGCGTAATACGTTAGAGCGCGGCGCCGCCACTTGGGCGGGCCGTGCTTTTTTAAGACGGGAGCTTTCCCGTGAAAGGAGCCGCCCATGGCAGCAACTGAGCAGCTGTTCAACGTTCGTGAGCGCAAGCGCTTTGAGCGTCACGACATCTGGGAGCGCATCGCCGAGAACGGCACGATTTCCGCCGCCGTCATGGTCTTCGCCGCCATCGCCGCCGTCATTTGCGCCAATACCGATGCCTATGAGGCCATCCATCACTTTTTGGAGACCCCGCTGTATGTGGGTCTGGGGCATTTGACGGCTGGCCTCACCGTTGAGCTTTTCGTCAACGACTTCCTCATGGCGATTTTCTTTTTGTTGGTGGGCATTGAGCTCAAGTACGAGATGACAGTTGGCGAGCTCAAAAACCCGCGCCAGGCTATGCTTCCCATGCTGGCGGCCGTGGGCGGCGTCGTCGTTCCCGCCTGCATCTATCTGATCTTTAACCATGCCGGTGCGCACAACGGCTGGGCCATTCCCATGGCAACCGATATTGCCTTTGCGCTGGGCGTGCTGTCGCTTTTGGGCAATCGCGTGCCCAACGGCGTGCGCGTGTTCTTCTCGACGCTCGCCATCGCCGACGACCTCATTTCCATCGCCGCCATCGCCATCTTCTACGGCCAAAGCCCCAATCCGTTTTGGTTGGGCGCCGCCGCGCTTGTGACCTGCGCGCTCGTGTGGCTCAACAAGACACAGCATTACCGCCTTGCCCCGTATTCGGTACTGGGTCTGCTGTTGTGGTTCTGCATGTTCAAGAGTGGCGTGCACGCTACGCTCGCCGGCGTCATCTTGGCCTTTACCATCCCGGCCAAGTGCGGCGTCAAGCTCGATAGCCTCACCGATTGGTTGGGCGAGTGCCTGCCGTTGCTCGATGACCGCTACGATGACGAGGCACACATCCTGGGCCAGCATGACTTTACCGTCTCGACCACCAAGGTCGAGCGCGTTATGCACCGCGTGACCCCGCCGCTCATCCGCATGGAGCGTCTGATCTCCACGCCGGTCAACTTTGTGATTCTGCCGATCTTTGCGTTCGTGAACGCACAGGTTCGCCTAGTGGGCGTGGACATGAGCACGCTGCTCACCGACCCGGTGACGCTCGGCGTGTACTTTGGCATGCTGCTGGGCAAGCCGATCGGCATCTTTGGCATGACGTTTGCCCTGGTTAAGCTCAAGATCTCCGAGCTGCCGCGCAATGTCAACTGGCACATGATTGCCGGTGTGGGCATTCTGGGCGGTATCGGCTTTACCATGTCGATCCTCATCAGCGGCCTTGCCTTCCCGACGGCCCAGTTTGAGGTTCTGGCCGCCAAGGCCGCTATTCTTGCCGGCTCTGTCACCGCGGCCGTACTTGGCATGATCTACATGAGTGTGATCTGCAAACACCCCGCGCCCAAGGACGAGTAAGAGCGCGAAAACCGGCTCCAGAACCGATTCGGGCGCGTTCAAAATGCGGATTCGGGTGGTGCTTGCCGCCTGCCAGACACGCCAGTGGTCAAAAAACGCCGTTTGTGAGTACTGTCACAAACGGCGTTTCATTTTAGGTGCGGAAAATAATGAACAAAGTTATAAGAACTGTACGTTAATGAGTGACCATCGACTTCCAATTTGGCGCTAGCTGACGGTGATTGGGGAGTTTCAAGTCGAGTTTTGCCGATTTCGACCAAGAATCGCTGCTACTAAAAGGGTAACAGTACTCATATTTGCCCTTTTTTGGCCACAAGCCCTAAAACAAGCCTCGCCAAGGTCGGGAAACGGGCCAAATCGCCGGCCTCGAGGCTTATTCCACGGTGCCGTAGATGGCGCCCCAGCCGTGGGCGGCCAAGGCGGAGTTGAGCTGGTCGCAAAGTGACTGGCGGTCGTAATAGCCGGGCGGTAGCAGGTTGACGATTTCCATGAGATCGGGTGCCAGGTCCAAGATTTCGGCCTGTACGATCAGATCCAGACGGTCGATGGCGTGGCGGTCGTAAAACAGTCCGTCGACCAGGCGCTGCAGGTCGCCGAATTCCTCGGCCTGGAACGATCTGTACTCCATAGTGCCTCCTTGGGCGCTTCACGCCGGCATGCGCGGCGATTCGTAATTCATTGCGATGGACTTAATCTATCACGGCTTCATACCGTTGCGGCGGTGGCGGTCTATACTTAGACGAACTGCAACGTACCGCTTCGCGAAAGGTCGCACCCATGCAGACGATCTACCAGAAGATGGAAACCACCGAACTCGATGCCGCCATCGAGGCGCTCAAAGCCGAGGTCGCCGAGGTCAAGGCCAAGGGCCTGGCGCTCGACATGGCCCGCGGCAAGCCGTCGCCCTTCCAAGTGGACATCTCTCGACCCATGCTCGATATCCTCAATGCCGATGCCGATCTGCACGACGGCAACGTCGACTGCTCCAACTACGGCTGCTTTGAGGGCATTCCCTCGGCGCGCAAGCTGGCGGGGGAGTTCCTGGGTTGCCCCGCCGAGCAGACACTCGTGCTGGGTTCGTCGAGCCTTTTGATCGAACACGACATCGCCGGCATGTTCTGGCGCTGTGGCTCGTGCGGCAGCGAGCCCTGGGAGGCTTACGAGGCTGCGCACGACGGCAAGAAGGTCAAGTTCCTGTGCCCGGTTCCCGGCTACGATCGCCACTTTGGCATTACCGCCGACTTGGGTATCGAGAACGTTCCCGTCGCGATGACCGACAACGGCCCCGATATGGACGAGATCGAGCGCCTGGTTGCCGCCGACGATTCCATCAAGGGTATATGGTGCGTGCCCAAGTATTCCAACCCCACGGGCATCACCTTTAGCGAGGACACTGTGCGTCGCCTGGTCGAGATGCCCACGGCCGCGCCCGATTTCCGCATCTTCTGGGACAATGCCTACTGCGTGCACGACCTGTACGACGAGACCGATGAGCTCGCAAACATTTTTGACCTCGCTCGCGCGGCGGGCACCGAGGACCGCGTGGTGGCCTTTGCCTCGACGTCCAAGATCACCTTCCCGGGCGCCGGTATCGGCTTTATCGGTGCGAGCCCCGCGGTCATCGCCGAGTTCTCCAAGCGCCTGAAGGCCGGCCTCATCAGTGCCGATAAGCTCAACCAGCTGCGTCACGTGCGCTTCCTTCCCACCATCGAGACGGTCAAGGAGCACATGAAAAAGCATGCCGAGTTTTTGCGCCCGCGCTTTGAGGCCGTTGAGCGCAAGCTCACCGAGGGCTTGGGCGATACGGGTTGCGCTACTTGGACGCACCCCCGCGGCGGCTACTTTGTAAGCTTCGATGGTCCCGAGGGCTCGGCCCAAAAGGTCGCCGCGCTCTGCGCCGACCTGGGCGTCAAGCTCACACCGGCCGGCGCCACTTGGCCCTATGGCAAGGACCCGCGCGACACCAACATCCGCATCGCGCCGAGCTATCCCACGGTCGAGGACCTGGAGGCCGCGCTCGATGTGCTGGTGCTGGCCGTTAAGCTCGTCGCTGCCGAGCTTGCGCGTGCCGAGCGCGCCTAACGCGCGGCTTCCCGTACTATCCGCACTTTCGATACGTAAAGGAGCGTATACATGGATTTGGGTATTTCCACCAACCCCACGCCAGAGCTCTACACCATTAAGGTGGCCGGCGAGATCGATATCTCTAACGCCGATAGCCTGCGCAATGCCATCGACCTGGCGCTCGAGCAGCCCACCGAGGCCGTTGAGCTCGATTTTGCCCAGGTGAGCTACATCGATTCGACGGGCATTGGCGTGCTCGTGGGCGCCGCGCACCACGCGGTCGACCACGGCAAGCGCTTTAGCTGCACCAATGTGCAGCCCCCGGTGATGCGCGTGGTCCAGCTGTTGGGTGTCGACCAGGAGATTTCGATCACCGCTGCATAATCTTTGCCCCAAAAGGGCGTGCCGTTTGGCATATGTTTGTGATGCGCTCGGACGTTTTGGCGTCCGGGCGCTATACTTGACCGAATGAATAGACGAGTTCCGGCCGAATGGCGCGGTGCGGGCTCGACTCACATCGAGCCTTGGAGGTATGTGTGTTTGGTATTGGAGAGGGTGAGCTCGCGATCATCGTGGTCTTCGGCTTTTTGCTGTTTGGCCCGGATAAGCTCCCACAGATGGGCCGTACGATCGGCCGTGCCATCCGTCAGTTCCGCGAGACGCAGGAAAAGATGACGGCCGTTGTTCAGTCCGAGATTATCGATCCGGTGAGCGAGGCCGCGTCGGCCCCGGTCAAGCCCAAGAAGGCTGCTGCGACCGACGACGATTCCGATGCGGACGAGGATGCCGCCGAGACGGCAGCGCCCGCCAAGAAGGAGACCTTTGCCGAGCGTCGCGCCCGTCTTGCTGCCGAGAAGGCCGCGAGCGAGGGTGCCGCCGAGGGCGAGGGTGCTGCTGAGGAGTCCGAGGCCGAGGGTGCCGAGCCTGCCGCTGCCACCGTCGAGCCCGAATCTGCTGCAGAGCCGGAGCCCGAGTCCGAGCCCGAGCCGGCAGAGCCCGAGCCCGAGTCCGAGCCGGCAGAGCCCACGACGGCTGACCTCTACGCCCGTCGTCCCCGCAAGCGCAAGGCCGTCGTCGACCAGCTCGCTCGCGAGCTCGAGGCCGAGGACGACGCCGCTGCCGCCGATGCCCCGAAGGGAGGCGATGAGTAATGCCTATCGGACCTGCGCGTATGCCGCTCTTCGATCACCTGGGAGAGCTCCGTCGCCGCCTGACCATCGTGGTTGTGTCAGTCTTTGCCGCCGCCATCGTGCTGTATTTCGCCACGCCCGTGGTACTCGATATCCTGGAAGACCCCATCCGCTCCTTTGTGCCGGACGGTAAGTTTTACATCACCACCACGCTCGGCGGCTTTGGTCTGCGCTTTTCGCTGGCCATCAAGATGGCCGTTGTCATGTGCACGCCCATGATCATCTGGCAGATCTTGGCGTTTTTCCTGCCGGCGCTTCGCCCCAACGAGCGCAAGTGGGTCGTGCCCACGGTGCTCGCCTCGACGGTGCTGTTCTTCCTGGGCGCCATTTTCTGCTATTTCATCATCATCCCCGCGGGCTTTGAGTGGCTCATCGGCGAGACCTCGGCCGTCGCTACGGCGCTGCCCGATCTGGAGAACTACGTCAACATGGAGCTGCTCTTTATGATCGGCTTTGGCGTGGCGTTTGAGCTGCCGCTCATCATCTTCTACCTGTCCGTCTTCCACATCGTGTCCTACGCTGCTTTCCGCAGTGCCTGGCGTTATGTATACGTTGGCCTGCTTGTGGGATCGGCTGTGATTACGCCCGACGGCTCGCCCGTTACGCTGGGCCTCATGTATGGTGCCCTGCTCTCGCTCTACGAGATTTCGCTTGCCATCGCCCGTGTGGTCATTACCGCGCGCGAGGGCAAGGAGGGCTTGTTCGTGAGTCGTCTGGACCTGTTCTCGGACGACGAGGACGACGAGGAGTAAATCGGTATGCACGAGGTTGGCATTGTCAACGGCATACTCGATACAGTGATTCGCGCGGCGCGTGGGGCGGGGGCCTCGCGCGCCGTTTTGGTAACGCTGCGTATCGGGGATATGACCGAGGTCGTGCGCGAGGCGCTCGACTTTGCGTGGGAGACGTTTCGCGACGAGGACCCGCTCACGAAGGGCTGCGAGCTTGCCGTGGAGGAAGTCCATCCACAAAGCGAGTGTCTGGACTGCGGTGAGGTTTTTGAGCACGATCGCTTCCACTGTCGCTGTCCCCAGTGTGGTGGTGCCAACGTGCGCCTACTGCACGGCCGCGAGCTCGATATCGCGAGTATCGAAATCGAAACCCCCGACGATTAGCCCGCTAGCCATCTGGTGATGGGGTATAAAGGGGCCAAAGTAAGGAGCGCTAAGTATGGCCGAGAAAACGATTGATATCGCATCGCCGATTCTGTCACGCAACGAGCGCCTGGCAGATCAGCTGCGTCAGCGATTTAATGAGACAAACACCTATGTGATCAATGTGCTGTCGAGCCCCGGCTCGGGTAAGACAACCACGATTCTGGGCACCAACGAGCGCCTGCGCGACAAGGCCGGCCTGCGCTGTGCCGTCATCGAGGGCGACATCGCCTCGGACGTCGACGCCATCACCATGAAGGAAGCCGGCATGCCCGCCATCCAGATCAACACGGGCGGCCTGTGCCACCTCGAGGGCAACATGATCATGGAGGCCGTCGACGCGTTCGACCAGGCCGTTGGGCTCGATAACATCGACGCCATTTTTATCGAAAACGTGGGCAACTTGGTCTGTCCGGTCGACTTTGACCTGGGCGAGAACCTGTCCATCATGATTCTCTCGGTGCCCGAGGGCGACGACAAGCCTATCAAGTACCCGGGCATCTTCCAGCACGCCGGCGCACAGCTGCTCAACAAGGTAGACGTGGCCCCGGCTTTCGATTTTGACATGGATAGGTATACTAAGACACTCGATGACCTCAATCCGCAGGCGCCGCGGTTTGCCGTGAGCGCGCGCAAGGGCGAGGGCATGGATGCCTGGTGCGATTGGCTCATCGGGCAGATCGAGCAAGCAAGGGCGTAAATCGGCCGCCATACGGGCGGGCGTAGCTGCAGAGACACGAGATAGGAGCCTCTTTTGAAGCTCATCATCGCCGAGAAAAACGACGCCGCGCGTCAGATCGCCGAGCGTCTGTCCACGGGTAAGCCTAAAAAGGACAAGGTGTACAACACCGCCATCTACCGTTTTGAGTGGAAGGGCGAGGAGTGCGTGACGATCGGTCTTGCCGGTCACATCCTTGCGCCCGATTTTTGCGACAGCGTGCTGTTCGATAAAAAGCTGGGCTGGTATTCGGTCACCGAGGACGGCGAGATGCTGCCGGCCGACATGCCCGATGGCCTGGCTCGTCCGCCTTACGACACCAAGCGTAAGCCGTTCCTTGCCGATGGCATCTCCATCAAGGGCTGGAAGCTCGAGAGTCTGCCCTATCTCACCTGGGCACCCGTCATTAAGCTGCCGGCCGAGAAAGAGCTCATTCGCTCGCTCAAGAACCTTGCCAAGAAGTCCGACAGCGTCATCATCGCTACGGACTTCGATCGCGAGGGCGAGCTGATCGGTTCGGACGCCCTCAACAAGGTGCGCGAGGTGGCGCCGGACTTGCCGGTTGCCCGCGCCCAGTATTCTTCGTTTACCAAGGCCGAGATCACGCAGGCCTTCGATAATCTCGTCTCGCTCGACCAGAACCTGGCCGACGCAGGCGAGAGCCGTCAGCACATCGACCTCATTTGGGGTGCGGTGCTGACGCGCTACCTGACGCTCGCCAAGTTTGGCGGCTTTGGTAACGTGCGCTCCGCCGGCCGCGTGCAGACGCCGACGCTTGCCCTAGTGGTCGAGCGCGAGCGCGAGCGCATGGCGTTTGTGCCCGAGGACTATTGGCAGATCCGCGGCATGGGCGCCGCACAGGGTGCTGCCGAGGATGACCGCTTTAAGATCGCGCACAAGACGGCGCGCTTTACCGACAAGGATGCTGCTGAGACGGCGTACGGCCATGTTGACGGCGTCGCGACGGCAACCGTCGCCGCGGTGACCAAGCGCTCCCGCAAGCAGCAGCCGCCCACGCCGTTTGCGACCACCTCTCTGCAGGCCGCCGCCGCTGCCGAGGGCATCTCGCCTGCGCGTACCATGCGCATCGCCGAGTCCCTCTACATGGCGGGCCTTATCAGCTACCCGCGTGTCGACAACACCGTGTATCCCGCGACGCTCGATTTGGGCGCCGTGGTGAGTGACCTGGCAAAGATCAACCCGGCGCTGGCGCCCGTGTGCAAAAAGGTACTCGCTGGTCCCATGAAGCCCACGCGCGGTAAAGTCGAGACCACCGACCACCCGCCTATCTACCCCACGGGCGAGGGCGATCCGTCCACGCTCGACGGCGGCCAGCGCAAGCTCTATGACCTGATCGCCCGCCGCTTCCTGGCGACGCTTATGGGTCCTGCGACCATCGAGAACACCAAGCTCGAGCTCGACGTGAACGGCGAGCCGTTCGTGGCTTCGGGCGATGTGCTCGTGACCCCGGGTTTCCGCGAGGCGTACCCGTACGGACTCAAGCGCGACGAGCAGATGCCGCCGCTGGAGCAGGGCGACGCGGTCGACGTGTTCGACATTAAGCTCGAGGCAAAGCAGACCGAGCCGCCCGCGCGCTACAGCCAGGGCAAGCTCGTGCAGGAGATGGAAAAGCGCGGCCTGGGCACCAAGTCCACGCGCGCGAGCATCATCGAACGCCTGTATGCCGTGCGCTATCTCAAAAACGATCCCGTTGAGCCGAGCCAGCTGGGTATTGCCATCATCGATGCGCTGTCACAGTTTGCCCCGCGCATCACGAGTCCCGATATGACCAGCGAGCTCGATGGCGATATGACCCGCGTGGAGCGCGGCGAGGACACCGAAGAGCATGTCGTGGCGCACTCGCGCGCGCTGCTGGCCGGCGTGCTCGACGAGCTGCTCAAGCACACGCAGGAGCTCGGCGACGCCATCAGCGACGCCGTTACGGCCGATGCGCGCGTGGGCGCCTGTCCCAAGTGCGGCAAGGACCTGGTTATGAAGACGAGCGCCAAGACCCGTGGCAGCTTTATCGGCTGCATGGGCTGGCCCGACTGCGACGTGACCTATCCGGTGCCGAGCGGCGTCAAGGTAAGCCCGCTCGAGGGCGAGGCAGCCGTGTGCCCCGAGTGCGGCGCGCCGCGCATTAAGTGCCAGCCGTTCCGCCAGAAGGCCTTCGAGATTTGCGTGAACCCCACGTGCCCCACCAACTACGAGCCTGACCTTAAGGTGGGCGAGTGCAAGGTGTGCGCCGAGGCCGGACGCCATGGCGACCTGATCGCGCACAAGAGCGAGAAGAGCGGCAAGCGCTTTATCCGCTGCACCAACTATGACGATTGCGGCGTGAGCTATCCGCTGCCGGCGCGTGGCAAGCTCGAGGCGACGGGCGAGACCTGTCCCGAGTGCGGCGCTCCCATCGTGGTGGTCAACACGGCGCGCGGTCCGTGGCGTATCTGCGTCAATATGGACTGCCCGACCAAGGAGAAGAAGCCCGCCCGCGGCCGCAAGACTGCGACCAAGGCGATCACGGCGAAGAAGACCACAGCAGCAAAGAAGACTTCGACCGCCAAGAAGTCGACTGCCAAGAAGACTGCCGCGAAAAAGACGACCACCAAGAAGGCGGCCGCCGACAAGTAGCGGCGCAGCTGAAACATAGCCCAAAACAAAAACGAGCGAGGGTCTCATGATCCTCGCTCGTTTTTTGCGTAGTCATTGGGGACATTCTTGAATGACTAGTCGTTTAAGACCGTCGCATGCGACTAGTTCACTTCGACGGGTTTGGCGCCGGGATAGCGCTCCTCAAAGTCTAGGCGGTACTTATTGTCATTGGTGCCCGCCACGTTGTCGCGCGACAGCGGTGCCACGATCTCATTCTTGTGGTCCGCAGGCTTGGCGTATTTCAGGCTGATCTCCCAGGCGTCACAGATTGCGTCAATGCGGTGATCCAGGTCGTCGTACAGGGCGATGATGTCCTTCCAGGAGCTGTAGTTCTTGGAGCTCGTCGGGACGTCTAGGTCCTCGACGATGTCGTAATACTGCTCGATGGTGTCCTCCGTGCGCTCGGCGACGTCAGCGAGATTTTGACGGGTGGTTCGATCCTCTTCCAGATAGCTGCCGTTGAAGTTCTGTGCGCAGCCACGGACGTAGTTGTCGAGGTCTTCGAGCAAGTCGTAGTATTCGCTCAGTCGGCGGTAGAGGTTCTGCTCGGAGAGCGTTGCTTCGCCGCCATCCTCGGCGTCATCGTCATCGTCATCATCGTCGTACAGGCTGTTGGGATCGCTGAGAGGCTTTAGGTCATCGTCGTCGACGTCATGGTGCAGCTTAGCTACCTCGGCAGTCGTCTGCGTGGCGGCGCTGTCGAAAGGCTTGATCACAAAGAAAACGACCAGGGCGATGATGATCGCCACCAGCACAACGATAACGGCGATAAGCGGCCCGGTGCCGCTCTTTTTGGGAGCGGGGGTCTGTGGCGAAGCGGGCGCGTATGCGGGAGCCGGCTGCTGTTGGGGCGAGCCGCTCGCGACGGGTATGCACTGCGTCTGTCTCTTATACACATCTCCGAGCCCACGAGACAGGCAGAAATCTCG
>UQWG01000022.1 GCA_900544645.1 uncultured Collinsella sp.
CGTAGTATCCCGTGAGGGCGGCAAAGGGCATAAATTGCGCGGCACGGCCGGCGCGGACGGCGCCGTTGGCGGTGAGTTTGGGGTCGGCGGAGCGACGTCTTCCCTCGGGGTCCGCTAGGCGTTCAAAAGGCGTCGGTGGCCGCATCGGCTGTTGTTGGGACTTAGGCACGATGTCCTCCTACCTGATCGTTGCGTTCGCGTGCGGTGGCACCGGCGGTGAAGCTTAATCCCTTGACGAGCGCGTTCTTGCCGTACTTGCCCTTCACGGCCAGGACGGCGCGCGCCAGGTCGCGCTCGCGCTCATCGGCCTTAACATCGCTGAACAGGTCGATAGTGGCAAATTCCTCGGGCATGAGGTTGCCAAATCCCAGGTTGATGCGCTTGACCGGTCGTTTGGGATCGACAGTCTGCGCCCAGAGCTCATCGAAATAGCCCATGATCTTCTTAAACGAATTGGTGCGCTCGGGCAGCTTTCGCGAGGCGTTTGAGTGTGCAAAGAGCGCAGCATAGCCACCGCGCGGTTTGCCGCCGTGCTCTCCCACAAAGATGCCATCGATTGCCTGCGCCTCGCGCGCCAGGCGGCGCCGTTCGTCATCGCGCTGGACGGGCTTGGGCGCACGGGGCGCGAGCTCGGGGCCGGCGGTTGCGGTGGGTTCGATACTCGACGTGCTCGAGCGTAGGTGTCCGCATCCGTCCACATATTGCGCTGTACCGCTGGCATCGAGCCGGCGTATGTCGGCTCGTTCGCTCGCGTAGCCCACAAAGAGCGAGATGCTGTCGCAGACCACGTGCTTATCGACTAAGTCCAACACGGCGTTGTCGACCATCTCGCGCAAGACGGTGTAGGCCTGCTCATAGGCATAGCCTTTCGATAGCACTTGCCCCGTGGTTGTTGAGGTTGCCTGTGGGCGATAGGCCTGAATATCGGCGATGGTTGTCGGCTCGCGCCCGAAGGCGTGGTCGATGAGATACTCGGCATTGACGCCGAGCTCGTCGTAAAGCAGGTTTTCGTCGAGCGCCGCGACGCCCATCAGATCGTAGACGCCGTATTTCTCGAGACGGGCCGCCACGCCGGGGCCGATGCCCCAGATGTCGGTGATGGGGCGATGGGGCCAGATCTCCTTGCGAAAGGTCTCGTCGTCGAGTTTGCCGATGCGACTGGGCACGTGCTTGGCGGTGATATCGAGTGCAACCTTGGCCTGGAATAGGTTAGGGCCGATGCCGACCGTCGCCGTGATGCCGGTACGCGCCAAGACCTCGTCACGCAACATGCAGGCGAAGCCTTCCTTATCGGTGTGATAGAGGTCCAGATAGGGTGCCACGTCGATAAAGCATTCATCGATTGAATAGACGTGAATGTCTTGCGGACTCACGTATTCCAGGTAGATGCCGTAGATTTGCGCCGACACCTCCATATAGTGCTGCATGCGCGGTACGGCCTTGATGTAGTCGATGCCGTCGGGAATCTCGAATAGACGGCAGCGGTTGTGTATTCCAAGGTCCTTCATAGCCTGCGTGATGGCGAGGCAGATGGTCGTTCGTCCGCGCGATTCGTCGGCAACGACCAGGCACGTAGTGAGGGGATCGAGTCCGCGGTCGACACACTCGACGCTGGCATAGAACGTCTTAAGGTCGATGCAGATATAGGTGTGACGCTCGTGCCCCACGCGTCCTCCCATCAAACACATGTTCTTATCGAATACTTGTTCGATAATACCCGCTCGTCCGGATATCGTCAAAACCTGTCCCTTTTTGGTGGGTATGGTCGTGCGGTTGGATCGGGTTTTAACGCAGCTCTAAAGAGCGTGAAACAGCTCGGAAAACCTCGCTTCTTAGCATGAGCCTAACGATTGATACCGCCTATACGCACGGAAGGGTTGTGGGAAAGATGGTCAATTATGGGTTTGGTATGCCGACACGCCTTGTTGCGGATGGGGACGTGGCTCGCTGGTGCGGACGATTGGTCGCTCACTACGGTGGCACCAAGGCGCTGGTCGTGTTGGGCGGTGACAAGCATACGCGTGATGAGCTCGTCTCGGCGGCACTCGGCTCGCTCGATCGCGCCCTGCTCGAACGCGTGCTTTTTCGCTGCGACTCGGTTGAGAGCGACGGGGGAGACGAGCTGATCGACGAAGCCGTGGCCCTGGCGACCGACGAAGGCGTGGACTTTGTCCTGGCGATCGGAGATACCGATACGGCGGGCTTTGCGCGCGAACTCGCTCGTCGCATGGCCGTGCTCGATGCCGGCGAAGACGGTTTTGTTCCTTATGGATGTATTGTCTCGGAGGGCAAGGTGCCTGCCGTCGTGGGTGCCGGCGAGGTTCCCGTTTTTGCCATTATCGCACCCGAGCTGCTGGAGGGCATCGGCACTCCCTTGCGTGAGTTGCTCGGTAGCGTCTGCGCCGCGGCCTAGTACCTGCCAGGAAGGGACAGGTTAATTTTGGTAGGTAAAGCGTTTGACCTGCCAAAATAAACCTGTCCCTTTTTGGTCGGTCGCCGTTTGGGGGCGGATTGGCAACGCTCGCTGATTACGGTCTTGACCTGCGCTAGAATAGGGGCATCTGATTATCCGGGCGCATGGAGGTATGCGCCCGTATGCTGAGGAGGACTTTATGGCAACTGTTGCCGCACCTATCGACGCTACGTCGACCGCCGCTTGGAAGGCGCTCGAGGCCCATCAGGAGAAGCTCGAGGCCGAGGGCATCGACCTCAAGGCCTGGTTCGCTGCCGATCCCGAGCGTGTGAACAAGCTGAGCTTTGACGCTGGTGACCTGCACTTTGACCTGTCCAAGAACCTGGTGACCGATGAGACCGTCAAGCTGCTGTGCGATCTTGCCCGCGAGGTGAAGCTCGAGGAGCGCCGCGACGCCATGTTCTCCGGCGAGCACATCAATACCACCGAGGACCGCGCCGTTCTGCACACCGCGCTGCGCCGCCCGGCAACCGAGAAGGGCCAGCTCATCGTCGACGGCCAGGACGTCGTCGCCGACGTGCACGAGGTCCTCGACCGCATGTATGCCTTCGCCGAGCGCGTTCGCTCCGGTGAGTGGAAGGGCGTTACCGGCAAGAAGATCGAGCACCTGGTGTCCATCGGCATCGGCGGCTCCGACCTGGGCCCGGTCATGGCCTACGAGGCCCTGCGTCCCTACGCCGACGCCGGTATCGACTGCCGCTACATCTCCAACATCGACCCCAACGATCAGGCAGAGAAGCTCAAGGGTTTGGATCCCGAGACCACGCTCGTGATCATCGTTTCCAAGACTTTCACCACGCTTGAGACCCTCACCAACGCTCGCGAGGTCAAGACCTGGATGCTCGAGCAGCTCAAGGCTCAGGGCGCCATCGACGGCTCCGAGGAGCAGAACGCCGAGGCCGTGGCAAAGCACTTCGTCGCCGTTTCCACCGCACTCGAGAAGGTCGAGGCCTTCGGTATCGACCCCGCCAACGCCTTCGGCTTCTGGAACTGGGTCGGCGGCCGCTACTCCGTCGACTCCGCCGTGGGCCTGTCGCTGATCGTCGTGCTCGGCCCCGAGCGCTTCCAGCAGTTCCTCGAGGGCTTCCACGCCATCGACGAGTACTTCTGCAACACGCCGCTCGAGAGCAACGCCGTCGCACTGATGGGCCTGCTCAACGTCTGGTACGTCAACTTCTTCGGCTCCAAGAGCCACGCCGTGCTTCCGTACTGCCAGTATCTGCACCGCTTCCCGGCCTACCTGCAGCAGCTCACCATGGAGTCCAACGGCAAGCACGTCCGCTGGGACGGCAGCGCTGTGACCTCCGATACCGGTGAGATCTTCTGGGGCGAGCCCGGCACCAACGGTCAGCACGCCTTCTACCAGCTGCTGCACCAGGGCACCGTGGTGGTCCCGGCCGACTTTATCGCTTTCGCCAACACTGCCAACCCCGCAACCGACAGCGGCCAGGATGTCCACGAGCTGTTCCTGGGCAACTTCCTGGCCCAGACCAAGGCGCTCGCCTTTGGTAAGACGGCCGACGAGGTCCGCGCCGAGGGCACGCCCGAGCAGATTGTCCCGGCCCGCTGCTTTGAGGGCAACCGTCCGACGACCTCGATCTTCGGCGACACGCTGACCCCGTTCGCGCTCGGCGAGCTCATCGCCCTGTACGAGCACATCACGTTTGTCGAGGGTACGGTCTGGGGCATCGATTCCTACGACCAGTGGGGCGTCGAGTTGGGCAAGCAGCTTGCCAAGCAGATCACCCCTGCCTTCCACGACGATGCCGCCAAGGCCGAGCAGGACGCTTCGACCCAGGCGCTCATCGAGTTCTACCGCGCTCACCGCAAGTAGTCGCTGCTGTTAACGCATCGCGCCTTATAGTCAGGGGCCCGTATCCTATCGGATGCGGGCCCCTTTGCTTTGCCGTGGTCCCGGGGCGCACGGGCTTTTGGAACATCGCCGGGGCGTCGCGCGCTGCGAGAACCCTGCGCCTAGATCTTGGCCTCCGCTTGGCCTCGCTGCGCCTCGGGCAGCTCCCCGTAGAGCGGATGGTCTTCGAGCCTAAAGCGCTCGACCTGTTCGGGAGTGCGACCGCGTACAAAGAGCCACGAGCGATCAATCGGCGTCGCCATGAGCGTGCTGGGCAGCGCGTCGGCGCGGTCGGAAAACACCCGGGCACTCTCGGGATCCTGGAACGCCAGCACCAGATGCGTGTCGCAGTTGCCCATGATGGAGCGTGCGCGTGCCTCGCCATAGAGCGCATCGAGCTGGTTGGTCGACTGCAGCAGCAGCGTTGCCCAGATGTTGCGGCTTCGGATAATCGAGAGCACGTTGTCGATCTGGGGGATCTGCAGATTTGCGAAGTCATCGAGCATAAAGCGCACGGGCACGGGCAGGCTGCCGTCGGGCTGCCTATCGGCCTCACGAATGAGGCCCATAAACGCCTGCGAAATAAAAAGGCCGGTCAGCGGATCGAGATTGCGGTCAATATCGCTCACGGTTACAAACAGGGCGCAGAGGGTGTGTCCCATGGAAGCGAAGTCCACCTGATGGCACTCACGATAGAGCTGTGCCGCACCGTCGAATCCCAGACACATGACCTTTTCGGCAAGGATGCCGACGATGCTCGCGTGCATGCGCTCGGCATTTTGCGTAATGGCGTAGCGCCGCCATAGCGAGAGGGCATAGCTTTGGGGGTCGGTCGTGATCAGGTCGTCAAACAATCGATCCGTGGCACCGTCCTGCAGGTGCTCGATCAGCTTGATGACCGAGCTGATCGTCTGCTCGTCGGCGGGTAGCTGTTCGGTGACGTAGGCGATAAGACACGACAGCAGGTTTGCCGCCGCATGATCCCAAAAAGGCTGGTTGTTGTCCTCGATGGGGCAGATGGCCTTTGCCACCGAGAGGATGTCCTGCTGGTTGGGCCTGCCGTCCGCCTTGCGGCGAATGTGCCTCAGGGGGTTGTAGCCGCAGCGCTCGATGCCGGGCGCAAGGGCCGGGACGGTGTTGAGGTCGGCGAAGTTGAGACATTGCACGCGGTAACCGTGGGCTGCCAGCACGGGTCCCACTTCGCGACAGAGCGTGCCTTTGGTGTCGAGCACGATGTAGCTTGCGTTCATTTGCAGTAGGTTGGGCTTGAGGACGTTTCGGGTCTTGCCGGCTCCCGAGGGGCCGATCACAAGTGCATTGTTGTTGAGTCCCGTTTGGCGGGTGTCGCAGGAAAGCGTTCGATCCTTGGCGAGGATGGTGGACAATGCGGACTCAGATGCGGCGAGGCGGCTGGCGAGGTTAGACATGGGCGACCTCCTTGGTGGTCGAGAGGATTTCGTGGGCAAAGCCGAGCTCGACGGCGCGCTCGGCCGAAAGGTAGGTGTCTTTTGCAGTGAGGGACTGGATGCGCTTGGGCGTGAGGCCGCTGCGGTCCGAGAGGATTTGCGTGAGGGTCTTGCGGGTCTGCATGAGACGCCGGCTGGTTTCCTGCAGCGCAAGTGCCGAGCCGCCTGCCCCCTGGGGGATCAGCGGGTCGTGAATCATGAGCTCTGCATGGGGCGCCATACGGCGATCGTCGCCGCCCATAAAGATCACGGCGCCCATGGACGCGGCGAATTCCAGGCAGACGGTGCGGATGGGGCACGATGCGAGGCGCATGGCGTCATAGATCGCAAGACCCGATCGCACGCTTCCGCCGGCGCTGGCGACAAATATGGTGATGGGACGGCTGGGGTCGGTGGCATCGAGCAGGCGGATCTGCTGGCATAGGTCGTGAGCCATCGGGGTTTCGATGTTTCCCATGACGGAGAGCTCGCGACGGGCGAGCATCTCATCGTAAATGCTGGTGAGCGTGATGCCTCGGGCGGATTCACGCATGGTGAGGGGGCTGATGATGGGGGAATGATTGGTGTCCATGAGGACTCCTTTCTGTTGGTTGTGTTGTGGAGGAATAGGATTGTTGCCCGCGGAGGGGCTGGCGGGCTACAGGGTTCGTCCGAGCCTGAGATCGAGCTCGGTTGTGGGGCAGGCTGCCTGTTCGTGCGGCTCGCAAGCGCCAAGGGCTCCAAAGCGATAGAGCGTTGCGGCGGGCGTGGTGTAGGCGAGCCGCAGCTGATGCTCGACAGGGGCACATCCGTCATTTTTGTAATGAGCCGCGTAGTACTGCGCGATGCTGGCGTTCATCTCGCTGCCATTGCGATGGCGCTCAAACTGGCGTCTGCAGGTCTCGATGATCTTTGCTACCGACTTGGGTGCCGTCGCGGGAACAAGGGCGAGATGGCCCTCAAATAGCTCGTTGATGCTCAGGAGGCACAGCAGGTCGATCAGCGTCCTTATGGCTGCTCCCTCGGCAGAAAAGTGCGCGGTCATGCGGTTATATCGGTTGCGGTCGACGATGGCCGCATGGGGTCTTGGAGTTTTCTGCCCCGTGGTCCCGGGCTTTTGCCGCGCCCGTGTATTGAGCTCGACGTTGCAGCGCTTGAGGCCGTCCAACGGAAGGAACAGTGCGGTGCGCAGGGTGTTCCGCTTGCTTTCGAGTTCATGACGCTCGTCGGGTTCCCATTTGAGCTTGAGTTTCGTGTCGAGCGCCGTAAGCATATGGGCTAGGCAGCCTACGGTAAGAACGTACGAATCGTTGTCGCGTTTTGGGGCATAGGGGTCTGTCAACTTGCGAATGTCGGGGTCCCCCATGATCTTTGTGCAGCGCTTCAGCAGTTGAGGGCGGTCGGCCAAGATCGTCGCGAGCGGTAGCGACGCGTAGTTCTTGATGGTCGCGGCGGCAAAGGCGGCGTCATATTCGTTTGCATATGCTCGCTCAATGCGGGCATCCAGAATGCTTTTCTTTTCGCCGTCTTCAGCGTGGTGGTTTGTCATAGCTTCTCCAATCGGTTGATGTTCGTGCTGTTTGTTGATGTGTTGGTTGTCGTGGGTGATGTGCTTGCCGTGGGTGATGTGCTGACGTTGGGGTGCTATGCGGTTTTCAATGAGCCCGTGAGGCAGTTGCTGCAGGGGCGGGATGGAACGGCCCATGCAAGGCGGAAGGCATCGTGCTCAAAATCGAGACAGCAATGCCCTGGGTGCCTCACATGCGGCAGTTACCTCATTAAGTTGTCATTGCGTTTGGGGTTGTACTTTGCCGATCTTCTTTCTCTTACACGCTGAAAACTGAAACTTCATATGCTCGATCTACTTAAAACCGCAACGGCGGTCTTTTATCAACTTATATGTCGGAACGCGTCTTTGCAAGTACTTTTTTGCCTTTGTTTCAAATGGGGTGGTTTTGCAACCGTCATACGCCACGCTATGCGAACGTGCCCCGGCGCGGATAAGATGGTGCGATCGAGTTCTACCGCGCTCACCGCAAGTAGTCTTTGCTGCTGAGATAGGTCATGGCCGAAAGGGGCCCGTATCCGTTGGGATACGGGCCCCTTTTCTGTTGTCGGCCAGATACGATGGGTCGCGTGACGTCGTCAGAGGTCGAATTCGACCGCTAACGACGTTGTGCAGCTCATCATTTCTGGTCGCAAACAGTAAAGGGGCATGAGGGTGTATTGAGGAGGGGGATGTCTTGCTGTCGGCATCCGCGTGCGGTGCCATTCGCTGTCTGTAAATATACGTTTAAAGCTAATTTCATACCACTTGTCGGAATGCGGACGCTGTCCTTGCATGCCGGGCGTACATTGAACGTGGTTTTTCGCGTGAAACCACGAATCGGTTGTCAGTCCTGAACAAGGAGGCCCAGCATGACGCTTGCCAAACCCATCAACAAATACATCGACTATATCGATGCCCCCGAGGACACGTTTGAGCAATATGTCGAGAAGGCGTTAAAGTACAACTTTCGCTGCGTATTTGCGAACCTGCAGGAGTACGAGACGGGCCGCGCCATGCTCGAGGACTCTGACATCATCCTTGCCGGCGCTATCGACTTTCCCCAGGGCACTATGGCGCTCGAGGAGAAGCTTGCGAGGTTTGAGGAATACGCTGCGTGTGGCTTTACCGAGATTGACTACGTTTTGAATCAGAGGTCGATCGAGAACCGCGATTTTGATGCCATCGAGCGCGAGATGACTACCATTGCTGATTTTTGTCGCGCGCATGGCATCACTGACAAGGTAATCGTCGAGATGTGCAAGCTGGACGGCGACGACGCCGCCAAGCGCCGTGTATGCGAGATCGCGCTGGAGGCCAAGCCGGGATTCCTTAAGACATCGACCGGCAGAAGCTTTGGCGGTGCTAAGCTCGAGGACGTGCGGCTGATGCACGAGGTGCTCGGCGATGCCGTGGCAATCAAGGCGGCGGGCGGTATCCATAATTACGAAGAGGCCTGCGCATTCATCGAGGCCGGCGCCAGCGCGTTAGGTGCATCGGCGGGCATCGCGATCGTCGAGGGCGCACCGACGGATGAGCGTCGCTAGCAGACGTATTTGACCTGAGCGATAAAGCTTCACGACCACACGCTGTTCATGTTCGGGACAATATGACATTTTTCCCGTTGCAAACGGAGTCGCGGTGGCTGTTCTGTATGATGACTCAGACAAGGTTATTCAATGACAGGGAGGCATATATGGCAATCAAAGCCATTGCGATGGATATCGACGGTACGCTCACCAACGACCAGAAAGTGATTAGCCCGCGTACGCGCGAGAAGCTGCTTGCGGCGCAGGAGTCGGGCATTAAGCTCATTTTGGCTTCGGGCCGTCCCGCATGGGGGCTGCACGCCTTGGCGCAGGAGCTCGATCTTCAAAACCATGACGGTCTGCTAGTTGCCTTTAACGGCGCGCATGTGGTCGACGCTCAGACCGACGAGGTGCTGTTCGATCAGGCTATGCCTGCCGACGAATTGCATCGCCTGATTGATCACCTGCGTAATTTTGACGTGATTCCTATGATTTCGCTCGGTCGTGATTTGCATGTCGAGGACTCGTACCATTGCATGATCACGCTGCCTGACGGCTCGCAGAAGAATATCGTCAAGTATGAGCGCGATGCGTGCGATCTTAAGATCCGCGAGGTGGAGAGCCTGCATGAGGTCGCTGATGCTTATCCCGTGGACAAGTTGCTGACGGCGGGCGATCCGGCCTACCTGCAGGCGCATTACGAGGAGATGTATGCGCCCTTTAAGCAGACGCTTTCGGGCATGTTTACGGCCGACTGGTACTTTGAGTACACGGCGCCCGGTATCGACAAGGCCCGCGCGCTCGAGGGTGCCTTGCCCAAGCTCGGCATCGATGCCAGCGAGGTCGTATCGTTTGGTGACGGCCAGAACGACAAGTCCATGATTGAGTGGGCCGGCACCGGTGTTGCCATGGGCAACGCCGTCGATGAGGTTAAGGCTGTGGCCCAGATGGTGACCGCCAATAACAACGAAGATGGTATTGCGGTGGCGCTTGATAAGCTGCTGGGTTAGAATCGCCGATAATGCATGGTTCGGGCGTCCGCTTGCGGGCGCCTTTTTGTTAGGGAGGGTGCCGTGTCCGCATTTCCGTTCGACGCCGTTATCTTTGACATGGACGGCGTCATTGTCGATACCGAGTATTACTACTTGGGCGAGACTGCCGCGTTTGCCAAGGAGCTGGGGCTTAATCTGACTCAAGAGGAGTTGAATGGGCAGGTCGGTACCTCCCATCAGTTCTTCCTGCATATGCTGGTCGATTGGTTTGAGCGCGCCGGTAAGGGGCATTTCACTGGCGAGGAAGCGTTGGCCCGTTGGGACGAGTGGGCGCATAAACGTCCGCGCGACTATCAGGCTTTGATTAACCCAGGCGCCGTGGATACGATTCGAGAGCTGCCGCGCCGTGGCGTTCGTGTGGCGCTTGCCAGCTCGTCTCCCATGGTTAGCATCGAGGAAGTGCTCAACGCATGCGGGCTGTCGGATGCCTTTGAGTATGTGGTGAGCGGCGAGCAGTTTAAGGAGAGCAAGCCCGAGCCCGACATCTACCTGCATGCGCTGGATCTGCTGGGGCTGCCCGCGAATCGCTGCTGCTGCGTTGAGGACTCGGTGCCTGGCATCACTGCCGGCAAGCGAGCCGGTCTGACAGTCATTGCCAAGCGCGAGGAGCGCTTTGGCTTTAGCCAGGATGCCGCGGACAAGATTATCGACCAGTTGCCGGAGCTGCTCACGCTTTCTTAGGAGCGCGGTAGTTGCGCGTTTTTCGGGTCTGATGAGTAAATACCCAACATTTTGGTGCGACACCTAGCATACTTTAAGCTAATGCGGGCTTAAGGACTTGTTGAATGCCCTTAAGCCTGTTTTAGAATTAATTGTGCTGGGAGAGGGTATATGCCACCGACTGAAGGGCCAACTGACGGTAAAGCAGCGATACCGCTGTACCAACAGGTCATTGATATCATTAAAAACGAAATCAACTCCGGCGCCTACAAGGCAGGCGCGCGGATACCCAACGAATTCGAATTGGCTGAGAGCTATAAAGTTGGCCGCGTTACCGTGCGACGCGCTATTGAGGAGCTCGTCCAGCAGGGCTATCTAACGAAGCGACAGGGGAAAGGCACGTTTGTCAATGCCCCCAAGCTCAAGCGCAAGATTCGCCAGAAGGATGACGTCGAGAGTTTTTCGGACGCATGCCGCGTTAACGGAATGGAACCGGGGGCGTGTGTCATTTCGAGAAAGATACTGCCGGCGGATTCCACCGAAGCGCAGTTCTTTGGTGTTCCCGTTGGAACTGACTTGATTTGCGTTGAGCGCGTGCGCACTGCCGATGGCGTCCCTGTCATGCTCGAGAACAACATATATGTTTACGAGGACAACGCCTATCTATCAACGGCACCTCTATCTAACCAATCCATTTTTGAGTTCGTGCGCAACCGGACGGGCCGCACGCCCGCGTTTACCGACCCGTGCACGCTCGAGATCGCGTGCGCGTCGCCCGAGGTCGCTCGACTGTTGGCAGTTCCCGTTGGCGAACCCTTGTTTTATATGGAAGCCTTCTTTTTCGATGAGCAGCGGCGGCCGTTTATCATCGGTCGTCAGCGGATCGTTGGGTCTCGCTACGTTTTTGACATCTAGGACATTGCGAATGGAAACGCCCGGTGGATCATCTCACCGGGCGTTTCCATACCGTTCACGGCGCAAACGCGACCGTTCAACCGCGTTGCGGCAATCAGTTTGAAATTATCTTGATGAAGGAAAAAGCTGCTGGTAATCTATGGGACGTCATAGAACGTTTGCATTGTGCAAACGTTGAAGCGAGATGCGATGCAGTCTCGAGTTCTTTGGAGGTATCTATGTCAGATACGAAGGCGAAGAAGACAAACAGACGTTTTAAGTTCAAATTACCGCATGTCTATACGATCATGTTCTTGCTGATCGTTGTCTTTGCGGTCCTGACTTGGATCGTTCCCTCTGGTCAGTATCAACGCAAGACGATTTCGACGGCGGCGGGCGAGCGTGAAGTCGCCGTTGCTGGAACCTATGAACAGGTCGATAAGAACTACACCGATTCCGAGACCGGCGAGACCATCAATCTGGGCCAGGATATCTTCGCGGTTCTGCAAGCGCCCACCAAGGGCATCCAAGAGGCTGCCGACGTCGTTGCGTTCGTCTTATTGATTGGCGGATCGTTCGCGATCATCACCAAGACCAACGCTTTGAATGCCGGCATGAGCCGTGTGATTAAAAAGCTCAAGAACAAGGACATCCTCATCATTCCCATCACGATGACGTTGCTGTCCATTTGCGGCACTACGTTTGGTATGTCTGAGGAAGCCCTGCCGTTCTATGCCATCTTCATTCCCATCATGATGGGTATCGGTTATGACTCGATGACGGCATTCATCATCTGCTTCCTTGGTCCTAACCTGGGATATTGTGCTTCGACCATCGACCCGTTTAATGTTTTGATCGCCCAAGGCATCATTGGCATCGAGGGTAATCCGCAACTGTGGCTGCGCGCCGTTTCTTGGGTCATCTTCACTGCCGTCGGTATCGCATGGGCCATGCGCTACGCCATGCGCGTCAAGAAAAACCCCGAGTCGTCCATTGTGTACGAGGACGATAAGCTCAAGCGTATTGAGTTTTCCGTGACCGATGCCTCCATCGAGGAAGAGTTCACGATCCGTCAGAAGCTCGTGCTTATCGATTTTGCTTGCGGTATGGGCATTATCGTCTGGGGTCTTGTTACCCAGGGCTGGTACATGAATCAGATTTCCGCCGTGTTCCTTGGCATGGGCTTGCTTGCCGGTATCCTGGGCGGCCTTGACCAGCAGACGATCGCAGAGGAGTTCGTTAAGGGTCTCGCCGACTTTGCGTACGCTGCCGTCGTTATCGGTATCGCTCGCGGTATTCTGGTCATCGCCGAGGGCGGCATGATCATCGACACCATCCTCCAGGCGCTCGCTACCGCGCTCGCCGGTGCACCCGCCGCCGTCTACACCACGTTTATGTATGTCGTCCTTGGCCTGCTCTCTTTGCTGGTTCCCTCGAGTTCTGGCCTGGCGGCGCTCACCATGCCCGTTATGGGCCCCCTGACCGAGCTCATGGGCCTCAACCCCGAGGCAGCCGTCACCGCGCTCCAGTTTGCCAACCAGACCATCAACACCATCAGCCCCGTGGCGGGCATGACGGTCGCCGGTCTTGCCGTGGCTAGGATTTCGTTTGGCCAATGGTGGAAGACCATTTGGAAGTTCTTCATTTTCATGGTCGTCTTTGGCCTGATCGTAACGGCAATCTCTGGCATGCTTCCGGTGTAGGTGGTTGTGATGTCTGATCGTTTGACGGTCTTGACGTCTAAGAGCGTCTTTACCGGTACGGGGGACCTGCCGTTTGAAGGTTTCGTAGCGGTCCGTGGCAATCGAATTGAGGCTGTTGGCACCAAGTGTGAGGTAGCTTCGTATTTGACCCAGGCGGACAAGGTAGTTGACCTGGGCGACCGCACCGTCATGCCCGGCCTGATCGATGTACATACCTTCTATACAGGCTGGGCGCTGCGGACGTTGGGGTCTGATCTGTCCGGCATCGCTGATGCCAAAGAGGCCGTGTCGCTCTTGCGTGCATGGAAAGAAGATCGTCCGGATTGCGCGGCGGCTTTTGGCCACAACCTACCCGAAACGTTGGCATCGGATGCCGAGAACGCAAATACAGCAGCTGTGTTTGACGATTGTTTTGGCGATATCCCCGTCGTCTGCTTTACATCGGGTGCGGAGACATGCGTTCTCAATGCTGCCGCCAGTGCGCGATACGGCTTTACACCCCAGGCGTGCTATACCGAGAAGATCTGGCGCATGATGAGCGATTTCCTCGCGCTGCCCGAGGTGCGTGCCGGGTATTCGGACTACATGAGCATGCTTAACGAGCGCGGCGTTACCGCCATCAAGGAAATGGCGTTTGATGACTACTACGGCTTTGCCGACGAAATGGCTCGCCGTGAGGAATCTGGTGAGCTGACGGTTCGCGTCTCTATGATGTCGCAGCCGGTGGGCGCCGGTGCAAATCTGGCATATGCCCGCGAGGCGCGAGAGCGCTTCCGGGGACCGTTCGTTCGTTTTTCTGGCTTCAACCGTATGACCGATCGCGGCGTATGGGCGGGGCTTGCCGAGATGATAGACCCCTATGAGGACTCGGCCGATGCGGGCGCTGCCGGCAAGACGGTCGTCGAGGAGCCAGAGTGGGATCTGATTGAGAACGAGCTGCGTGCAATTGATGCTGACGGCTTCCGATATTCCTTGCATTGCCAGGGCGATGGCGCCGTTCGTCGCACCGTGGCGCTCTATGCCTCGCTGCCTCGAGACGAGCATGGACGGATGCTTCGTCGCCATGCGATTACCGATCTCGAGAACTCTGACCCGACCGATCTTGTCAAGTTTGGCAAGTTAGGTGGAATTTGCGAGGTCTATCCGCAGATTCTGACGCTGGACCGGCGCGAGGATTGCCTGTCGATGATGCGTCGACAAATTGGCGAGACGCGACTTTTGCACAGCTGGAATCGCCGCGGCATGGAAGATTCCGGATGCACAGTGTGCTGTGGAACGGATTTGCCACTGCTGATTCCGAGCCTGGGCGAGTCAATCTACAGCGCGTGCGGCGGATTCTTCGCCGACGGACTGCCCGTGAATGAGGTCAACACGCTGACGCTTGTCGAGCTCTTGCGCGCTTGGACTGCCGGGGGCGCGTACGATCTGATGCGCGAAGACGAGCTGGGTACGCTTGAGGTTGGCAAGCTTGCCGATATCTGCGTGCTCGATCGGGATGTGTTCGACCTCGATTATCGCGACGCACGCGATCTTGCGGTTGATATGACGATGTCGGACGGACAAATCGTGTTCGATCGAAATAAGGAGGCATAAGATGTCTGAATCCAAACCGACGCTGCGTCGCGAGCAGATTGCGGGCATGAATATCCACTACATCATGTGGTCGCTCGATTACTTCCTTGATGTGCAGCAGCGCTTGGGCTTTGAGTCCATTGAGCTGTGGTGTGCAGAGCCGCATGTGACGCTCGACCATACGGGCTACTTTGAGGCTGAGGTCCTGGCGAAAAAGGCTGCAGACCGTGGGCTTAGGTATCGTACTCTGTGCCCCGAGAATGTTGTCTATCCTTGGCAGTACTGCGCACGCAAGCCGCTGCATGAACAGCGCAGCCTGGCGTACTTTAAACACGGCATTGAACTTGCCGAGGTACTTGGGTGCGACCGTATGTCCATCAACTCGGGCTGGGGCGACTGGGACGAGGACCGCGAGGAAGCCTGGAAGCGCAGCCGCGAGCACTTGTCCATTCTGGCGGAGTATGCCGGCGAGCACGGTCTGGTGCTTACGATGGAAAGCCTGCGTCCCGAGGAGAGCAACCTTGTGACGACGGTTTCCGATGCGAAGCGCATGATTGACGAGGTCGCGAGCCCGTACTTACAGCCCATGGTTGATACAACTGCGATGGGCGTTGCGGGCGAGACGCTCGAGGACTGGTTTGCCGCCTTTGGTGATGGGGCAATTCACGAGATGCACTTTATCGACGGTGACCCGTATGGCCATCTGGTGTGGGGCGATGGCAAGCACGATATGGACGCCTTCGTCGCCGCACTCAACGCCCATGGTTTTGACGGCATGCTGGGCCAGGAAATCACGGACGGTCGTTACTACGATGATCCGGCGGCGGCAGATGCCAAGAACATGGCCGCATTCGAGAAATATCTGATTGACTAAAACAACCATCGGCCACGCAACCAACGTCATTGATTGCGGGCCAAACAAGAAAGGAACTGGATATGAACGCACACGATCTGATCAAAGAGGCAATTGCCGAGAAGGGCAAGTTCGACAGCGTCTACTGGATTGCTTGCGGTGGCTCCATGATCGATTTGATCCCGGCTCATGAGCTTCTGCAGCGCGAGGCAACCACCTTCACTTCGTATATCTATACCGCGCGTGAATTTGACATTATGCGTCCGCGTCGTCTGGGCGAGAAGTCTCTGGTCATCGCTTGTAGCCACAGTGGCAACACCCCGGAGGTCGTCGAGGGCTGCGAGATTGCCCTTGCCGCCGGCGCTACGGTGATCGCCCAGACCGACAACGCTGGATCCAAGATCGACTCCGGCAAGTGGACCACGTGGGTCTACCCGTGGGGCGAGGGTGTGCCGCAGGCCGAGGTCCCCGCCGGCATTTCGCTGTCGCTTGCGGCAGAGCTGCTCGATCAGCAGGAGGGCTACGCCGATCTCGCCGATATGTATGCCGGTATTGCCGAGATGGATAAGATTCTTCCCCCGGCACGCGAGAAGGTAAATGCCGAGCTGGGCGATCGCTTTGCCAAGCTTTGCCAGGAGCACGAGTTCTTCTACATTCTGGGCAGCGGTCCCAACTTTAGCCAGACCTACGGTTTCGCTATCTGCTCTCTTATGGAGATGCAGTGGCAGCACTGTAGCTACATCCACTCTGCCGAGTACTTCCACGGTCCCTTCGAGGCTACTCAGGATGGCGTTTTTTACTTCCTGCAGATGGGCTCCAGCGAGTGCCGTGCTATGGACGAGCGCGCCCTGGCGTTCCTTAAGACGCATACCGATACGCTGATGGTGCTCGATGCCAAGGAGTACGGTATGGAAGCCGTGCCGGCGAGCGTCCGTGCCTATCTGGACCCGGTGCTGTTCTACGCCATGAACTGCGAGCTGCGTGCTGCACGCGGCAAGGTGTTTGATCACGATCCCGATTTCCGTCGCTATATGGGTGTTGTCGAGTACTAGAAGGGGCAAAGGCCATGGCATTTAACGTTAACGCGCTCGGATTTGGCGACAACGTCGTCGATCGCTACGAGCATATCCACACCATGTATCCCGGCGGCAATGCGGTGAACTTCGCCGTTTATGCCAAGAAATGCGGTGCCGCACGCTCCGCATACATGGGCATTTTTGGCAATGACGCCGCTGCCGAGCATGTCATTGCAAGCCTCGAGGATGAAGGTATCGAGCTTGACAAGTGCGAGCAGATGATTGGCGAGAACGGAGCGGCTCGCGTGACCGTCGTTGACGGTGACCGTGTCTTCCTCGGCTCCAACGAGGGCGGTATCCGTGGCGATGCGCGCTATGTCCTCGATCGCTTTGACCTTTCGTACATGAAGCAGTTCGATGTGGTTCATTCGGGCAACTATTGCTTTACCGAGCGCGAGCTGCCCAAGCTGAAGACTGCGGGCGTCACGGTCTCTTTTGACTTTTCGGACGACTCCACCGACGAGTACTACGAGCAGATTGCGCCCTACGTCGATTTCGCTTTCTTTAGTGCGGCGGATGCCGCGAGTGAGGACGAGATTCGCGAGCGTCTGGCATGGGTGAAGGGCCTGGGTCCGCGTTTTGTGTCGGCTACGGCGGGCGCCGAGGGCTGCATTGCTTACGACGGCGAGCGTTATTACCGCCAGCTGGCTAAACCGGTAACGGACATGAAGGACACCATGGGGGCGGGCGACTCGTTCCTCACCTCGTTTTTGATGTGCTATCTCGATTCCGCCAAGCGCGGTGAGGATGGCGCCGAGGCCATCGAGCGCGCGCTCGACTTTGCTGCCGGGTTTGCCTCGACCGTGTGCGGCATGGAAGGTTCTTGGGGCCACGGAGCACCAATCGTCGAATAGCTTAAGAAAGCGTACGGCGGTCTGGCTATGAGGCCTTGGACAGCCGATGCAAAACAATAAGCGAAACGCGAAAAGGGGGCTCGCCATGTGGCGGGTCCCCTTTTGAACATTGGAGAAGACCATGGGTATTAAAGCGTGTGCGGCTGGTTTTTGCTGCGCGGACGTCTATCAAAACATCGGCGTGTTCTATCCGACTGGTAATGGCATTGACTGGGGTATCCATCTTGCACGAATGGGCGTTTCGGTATCCGCCGTGTCGGTTGTCGGCAAGGACGAGTACGGAGACAAGATGAGAGAGGCGCTGGCCGCTGAGGGGTTCGATATCTCACATCTGCGGGTGGAAGATGGCGACACCTCGGTGATGCTCATGGCATTGAAAGACGGCGTCGATCGCGTGCATCTCGAGGCAATCGATGGCGTAATGGAGACATATCGACCGAATGAAGACGACCGGGCGTTTATCCTAGAGCATGACATCATTCATACCGACCTGTTTGGCAATTGTTTGGACCTCCTGCCCGAATGGCATGATGCGGGCAAGACGGTGGTTATGGACTTCTCGGTGTTCAGCCAGGATCCCGAATATGCATGCGAGGCTCATTTTCCTTACGTAGACTATGCGTTCATGTCGTTTGAAGAGGACACTCCGGAGCTGCGGGACTGGGTACGCCACGTGCAGGAATTGGGACCGCGCGTTGCGGTTGCCACGCTTGGCGAGAAGGGGAGCATTGCCTATGACGGTGAGCGCTTCTATGAGTGCGGGATCGTACCGGCGGAGAAGGTCGTTAATACCGTGGGTGCCGGCGACTCGTATATTGCCGGGTTTACCAAGGGCGTGATCGATGGCCTTGATATTCCGGCGTGTATGAAGGCGGGCGCTGAGCTGTCGTCCCGAGTGATTGGTTCGTTTGAGCCGTACTAGGGTCAAATGCCTGGAAAGGAGTACGAAATGGTTATCGACATGTTGGTCCATCCTATGCTCTACGGCGAGATCTGTACGCCGGGTGATGAGCCTGATGGATTCGGCTTTTGGTCACGAGAATTTGGTATGGGGCATATGGGCCCCATGGATTGGGATGAGCTTCAAGTCGAGATGGACGTCTGCGATGTGCAGAAGAGCGTGCTCATGCCGCTCGATGTAACCACGGCATGCGGAGGGCACTTTGGCACCAACGACCAGATTGCCATGCTGGTTGCCGCGCATCCCGATCGTCTGTGGGGATTTGCGAGCGTAGATCCGCGGGTGAGCAGTGCCGCAGGCGAATTGGAGCGCGCCTTTACCGAGCTGGGGGCAAAGGGGCTTTGCCTGCATCCGGCAAAGCAGGGTTTTGACCCCGATGATGCTGTGGCTGAGCCGCTTTACGAGCTGTGCGAGCGCTATAACAAGCCAGTGGTTTTCCATGCCGGCATGTCTTGGGAGCCTGGCGCAGAGCTCTCGCGCAGCAACCCGCTTGCATTTGAGCACACAATCGCAACGCATCCAAATGTGCGTTTTAGTTTGACCCACTTTGGCTGGCCCTGGGTGCGCGAGACCGTGGCGATGCTGCTCAAGTATCCCAACTGCTACACGGACACCTCTATCACTTACATCGATTCGCCCGAGGAGATGATGCAGCGTCTTTTCACGGTCGATATGGGGCCGCTGTGGTATGAGCGCGCGCTATCGCATCAAGTGATGTTCGCCAGCAATACGCCGCGTTTCCGTGCGTTCAAACTCAAGCGGGCGCTCGATACCGTGTCCATGCGCGATGATGCGCGAGAAAGGCTCTACTGGGGTAATGCCCTGCGTTTTCTTGAAGGGGATGAGTAAACATGGTGACGCTCGAGACATTGAGCTATCTATCGACTGCTCCGGACCAGTTCATCGATATTACCGAAGACGTGCACGCTGCCATCGAACGCAGCTCGGTGACCAATGGCTTGACAGCGATTATTTTGTCGCATACGACCTGTGGAATTGTGGTAAACGAGGGGCTGCCCTGCGTGGAGACGGATCTTATGGAAACGCTTGATCGCATCGCCCCACTCGATGCCCCCTATGCACATGCACACTTCCTGCCGAGCTATGGAGCCACCGGCAACAACTCCTGTGGGCATATCAAGAGCATGATTTGTGGGAACAGTTGCTTCTTTCCCGTCCAAGATGGCCACATCGTGTGTGGAAGTGCCCAGAACATCTATCTTGCGGAGTTTGACGGTCCGCAGAAGCGAAAAGTGTACGTCGAGGTGCTGGGGGAGTAACGTCCCTGCAATAACCCTATGAAGGAGCGCGTTATGTCGTTTCTAACTTCGATGTTCAAGACCGAAAAGCCGGTTATCGGAATGCTGCACCTGCGTCCTCTGCCGGGCGACCCACTGTATTACCCGGGTGGAAGCGTGTCGCAGGTCGTGGAAGCCGCCAAGCGCGATCTCGAAGCGTTGCAACAGGGCGGTGTCGATGGCATTTTGATTACCAATGAGCTCTCGATGCCCTATGAGCAGCACGTTTCTCCCTCAGCCCTTGCATCGATGGGCTATGTAATCGGAGCTCTGTCCCATGATCTGTCGACCCCTTGGGGAGCCGAGGCTATTTACGACGGTGATGCCACAATCGAGCTGTGCGCTGCTGTCGATGCGCAGTTCACGCGCTGCAATTTTTGCGGTGCCTGGGCCGGTGATCTCGGGCTGATTAATCGAGATTTCGCGCACACTATGCGTCGCAAGGCGGCGCTGCGCTTGGACGACCTCAAGCTTTTTCACTTCATCACGAGCGAGGGGGAGGTTTATCTTAACGACCGCACGACTGCGGACATTGCCGATTCACTTCTCTTTAATTGCCTACCGGATGCGATGGTCATCGGCGGTTCGGCTGCCGGTCGTGGCGCTTCGGGCGAGCTTGCCGATGAGGTCCGCGAGCGTGTTGGCCAAGTGCCTGTGGTATGTGGCACCGGTTGTCGCGAAAATACCGTGGCTGACGTATTTGCTCACTACGATGGTGCGTTTGTCGGCACGTGCTTAAAGCGCGACGGAAAGCTGGATGCCCCGGTTGATGTTGAGCGGGTAGCTCGTTTTATGGCTGCCGCTCGTACGGCGCGAGGGGAGTAGGCACCTATGGCGCTCTATCTGGGTATTGATATTGGGACAAGCGCCTCTAAAGGCGTTTTAATCGATGATCGATGTAACATCGTTTGCCAAGCCTCTTGTGGACATGAGACAGACAACCCGCGTGACGGATGGTACCAGCATGATGCGGAGGCAGTTTGGTGGGGCGATTTTTGCCGCTTGTCGCGCGAGCTGGTGACGCGATCGGGGGTTAACGCGGCACAGATCGGATGCGTGGGCCTTTCCGCATTGGGTTGCGACTGTGTGCCGGTCGATACCGAGTGCAACGCGCTGGCGCCCGCGATTTTGTATGGAGTCGATGCACGTTCGAAGCCGCAGATTGACGAGCTTCTTTCCGAATATGGGTCAGACCGCGCACGCGAGCTTTTCGGGCACGATCCCTGTTCGTCAGATATTGCTCCCAAGATCTTGTGGTTTAAGGAGAATATGCCCGAGGTGCACGAACGTGCTGCGAAGTTCCTGACGGCGTCGTCGTTTCTATGCGCAAAGTTGACGGGGCGTTTTACGGTGGACCGTTATTTGGCGGAGGATTTTCTTCCCCTATACGACCGCTACACCTGGAAGGTTGATGCTCGGGAATGTGCTCGTTTCTGCCGGCCTGACCAGATGGCGGAGGTAATGTCGGCTACCGATATTGCCGGGGTGATTACGCGGCGTGCGGCTGAGGCGACGGGGCTCGCGGCAGGGACACCTGTCTTAGTGGGAACGGGCGATTCTGGTGCCGAGGCCATTTCGACGGGTGTATTCCGTCCCGGCGATATGATGGTTCAGTTGGGGAGTACGGCGTATTTCATCTACCTAGCTGATCATATGATCGATGATGCCCGCCTGTGGCCGGGGACGTTTATCATTCCCGGAACTTACGGGATCTGCGCGGGGACCAATACGGCGGGCGCACTCACATCGTGGCTGCGCCAAGAGCTGTATCGCGACGCCGTAGAGGCCGAGGGCCACGGTGGTCCCGATGCCTATTCGGTTATGGCGCATGATGCCGCCGATGTGGCGCCGGGTGCCGATGGGCTCCTGTGTCTGCCGTACTTTGCGGGGGAGCGTACTCCGCTCAACGATCCCGAGGCGCGTGGCGTCTTCTTTGGCCTGACCGGAAGGCATACGCGAGCCCATATGGTTCGCGCCGCCTTGGAAGGCGTCGCGTATACCGTTGCATCCCATGTCGACATTATCGAGCGAGAGCATGGACTGCCAATTGGGCGCATTATGCTTGTCGGAGGTGGAACCAAGAATCCAGTTTGGATGCAGGCTATCGCCGACGTATGCGGGCGCGAGGTCTCGGTTGCCAAGGTTACGGTGGGTGCATGCTTCGGTGATGCCATCATGGCAGCTCTCGCAGGTGGCGCCTATGCATCATGGGATGAACTCGCCCGAGTCCTTGGCGTTGCGCAAACAATCGAGCCCGATATGGCTGCCCACGAGTTATATGCGTCGCGCTGTCATATCTTCGACGAATTGTATGCACGCAACCGTGATCTCATGCACGAATTGGTGTAATGCTGCCGAATTGTACTGCCTACCAATAGGGACTGCGTTGTGCGATTCGCATGTCCCTTGGCATTTTAGCCCACAGGGGTTAGCGAAGGTCAAAAACAGCGTGCGCATTTGCTAAAACTGCCGACTCGATGCGCTTTGCGTCACAGTTTTTGAGTGAGGCAATGCGCATCGAGGTCCTTGTGAGCGATCTGATGAGCGACTGTGCGCTTGTTTCTGTGTTTGGTTCGGCTGGTGAATCGGTCTCGAGCAGTAAACGATCGAGTGGAATCTGTCGTGCGTATTCGCGTCCTCGTTTAGATGCGAGCATGCGTTCGTTGACGGAAAAATAACAGCCCGCATTACGCGCGCGGACGAGTTCGTCCGAAGTACCGCTAAACCAGTGGAAGATGATAACGGGGGAGTCGGGGTTTGGGATGAGTGGTCCATGCGATTCGAGGACGTCCAGTACGGCTCCTGCCGAACGAACGGCGTGAATTGATATCACGCGCCCGGTAAGAGGATGCTGCACGAGCGCATCGCAGAGCCGGTTAAGTGCCTGTATTTGTAGCGGCTCACTTCCAGCAAAGCGCGCGGAAAAGTCGAGTCCGACTTCGCCGATGTAGCGTTCTTGGGCAGCAACTTCGCAAAGCAGATTGACTTCGACAAAACCGCAGTGGCCATCGGCGAGCCACCAGGGGTGAAGCCCAACGCCGGCGATGATGCCTGGTTGGCGACAGGCGCGCTCGTTTGCGGCCGAAAAGTCGCGCGGATTGACGCCGCAGTCAAATAGACCCAAGCCCAGCGCCGTCGCCTCATCGGCAACGGCGTCCGGGTGAGCCATTAAATCAAGATGGCAGTGTGCATCAAATAACCGGGGCTCCATCTCGGTGCGCTCCGCTAGTCCAGACGTTGGCCATCGGAGCGTACGCGCTCAGTGCCGCGGCCGCTGATCTGGCGGATAACCTCGCCGGCAATCATCTGGCCCATGATGGGCGGCATAAAGCTGGCGGTTCCCAGCTCGGTGCGCTCGTGGATGTTGGAAGGGTCGCGGGGCTGTGTCTTAACCGATTCCTCGCAGCTAAACAGTACATGCAGGCTCTTGATTCCGCGCTTCTTGCATTCTTTGCGCATGATGCGGCTCATGGGGTCACGTACCGTATCGAAAATGTCGGCAAAGCGGAGGCACTCGGGATGGAGCTTGTTGGCCCCGCCCATGGAGCTAACCAAACGAATGTCGTGGTCCTGAGCATATTTGGCAATGGTGAGCTTGGCCGAGATGGTGTCGATGGCGTCGACGACGTAGTCGAGCTTGCCGTCCGTCTGCTCCAAAACGCTCGCGAAGAAATCATCGATGTTGTCGCTCAGCAGGTATTCGGTGCGCTTGATGACGGTAGCGGTAGGGTTGATGTCGTGAATCATAGCCTCCATGACGTCGACTTTGCGCTTGCCGACGGTGCTGTGAAAGGCGATGGCCTGGCGATTGATATTGCTGGGCGCGATGATGTCCTTATCCAGAATGACGAAATGACCGATGCCGCCGCGGGCGAGTGCCTCGCAGCAGTTGGAGCCCACGCCTCCGCAGCCGAGCACTAGCACCGTAGCATCGGCGAGCTTATCGAGTGCCTCGCGGCCCATGATAATCTCGAGCTTGGTGTCGCGTGTCTCGATGGCGGCTGCGGCAGCGGTTTCGGTCATAAATATCCTCCGATGGGGAAGCAGGTCGTGTTTTAGCTATCGCCATTATAGGTAATCGCCCATAGGTTGCGATGGCGTTTGCTTTGATGTGGTTTGAAGCATTGCGATTAGATAGTTAGACAAACATCTAAATATTGAGTATAGTGTGCACGTCATGAGAGATGATGAGAGGAGGTCTTATGCCGGGAGAGGGTTTTAAGGCGCTTGCCGATCCAACGCGACGGCGCATTTTGGAGTTGCTGCGCGAGGGCAATTGCACGGCGGGGGAGCTTGCCGAGCATTTCGATATCAGTAAGCCGTCGCTGAGCCATCACTTGGCGACGCTCAAAAACGCCGGGTTGGTGACCGACGAGCGCCATGGCCAAAACATCGTATACAGCTTAAACACCACCGTCATGCAGGATTTAATTGGCTGGTTTATGGGCTTTACAAACACTGAAGGTGATAAGGATGAATAACGAAAACAAGGGCATTCACCCCACGGGGGTATCGTCGCGCGTGTGGATTGCGCTGGTCGCTCTGTGCGTCGCCAATGTCGTAGCGCACCTCATGGTGATGCCGAGCTTGCCTGCGCAGATTCCCACGCACTGGGGCGCGAACGGCGCCGTCGACGGTTGGGGTCCTAGCTGGATGGCCTCTGCGCTCGGTGTGCTGCCTCTGGTGCTTCTCGCAATGTTCTGCGTGGTGCCGCGCATCGACCCCAAAGGTGAGGCATATCGAACCTCGGGCAAGTTCTACCAGGGCTTCGTAATCGCCTTCACCTTGTTCATGTGCGCCATAAGCTGGCTGGGAGAGCTTACGGTCTGGGGCGTGGTGCCGGCGGTCGGTTCGGTTAACGTGCTGATTTCCGGTGTTGTCGGTTTGCTATTCATCGGCGTAGGCAACTACTTGCCGCGTGTGAAGCAGAACTATACGCTCGGTATCAAGACACCTTGGGCGCTTGCCGATCCCGAGAACTGGCGCCGTACTCAGCGTTTTGGCGGCGCCTGCTTTATGGTGCTGGGTATTGGCCTGATTGTGATGGGCGTGGCAGGCAGCGTGCTTTCGAGTGAAGTCGTCGCCGCGGTGATTGCGGTTCTGGCGTTTGGTTCGGTTGGAGCCGTCTACGTCTACTCGTATCTGTTGTGGCGCAAATCGCAGCGAGCCGCTCGTTAAGGTTGCGGAAAACTAGCGTACGCAGTTCATAGTATGTTCCGGGGGACTTTTCCCAGGTAGTATTAGGGGGTGTGGGCAACCATGCCCCTTTTTCGTTACGTTTCAGAGCTGGCTCCCTCATTTCGTTTCCACTAAAGCGAATCAAGAATAGGGAAACAGCAGGTAGAAAGGATAGAACAGACATATGGCGGAGTTTATCTACCAGATGTATCAGGCTCGCAAGGCCCATGGCGACAAGGTGATCCTTGACGACGTGACCCTGAGCTTCTACCCCGGTGCCAAGATCGGCGTCGTGGGTCCCAACGGCATGGGTAAGTCGACCCTGCTCAAGATTATGGCCGGCATCGAGGAGGTCTCCAACGGCGATGCCAGGCTCACCCCCGGCTACACTGTGGGCATCCTGCAGCAGGAGCCGCCGCTCGACGACGACAAGACCGTCATCGAGAACGTGCGCATGGCGTTTGGCGATATGATCGCCAAAGTCGATCGCTTCAATAAGATCGGCGAGGAGATGTGCGACCCGGATTGCGACATGGACGCCCTCATGGCCGAGATGGGCAAGCTCCAGGACGAGATCGACGCCGCCGACGGCTGGGATATCGATTCCAAGCTCGGCCAGGCCATGGACGCCCTGCAGCTGCCCGATTCCGACATGCCGGTCAACGTACTTTCCGGCGGCGAGCGCCGTCGCGTGGCCCTGTGCAAGCTGCTGCTCGAGGCTCCCGACCTGCTGCTGCTCGACGAGCCCACGAACCACCTGGACGCCGAATCGATCCTGTGGCTCGAGCACTTCCTGCACAACTACCAGGGCGCCGTTCTGGCTGTCACGCATGATCGCTACTTCCTGGACAACGTTGCCGAGTGGATCTGCGAGGTCGACCGCGGCCACCTCTATCCCTACAAGGGCAACTACTCCACGTATCTGGAGACCAAGGCCGCGCGTATCGAGGCACAGGGCAACCGCGACGCCAAACTCGCCAAGCGCATGGAGGCCGAGCTCGAGTGGGTACGCTCCAGCCCTAAGGCCCGTCAGGCCAAGAACAAGGCCCGTCTGGCTCGCTATGAGGAGATGGAGGCCGAGGCCCGCGCAAGCCAGAAGCTCGACTGGACCGATATCCGCATTCCCGTTGGACCGCGTTTGGGTAACAAGGTGCTCGAGGCCCATCACCTGCACAAGGAATTCGACGGTCGCGTGCTCATCGACGACCTTTCGTTTACCCTGCCGCGCAACGGCATTGTGGGCGTCATCGGCCCCAACGGTGTGGGCAAGACTACGCTCTTCAAGACCATCGTGGGCCTGGAGCCGCTGACTTCGGGCGAGCTCGAGGTGGGCGAGACCGTCAAGATTTCCTATGTCGATCAGAACCGTTCTGGCATCGATCCCGACAAGAACCTGTGGGAGGTCGTCTCGGATGGCCTGGACCACATGATGGTCGGCGAGACCGAGGTCCCCAGCCGCGCGTACGTGGCGAGCTTTGGCTTTAAGGGCCAGGACCAGCAGAAGCGCGCTGGCGTACTCTCCGGTGGTGAGCGCAATCGTCTGAACCTGGCGCTCACGCTCAAGCAGGGCGGCAACCTGCTGCTCCTCGACGAGCCCACGAACGATCTCGACGTCGAGACGCTGTCCTCACTCGAGGCGGCGCTGCTCGAGTTCCCGGGCTGCTCGGTGGTCATTAGTCACGACCGTATGTTTCTGGACCGCGTCGCCACGCACATCCTGGCGTGGGAAGGCACCGACGAGAACCCGGGCAACTGGTATTGGTTTGAGGGCAACTTTGAGGCCTATCAGGCCAATCGTATCGAGCGCCTGGGCGAGGACGCAGCCCAGCCGCATCGTATTCACCGCAAGCTGACGCGTGACTAATTTGTTACGCGGTTTTACCAAACCGCGTAACTACTCGACGCTGCGCGGGCCGCAAGCACCCCATCTTGCCGTTCAAACCGTCGCTCGCGTACCGAAGTGCGCGTCGCTCCTCTTTCACGGCAACCTGGGGCACTTGCGGCCCGCTCGCTGTTGGTCACGAAACATCGATGAATGCTAATAAAAGCGGCTCAAATCCTGATTTGGATTTGAGCCGCTTGTCGTTACTGCTCGGGCTCTTCGACTTTGTCGATGGCCCAGGTGGCGCCGAGGCCGCCGGTGGTGTTGCGGCGGATGCGCACGGTAACCTCGCGGCGCTCGCCGGCCTGCGTGTAGCACAGGGGGAAGCTTGCGCGGTTTCGCGCGGCCTCGATGGTACCGCGCTCGCGGGCGATCCAGTAGTACTCGCCGACGATGCCGAGCGTGTCGGCGCCGTAGGGGAGATAGGTCGACAGCTGGTGCAGAAGCGGGCCGGGGCAGAAGACCTCGGTTGCGAAATCGACGGGGAAGTCCTCGGGCTGTCTCTTATACACATCTGACGCTGCCGACGAATAGCCTTGTGTAG
>UQWG01000023.1 GCA_900544645.1 uncultured Collinsella sp.
CCGCAAGCAGGTGTACTTCGCCGACTGCTCGAGGCTGGTCGAGGACCTCAAGCACGCCTCGGCGAAGGAGGCGCTGGCGCGCAGGATGCGGTTCTACGAGCACTGCAGCCTGCTGATAATAGACGAGCTGGGCTACCTCGATATCGGGAAAGAGGGCGCCGACCTGCTGTTCCAGCTGGTGAACAGGCGCTACGCGCTCAAGCGGTCGACGATCGTCACGACCAACGTGCCGGTCGGCAGGTGGGGCGACGTGTTCGGCAGCAACGTCACGGCCTCGGCGGTCGCCGACAGGCTGTGCCACCACTGCGCGATGATCAAGATAACGGGCCGGTCGTACCGCCTGAAGGACGTGTCCATCGGCGGTGAGGACGGGAAGGAGGAGGGCGCCTAGGCGCCGAAAGCGGCACATCCGCGTTGGCGAATCCGGTGTATCCGCGTTGGCGCGATTGGCGAAAATGCGTTGGTGGAAATGGTGAAAATTATATTGACGCTAACACTGGCGACCGCCAAGCAGCGGCTGCTCGCCTTCCTCGCAAGGCGGGGGTACGCCTACGGCGGCACCACGCCCGCCGGCAACCCGAGGAAGTACTGGACCTACGACTTCCTGAGGTGGCTCGACAAGGTCAGGCCTGAGGACGATGGCGGGGTTCGGGCGCTCGCCGCCCTGAGGAACGAGGTCGAGGCCGCGGCGGAGGCCCGGGCGGACCTGCTCTCCGAGTACAGGGCGGCCGTGGATGCCAGCCCGATCGCCGCGGAGGCGGCCGCCCTCCAGTCGATCAAGGGCTGCGCCTTCGCGCTGGCCGCGGCCTTCTCGGCCGAGGTCGGCGACTTCACGAGGTTCCGTTCCGGAAGGCAGGTCACGGCCTATTTCGGCCTCGCGCCGAGTCAGAGGTCGAGCGGCGACTCCGTGCGGCTCGGAGGCATCAGCGGTGCGGGCAACGCGCTCGTGAGGAAGCTGGCCGTTGAGGGCTCATGGTGCTACGCCGCGGCACGGCACCAGCCGAAGCTCATGCCGAGGGACACGGGCGTGCCCCTCGAGATAAGGATGCACGGGAGGAAGGGGTCCGAGCGGCTCCTGCGGCGGCGCGAGGAGATGCTCGCCCGCGGCACGCCCGCGGCGAAGGCCAACGCGGCCACCGCGGCCGAGCTCGTGAGGTGGCTCTGGGCCCTCGGCATGATGTGCCGGGAGGGCGCGGAATAGACATGGCCCCCGTCCCGGCGAGCCGGGCGGCCTTCGGGGATACCCCCTATTTCGCTGTGCGCGCGGAGCCCTCCGCATGCGCCTCGACAGACTTGGGGAACCCCGCCGAAGGAATGGAGTGCGGGCCGACAGAACGGTATCCGCGGATATGAGACTGAGCCGAGGGCGTCGACGACATGCCGGGGGCGGACCGGGACGGGTTAACGGCAGGCCCCGCCGACCGATTGCAAGCGGTCGGCGGGGCCATTGTGGCCATTGACAGCGGATTGGGTCATATGAGCGAAAGCCCGCCAGAGCGAGCAAGGTGCCTTGAAACGAGGCGGCATTGACCTTCTGGTCATGCCGCCGAAGTTGAAAGGCAGATTGCCGCTCTGGCGGGCTTGCAGTGTCGGCCCGTTACGCGGTTTGGTAAAACCGCGTAACTTACATGACCATGACGTAGCGCGATCCCACGTAGTACTGCTTACCCATCAGGACCGGCTCGCCATTGGGACCGGTAAAGCCGGCACGCAGGTTGAGCAGCGGATCGTGCGGAGCAATGCCCAGCTCGGCCGCCTGCTCGGCGTTAGCTCGAACGGCCTCGACCGTACGGTAGCCAACCGAGACAATCGGCGTTCCGCCAACACGCTCGACCTCGGCAAAAATCGACTTGTCCTCAAGATCGGCCGTCAACAGCTCACGGTAGGCGTCAAACGGCACAAAGATGTTCTCCTCAAAGATGGGCTCGCCGTCGGCCGTACGCACGCGCTTGATATGCAGTAGCAGCGCATCCTTCTGCAGACCAAAGAACTCCATCTCGTTTTGGCGCGCCGGAACGATCTGGCGATCGACCACGTGCGCACCGGCCTTCATGCCGTTGCCGGCACACAGCGCGGTAAACGTCTGCAGCGTCGAGGCATGGAACTGACGATTGATGTGCGGCGTGGAAACAAAGGTGCCGCGGCCCTGCTGCTTAACCAGGTAGCCATCGGAGCACAACTCCTCGACGGCGCGACGCACCGTAATTCGGCTCACGTCGTACTGCTCGGCTAGCTCAAGCTCGGACGGAATACGCTCCTTGGGTGCATAAACACCTTTCTCGATCGCATCCTTGATTTCGTCGTAAATCTGCTGGTAAAGCGGTGCATTTTTGGGCGCAGGCATATCTAATCACTCTTATCGAAATATCGAAATAACTAATACGTATATAACGTCTAGTTTCATGTTACCTCATAATGATAAAACGATACACCCTCCCTACCAAAAAGCGACAGCTTCATTTTGGTAGGTTTTATCTGGGCAAACGAAGGCCTCCCGAAAGCAGCGAGGCTTTCGGGAGGCTCAAGCGGACAGGATTGCGCCGTGCCGGCAAAATGCCAACACTCTACCTGCCGTCGTCCTGCTGCAGGCTGTCCTGCTCGCTGAGGCGCGCCTGCCTGCTGGCCATGCGTGCGGGCTTGTCGGGATCGGGAACGGCCGTGGGCATGGGCTCGTCGACATGACCGCCCCACCAGCCGCCCACAAAGTTGAGCGTGTGGAACACGTTGATCACGGCGCCGGGGTCAACATCGCACACCAGCTTGATAATGTCCTGGCTCTCGTAGGTCGAGACAACGGTGTTCAGCAGGTACATCTTTTCGCGGCTGTATCCGCCGACGACCTCGGCGCAGCTAATGCCGTGCTGAAAATGGTTTACGTAGGCAGTCATGACCTCGTCTGCCTTACGCGTCGTGATCTGCAGCGTCACGCGATCGTAGCGACGATAGAAACTGTCGATGGTCTTGGTCGAAATAAACTGGAACACGATGGAATACGCCGCCTTGTCCCAGCCAAACATAAAGCCAAAGATCGCCAGGATAAAGCAGTTGAAACCAAAGATGACGCCCCAGATGGTCTTGCCCGTGTGGTTGGAAACCCACAGCGCGATAAAGTCGGTGCCGCCGGTGGATGCGCCGGACTTTAGCGCGATGGCAGCGCCCAGACCCGAGACCACGCCGCCAAAAATGATGAGCATGATCTTGTCGCCCAAAAACGGAGCGAAGTGAAAGACGTTGAGGAACAGCGACGAGAGCACGACCTGCATCATCGAGAAGATGACGAAGCGCTTGCTAATGCCGCTCCAGCATAGGAGCGCCACGGGGATGTTGAGCGCGAGCATACCGAGCGAAATGTCGATGTGAACGCCGCCCAGCGAGGTAACGCGATCGAGCAGGACCGCAACGCCGGTGAGGCCGCTCGGAAGCAGGTCGGCGGGCTGAATGAACGCCTGGATCAGGAATGTCTGGAGGACGGCAGAAATTGTGACCGCCACGGCAGTAATGGCACGGCGGACGATGGTGAGGCGGCCGAGCATGAGCACGCGGTCCGTGAGCTGATCGATGGCGTTCGCCACGTAGGCTCCTTTCGAAGGCAGATGTGGTTGTGGGGCATGCCCGCGATTGTAGCATGGAGCGTGCGGGGGCGCTTCAATTCAACCTCCCTCGACAACCAAAACGGGACCAGCAACCCCCACGACCAAAGGGCAAAATTCCAAGTGAGTAGACTTTTTACGATCTGCCGAGCACACCCAAAACCGCCACCCCTGTGACCTGCGGTTTTACAAAGGAAGATATGCATTGTGCTCGGCCTGCGCCAAAAAGTCTACTCACTTAGTCCGAATCGAAGCCAAACGGATCAAAATCGAAACCAAATTGAGCCAGTCCACCGCAAAAAACGTTTGAACCCGTGCTTCTCGCGGCGGATTGACACTACAAAGCGGCCAAAATGTCGGTCAGATTATCAATAACGGCATCGGCTCGCGATTGATCGAGGTTGACGCCCTCGTGCGGACGCAGTGCCAGGACGCGGGCGCCGGAACGTTTGCCAGCCTCGATCCCCAAAGGCGAATCCTCGATAACCAGGCACTCGGCAGGCTCCACCCCCAGCGCCTCCATGGCACGCAGGTAGATCTCGGGGTCGGGCTTAAACGCACTGCACTCGTGACCGCTGATGGTGTAGTCCAGCACATCGGCGATACCGGCAATCTCTACCAGCTCGTCAATGAGCTCACGATAAGACGAGCTCGCGATGGCACACTTCACGCCGCGCTCGTGCAGTGCGCGCATCACCGGCTCCGTCTGCTCGTTGAGCAGCTCGGCATACGGAACGGGGTGGTCCGGGCTGTAGACCTGCTTGTACTCCACGCGAAGGCGCTCGCGCAGCTCAACATCGTCGGGCACCAGCGCCTCCCAAATGGCCGGCTCGTTAGACCCCGAAAGATCGGGGATCTCGTCAAAGTGGAACCCCTTCTCCTCCATAAACGCCACGCGACGACGGTTGTAGAACCACTCGGTATCGACCAGCACGCCGTCCATGTCAAACAGCACTGCTTTGATCATACGCATCTCCTCCCACCTGCCAAATAGAGACAGGTTTATTTTGGTAGGTTTTATCCTGGGTTTTGCGACGCGACAGGCGTGCCCTCCCAAGAGCAAAAAAGGGGATGGGGCACAAACCCCATCCCCTCTCAATCAACCCGTAAGGTCTACTTACTTGTGATTAGTAGGAAAGCTTCCACATGTAGCGACGCATGGTCAGCGGGTGCTGACGGGCCTCGGCGATCTGGTTGCCGTACTCGCGCATAACGGCGAGGTGCAGCAGCGGGTTGAAGTAGGTGACGACGCTCGCGGGCACGGCGTCAGCCAGGCCGTAATCCTTGGAGTCGATCAGAGCGACCTTGGCGCCCATGCGCTCAAGGAAGGTGAGGGCGCGGGCGTCCATCGGACGGGTAGCGCCATCGGACATGAAGAAGACGTAGGGCTTACCCTCGGTGGAAACCTCGAACGGGCCGTGGAAGTACTCGCCGGTGTTGTAGGCGGCGGCGTCGATCCACTGCATCTCGGTGAACAGGAAGGCGGCGTGAGAGTAAGCCATCTTCTCGGAGGCACCAGAGGCCATGAAGTAAATCATCTTGTCGTCCTTGAAGTCCTCAGCGAACTTCTTGGCGAGCTTCTTGCAGTGCTGAGCGGCGTTCTCGCAGAGCTCGAAGACGTTGGTAAGGCCGGTGATCATGTCCTCGTAGTGGTCATAGCCCTCGGTCTGCTGAAGGATCTCGACAGCAAGAGCGATGGCGTAGCCGGGCTTCTCGCACTTGGCAGCGAAGTTGGCGTGGAAGCCGTGAACGATGACGTAGTCAGCGTCGACGGTCAGAGCGGAGCCAGCCTTGTTGGTGAGGGAGACGACCGGGCAGTTGTGCTTCTTGGCGGTCTTGTTGGCCTCGACGGTCTCGGGCGTGGAGCCACCGAGGGAGCAGGTGATCACGAAGGTGTGCTCGTTGACCCAGGAAGGCGTGTCGTAGTTGAACTCGTTAGCGGTGAAGATCTGAACGTTCAGCTTGTCCGTGTTGTTAGCCAGGAAGTACTTGGCAGGGTAAAGGTCGGACATGGAAGCACCGCAGCCGACGAAGGCGACGCTGTGGATCTCGTGGTTGGACAGGACGTCAGCGACGATCTGCTTAGGGAGGTTAAGGTCGATCTCGTACATCTGACACATTCCTTTCGATTTTTTGCGGCGCCACATTGCCGGGCGCTCGCAGAGTTACCGTGATTTGGACCGAGTCGCCGGCCCGTTGAGGATGTGTCAAAGGAACTGTCCCTTTGACACATTTAGGGATGGGAGCCTGCCTGGGGTATGGGATGTCAGGCAGGCCCCCGGGGGAAAGCGGTTAGGCGCTTGGTCGCGACTAGGCCAGGATGCCGGCCGCGGAGAGGGCGATGCCGCCCACGATGGCGATCACGAGAAGCCAACCGGTGTTGACGTTCTTCTTGATGAGCCAGTACATAAGGCCGGTGAGGCCAAGGGAGATCATCTGGGGCATCATGCCGTCCAGGATATCCTGGATAACGACGGTGCCCTCAGCGAACTGCAGCGGGGTGGTGGCGCCGATCAGCGTGGCGATCATGCCGCCCACGGACATAAGACCCACGATGCCGCAGACATACATGAGCTTCTCCATGAGGTCGCCGCCCTGAAGCTTGCTCAGGTACTCGTGGCCGCCCTGATAGCCCATCTTGGCTGCGAACCAAGTGATCAGCACAGAGGGGACAATGGAGATGAGCATGGCCAGGATCGGGCCCATGATAGAGCCCTGCTGAGCCAGCTGAACGCCCAGACCAAAGGCGATAACGCGGATGGTGCCCTGGAAGAAGGAGTCACCGATGCCGGAAAGCGGACCCATGAGGGAGGTCTTGACCGCGTTGATCGAATCGGGATCGAAGTTCTCGGGATCCTTGGCGTACTCCTCCTCCATGGAGGCGGAGAGGCCCAGGATGAAAGCGCTCGTCTGCGGAGTGCAGTTGTAGAACGCCATGTGACGGTGGTAAGCCTCTTTCTTAGCAGCGAGCTGCTTGGGGTCGGACTCATCCGGATAGAGGCGATCGAGCGTGGGAACCATGCCGTAGAGGAAGCCCATGTTCATCTGACGCTCGTAGTTCCAAGAGGCCTGGATGGCCCAGGAGCGCCAGAAGAACTGGCTGACCTTCTTGTTCAGGGACACGTCCTTGGTTGCGGTTGCCATAGTGTGTTCCTCCTTAGTCTTCGTCGTCTTCGAGCGGATCGTAGTCGGAATCGACACCGGCGGCTGCATGGGAACCGTTGAACTTGAAGCCCATGAAGACGACAGCCAGGCACACACCGATCAGAGCGACCGCGATGACGGACAGGTTGAGGTAAGCGGCGAGCAGGAAACCGATGAACAGGAACGGAGTCATACCCTTCTTGATCATCATGGTGAGCAGCAGGGCCAAGCCGTAGGCAGTCATGATCTTGGTCGAAACGTTAAGACCAGTGGACAGCCACTCGGGAACCATGTTGACGATGGCCTGAACCAGGTCGGTGCCAACAAAGACGGCGAGGAAGATCGGCAGGAAGTACATGACGGCGTACAGACCGGAGCCGGCGCAGATGTGCATACGGTAGGCGGTCTTGAACTTTCCGTTATCGATCGCGCTATCTGCCACATGGGTGAGGGCGGCGATGATGGAACGGAACACGATGCCGAGGAGCTGACCCAGGACGGCGACCGGGATGGCGATCGTCATGGCGGTCTCGGCGGAAGCATCGGTCAGGCACGCAAAGGCAGCGGCCACGATGCCGCCCAGGACCATATCGGGCGGAACGGCGGCGCCGACCTGCACCAGGCCCATGGACACGAGCTCGACGGCGGCACCGACGGCAAGGCCGGTGGGCACATCGCCCAGCAGCAGACCGACGAGCGTAGCGCCAACGAGGGGCTGCTCGAAGTTAAGACGACCGAGCAGGCGGGAGTCCCACATGCAGAACACGCCGACGAGGCCGACGAGCACCGCACTGATGAACGTATTCATACCCTTCTCCTTTCAGTCAGGCAAAAGCCTGGTTGATTACAGCTTGGCGTCGATGTCGACGCTCTGATACGTAGGGGTCTGCTGGACGTAGAGCTTGATGCCCATGTCGAGCAGCTGGTTGACGTCGGCCTTCTGGGTGGCGTCGAGGAAGACGGAGCTGTCCTTGCCGCCGACCTGATCGGCACCGTCGTGGTTGGCGGTGGCGCCCAGGTTGATGGCGTCGAGCTTGTAGCCCTGGCAGAACTGCAGCATCTCGGCAGTGTTGCCAAAGACGAACATGACGCGCTCGCCGAGGGTGTTGAGCTTGTCCATCTTGGCGAGGGCACGCTCGACGGTGAAGACGTTCAGGCGAACGCCCTGGGGCTTGGCCAGCTTAAGAGCGCCCTTCTTGATGTCATCGTTGGCGGCAGCGTTGTCGACGACGATGATGCGCTCGGCCTGGACCTTGGTGGTCCAGGTAAAGACGACCTGGCCGTGCAGCAGACGGTAGTCAAGACGTGCGAGGACGATCTTGGCGGGACCAGAGCTGTGACGGGACGCCTTGGCCTTCTTGGCGGGAGCCGCGGCAGCCTCGACCGGTGCGTTGGGGTTGGTCAGACCGGCGCGGGCCTCGTTGATGAGGGCTGCGAGCTCGGCACCCTTGACGGGGACGGGGCTCATAGCGAGCGTGAGCGCCAGCGGGATGTTGAAACCGCTGACAACCGTGAACTTCGTGCCGTTCTTGGAAAGCTCGACCATGTTGTTGTTGACCGAGCTGCCGAGCATATCGGTCAGCACATAGACGGTGTCGTCCGCGTTGAACGTGGCGATCATGGCGTCCACCTTATTGGTGATGGGCTCCTTGTCGTCACGAGCAAGCGACACGACGTGGACGTTCGACACGTCGCCGAGAACCATCTCGAGCGTGTCTTTGGCGCCTGCGGCCAGGCCGCCATGAGATGCGAGAATGATCTGATTCATCTTGCCTCCTCCTTTTCGTTATGGTCATTATAACGTCTTATACGTTGCTTATATTGCTAATTAGTATAAAGACCGTTCGCGGGTGAAAATCGACCGTTGACGGGTTTAACGTACTCGAAACGTTTGGCTAGGTAGGCCGGCGCTAGCTGGATAACCCCAGATCAGACGCCTCGCCAATCCCCTATCGCACGAAGTACCAGGGGCTTTCCTGCACGGTGGGCTCCAGCGCGATGCCGGTGCGCTCGCGGAACAGATCCATGTCCTGCGATTTCTCCGTCCACCACGCGTTGGGCTTAAAGGTCATGCTCTCAACGATATGGCCGACAAAGGCACTGTTGCGCAGCTTGGAGAAGTTAGTGTTCATAATCAGGATGGACGCGAGCACCAGCGCGATGCCCAGGACCTTGATCGCGCCGGCGGGCTCGGCGTAGATGCCAATACCGACCAGAACGGTCGCCACGGTTTCGAACGAAGCCACGACTGGCACCTTCGACGTCTCAAGATCCATCGAAAGGCCCTGCATATAGAAGATGTACGCAAGAGCCGTCGGAATAAAGCCAAAGCCTGCGAACAGCAGAATGAGCTGCGGGGACATTGCCGCGGCTACATCGGACCACGGAGCCGAAAGCACTGCCATAAAGCATCCGCCAAAGACAAAGCCCCAAAACGTCACCGCCAGCGGATGCAGCGTCTTGGTAGCCATACGGCTAAACACCGCCAGCAGTGCACCGCAAAGTCCGGCGATCACACCCGACGCGACGCCCCAAGCCGAGAAATGGAAACCAGACAGGTCGCCGCTCGTCACCGCGAGCACGCAACCCACAATGTTAAAGACGATGGCGACGAGCTTGTTGGGGGTCACGTCCTCGCGATAAAGCACGCGGCCGAGCGCGACGCCAAACACCGGCGAGGTGTAGAGCAGCACCGAGGCCGTGGACATGCCCACCTCGCCCATACACTCGTAATAAAGCGTGTTAGCGGTGGCGAGGCCGATAATGCCAAGAAGCGCGCAGGGAACAAGCTCTTTAGGACTTGCCTTGAACAGTGCCATGGGACCCGAGGCTTTTCCCTCACGAGCACCTCCCTGGCAACCCATAAATGCCAAGACCGGAGCCATTAAGACAGCACCCGACAACAGGCGAAAGGCCGCCATGCTCTGAGACGAAACACCCAGGGCCGATATTCCGTTAACAAAGATTCCGATGGTGCCCCACATAAGCGCGGCGATCAGCACCAGCACATAGCCCAGATTGCTTTTCTTCAACGCAGCCTCCTCGGTATTGTTTCCAATATGTTTCACACTACGTTATAGTCGTTATATACATTTTTCAAGACACAAATCGGCGAGCGGAAAAATCTGCTCTACCTAGTCGTTGGGGACGTTCTTAAATGACTAGTCGTTTAAGAACGTCCCCAACGACTAGGACTGTCCCCAAGTGCCACATCTGGACCAAGGCGACGCCGATGCTTTGGCAACGCCAGCGAAAACCCGCCAGAGCGAGCAAGGTGCCTTGAAGCGAAGCGGCATTGACCTTCTGGTCATGCCGCTGAAGCTGAAAGGCAGATTGCCGCTCTGGCGGGTTTGCAGCGTCGAGCCGTTACGCGGTTTGGTAAAACCGCGTAACTAATACTCAAGCTTCCACATGTAGCGGCGCGTCATGTAGTCCTTGTGGGTGACGGCGGAGAGCGCGCGCATATACACGTTGTTGAGGATCGGGGCAAAGATCAGGTGGTTGAAGTACTCGCTCACGCTGTCCTTGATGTCGTTGAGGCCGAGCTCCTTGGCGTCGAGCTGATAGACGCGCTCGCCACCGTACTGGTTGACGAAGCGGATGCCGCGCTCGTCGTTGCAGCGGCTGCGGCCGACGCTGATGAGCTGGAACAGCGAGGTGCGCTTGTCCAAGATCTCGAAGGGGCCGTGGAAGAAGTCGCAGGTGTTGATGGTGCAGGAGTCGATCTGCAGCATCTCCTGCACGTTGCAGATGCTAAAGACGTAGGCGGCACCAAAGAGCGGGCCCTGGGCCATGACGTTGATGCAGGGCTTGTCGGCGTTCTGCTCGGCCCACTTGGCAGCGAGCGGACGGGTGTACTCGACGGCCTTGCGATAGATGGGGTCGACCAAGTCGAAGGCGGCCATAGCGGTCTCGTACTCGGCATAGCCCTCGGTCTGCTGTGTAAGCTCCATGGCGATCATGGTCACGACGGCAGAGTTGGTGCGGCCCATGCAGGACTCGTCGACGGCCAGGCTGTCGTACTGGATCTTGTAGTCGCAGACCTCGGTGAGGCCGGACTCGTCAACATAGATGGCGATGGTGCTGGCGCCGTGGTCCTTGGCGACCTGGGCGGCAACGATGGTCTCCTTGGTGCCGCGCATGGACACGACGACGGCCAGGGTGTTCTCGTTGACGTAGGCCGGGGTGGCGTGCACGAACTCGTTGCTGGTGTAGCTGGAGCTCACGACCTGCGTGGCCTCGTGCTCCATAAAGTACTGGGCAGGATAGTTACCGCCGTTGGATCCGCCGGCGCCAATCCACACGACGCGCTTGATGCCGCCCTTGTCAGCCTTGTCAGCCAAAACCTGGGAGACGACGTCCTTAACCTGTTCCTGAGTAGTCATCGTGCATCAGCCTTTCTTCTCGTTTGATGCTCTCGATGGCATACAAGTTACATACATGTTTTGGTTATGTCGACTAGTTGTATGCTATATTTGTCTTAGATATTTTGCTGATGCGGTTTTCGACAACTGGCTACCAGCGGTTTTGTTGTTGTATTGAATACATGCTTGCTTAGATAGGCATACAAGTTAGATACAGGTTGATCACATGAACGCTTCGTCTAAAAAGAAACTGAGCCAATACGAGCGCTTGGCGGGCATGTTGCGTGACCGCATCGCCTCCGGCACCTACGCACGTGGAGACAAGCTGCCGTCCGAAATGGAACTCATGGACGAATCGGGTCTGTCGCGCAGCACCGTGCGCCATGCCCTTAAGGTACTAGCTGATGAGGGCCTGGTTCGCACCGAGCGCGGGCGCGGCGCCTTTGTGGCCGACACGCCGGCGCTCCACGAGAACAACCTGGTGTTTTCGAGCTATACGGCACAGGTCCAGGGTCAGGGCATGAAGCCCACCACGCGCACGGTGGACTCGGGCTTTGCCAAGGCCGCGGGCAATGCTGCCAAGTTCTTCGATGTCACCGTGGGCAGCAAGCTCGTCAAACTTGTCCGTCTGCGTTATCTGGACGATGCGCCGCTGTGCCTGGAGACTACCTATCTACCACCGAGCTTTGAAGCACTCATCGATCGCGATATCAATGGTTCGCTCTACGCGACGCTGCGCCAAGAATTCCATCGCGCGCCGGCACAGGGGCATAAGACCTTTGAGGTGTGCTACGCCTCGCAAAACGAGGCGTTTTTGCTCAACGTCAAGCGCGGGCAGGCGCTGATCCTGATCACCGACTACGTCTACGACACCGACGGCCGCCCGCTCCATGTCTCCAAGCGCATCCAGCGCACCGACCGCGCCAAATACACCGAGCCAATCGGCTAACCTGCCAAAATAAACCTGTCCCTAAATGGTAGGTTTGGGGAGGTCGGGGAACCAGGTTGGTTTGGGTTGGTTGGGTGTGCGCTCGGCTAGGACCAGCTCCATCCAACACATGTCATACCAGCGGCCGAACTTTTGGGCGCAGCGGTCGAATGCGCCCACCAGGCGATATCCCATATGGGCATGGAAGTCCTGGCTGTTGTGCGTCAGATACTCGTCGTCCTTGTCGTGCGGCACGGCAATGAGCGCGCACATGTTGGTGATGCCCATCGCAATCAGGCATTGCTTAAGCGCGTCATGCAGCTTGCGGCCCAGTCCGCCATGACGCACGTCGCGCGCCAGGTAGATCGATGTCTCGACCGACCAGTCGTATGCCTCGCGGCTGTTGAGCGGACTCACATAGGCATAACCTACCGGACGCCCGTCCAGCTCCATCACCAGATACGGATAGCGCTTGAGCGTACGCTCGATGCGCCCGGCGAACTCCTCAACGCCCGGCACCTCGTATTCGCAGGTAATCGCCGTCTGGCGCACATACGGCTCATAGATGGCAAGCAACGCCGGCGCATCATCGGGCGTCGCCAGGCGAATCGTCGGCTCGGACATCTCGGTCATACAACCCTTCCCCCTCAAAAACAGAGGCCGCCTTGCGCCAAACCCAGCGCAAGGCGGCCCCCCGTCATTACATCAGGCTACAGGACAGCCGCCAACGCGTCGATATCCCCCTGCGTCGTGGCCCAGCTGGTGCAAAAGCGCACCACCGTGTGGGTCTCGTCGTACTTTTCCCAGTACTCGATCGCCGCATGCTTGCGAATGCGCGCCATGTCCTCGTTGGGCAGAATCACGAACTGCTGGTTAGTCGGCGTCTCCAAGAAGAACCGGTAGCCGTGCTCGTGCAGCACGCGACGAAGCGCCTGCGCGGTTTCGATCGCCTGACGGCCAATCTCAAAATACAGGCCGTCGGTAAAGAGCGCCTCAAACTGCACGCCCGTCAGGCGGCCCTTGGCCAACAGCGCGCCGTGCTGCTTAATACGCGGAATGGGATGCGCCGGAGCGTGTATGCCGCAAAACACCACAGCCTCGCCGCAGAGCGCGCCGCACTTGGTGCCGCCGATGTAGAACACGTCGCACAGCTGCGCCAGCTCGGGCAGGGTAATGTCGCACTCATCGGCCGCCAGCGCATAGGCCAGGCGGGCGCCATCCACAAACAGCGGAATCTCGCGCTTCTGGCACACTGCGTGAATCGCCGCGAGCTCGGCCTTGGAGTACAGCGTGCCGTACTCGGTCGATAGGCTCACGTACACGGCACCCGGGAACACCGTGTGCTCGTAGCTCTCGTTTTCGTAGAACACCTGGATATAGTTCTCGAGGTCCTCGGCGTGCATCTTGCCCTCGTAGCCGGGGATGGTGAGCACCTTGTGGCCGCCAAACTCGATGGCGCCCGCCTCGTGGCAGGCAACGTGGCCAGTCTCGGCAGCAACGACGCCCTCGTACGGCGCAAGCAGCATGTCGATCACCGTCGCGTTAGCCTGCGTGCCGCCCACCAGGAAAAACACGTCGGCGTCAGGCGCCTGGCAGGCCTCGCGAATAAGTTGCTTGGCACGCTCGGTATGTGCATCGGTACCGTAGCCGGGCTGCGGCTCCATATTGGTGTCGACGAGCGCCTGCAGCACCGCTGGGTGTGCGCCGTGGGAATAGTCGTTGTTGAACGCGAGCATGGCAATCCTCTCTTACCGGGTATCGGCCAGATGATTCAAACGGAGCTATTGTACGCCGCTGGGATAGGCAATGCGCGCGGCAAGGCATTCAAGCGCCAGTACCAGGGCAAAGCCGCAGCTCACGTCACTTAAAAAGTGCGCTCCGATCACGATGCGGCCAAACGCGACGAGCGCCGCGACCACAGCCGCCGTCCAAAAGACCACACGACGGCGCGACGGCTTTTCCTTAAAGGCCGTCGCGGGAAGCCCAGCGAGCATGAGGCCGATTGCCGCGTGCGCCGTGTGTCCGCTCGCAAACGACTTGAACCCGTCCTTGATCACGCCGGCGGCAATATAGGTCCACTTGTCGGGATTGCCGATCACCCACCACGGCTGAAAATTGAGCCCCGGCGTGACCTCGATCACGCGCATGCGCGGGCGCGACCACAACGGCTTAACAATGACGTTGAGGATGATGGCCTGAGCGACCCACACGGCAAGCACCATCAACGCCCAGCGCGTAAGCTCGTCGGGGTCGGTCGTGCGCGTGAGGCGGTAGACGATAAGGTTGGCGGCGATGACCAGCACAAACGTCAGCACCAACTGAACCGCGATGAGTTTGCCGCCAACCCGCAGGGACGAAACGATCTCGTAGCCAACCAGACCAACGTTAACGAGGATGCCGAGCACGGCGAGCCATTTGCTCCCCCTGGAGTCGGGACGCACCGCGCGCACGAGCATAACGCCCGCGATGCTCGCCGTCAGCTCGAACGGCAGCTCGCCGGCGGCCTCGATAAAGCGACCGTACATGCCGCCGATATTGAACAGCGCGCTCGAGATTTGGTAATCGAAGAAACTGCCCACGCCCAGACAAAGACACAGGACAACCGCGATAATGGCGACATCTTTCTTATAGATGTATCCGAACATGCTTTCCTTTCGATGGGGTCAGATTGCCCAAATGGAGCGTTTGCAGCGTCGACCCGCTAGTCGTCGTCGCTAGCACCCAACTGTTGCAGCAGCATGAGTGCCGCGGCCACGGGGCCGGTGCCGTCGTTGGCGTCGAGGCCGCGACCCAGGCCGCTGCCCGCGCCGGCGCCCGCCTTGTAGGGCACCGACAGCTTGCGACTCTTGGGAAAGTTCACCGCGCCATAGCGGGTCTTTAGTTCAAAGGCCACCTTCTTGGGCACGTCGACGCCCAAAAACGTGATGCGGCCGCCACTGAGCGTGACGCTCTCGAGCCCCAGGCGCTCGCCGCGAATGCGGATGCGCGCGCGATTGAACAGGTTGAGTCCCGCCAACGGCAGCTCGCCATGCGCGGCCTCGGTCTCTTCCTGCACCTCGTCGATACTCTCAAGGTCCTCGGCCGCTGCGAGCTTGCGGTACACGAGCACGCGCTGGTCCACCGCCGGCAGGTACTCCTCGGACAAGAAGTAGTCGGCCGGCAGGTTGATGCCCACGCTCGCCGCCTCCACGCCGGCATCGTCGTCGCCGCGCGCCTCGGCCACGGCCTGTCCCAGCATCTGCGTAAACAGGTCAAAGCCCACGCTCGACAGGTTACCATGCTGCTCGGCACCTATGAGCGAACCGGCACCACGGATCTCCAGGTCGCGCATGGCGATGCGCATGCCGCTGCCCAGGTCTTGGAACTCGGAAAGTGCAGTCAGGCGTGCCGTAGCCTCCTCGGTAAGCGGCAGCTCGCCCGGGAACATAAAGTACGCATAGGCCTGCGTGGCAGAGCGGCCCACACGGCCCTTGAGCTGGTAGAGCTGTGCCAGACCCAGGCGCTGCGAGTCCTCGATGATCAGCGTGTTGGCGGTCGCGTTGTCGATGCCGCTCTCCACGATGGTCGTGGCGATGAGCACGTCGATCTTTTTGGTCGCGAACTCGATCATCACGTCCTCGACCTCGCGCGGGCTCATCTTGCCGTGCGCCACGCCCACGCGCGCCTCGGGCGCGGCCTCGTGCACGCGCGCCACGGCGTCGTCGATGGTCTTGACGCGGTTGGACACGTAATACACCTGACCGCCGCGGCCCACCTCCAGGCGAATCGCCGCGCTCACCACATCGGGGTCGTACTCCCCCACGTGCACGATCACGGGACGACGCCCGGTCGGCGGCGTCGTGATCAGGCTCATGTCGCGCACGCCACTCGTGGCCATCTGCATGGTTCGCGGAATAGGCGTTGCCGAAAGCGTGAGCACGTCGATCTGCTCGCGCAGGTTCTTGAGTTGCTCCTTGTGCTGCACGCCAAAGCGCTGCTCTTCGTCGATGATCACCAGGCCCAGGTTCTTGGGGTTCACATCGGCCGAAAGCAGACGATGCGTGCCGATGAGCACATCAATCGTGCCCTCGGCAAACGCCTTGAGCGCGCGCTTTTGCTGCGCCGGCGTGCGGAAGCGGCTGAGCACCTCGACCTCAAGGCCAAACGGGGCAAAGCGCTCAAAGAATGTCTCGTAGTGCTGCTGGGCCAGAATGGTCGTGGGGCAGAGCACCATGACCTGGCGGCCGGAGTCCACGCACTTAAACGCCGCGCGCAGGGCAACCTCGGTCTTGCCGAAACCCACGTCGCCGCACAGCAGGCGGTCCATAGGCTTGGGCGCCTCCATGTCGGCCTTGATGTCGGCGATAGCCTCCAGCTGGTCACGCGTCTCGTCGTAGGGAAAGCTCTCCTCCATCTCGATCTGCTCGGGCGTATCGGGCGGACAGGCGATACCGGTAATCGACGAGCGGCGTGTATACAGGTCGACCAGGTCAAACGCCAGCTTTTTGGCGTTCTTGCGTGCCTTGTTGGTGGCACGCGTCCAGTCGGCGGTATTGAGCCTGGTCAGGCGCGGCTTGTCGCCGTCGGGGCCAACATAGCGTGTGATGCGGTCGACCTGCTCGAGCGGCACGTAGAGCTTGTCGCCGTCGGCATATTCCAGCAAAAAGTAGTCGCGCTCCTTGCCGCCCACTTCCTGGCGCGCGACCTCGCTAAAGAGCGCGATGCCGTGGGTGGCGTGCACCACGTAGTCGCCCGGCTTAAACGGGAACGTGATCTGCGTAATGTCAACCTTGCGGCGGCTGCGCGCGCGGTTGGCATCCATGCGGGCGTTGAGGTCGGCAATCGAGAACACGGCCAAATTGGCGTCGGGCACCACCACGCCCTGCGGCAGGGCAGCGTCCACAAAGGTCACGCGCCCGCGCGAGATGGTGGGCACGGCGGCGCCGGCGGCAGCCTGCGCGGCGCCAACCTCGAGCGAGCGGGCGTTGAGCGCGTCGACCTTACGCTCGCGAATGGAAACGTGGGCCTCCTGGCGTGCGGCACGATCGGCAGAATCCGCCGCCGCCACGCGCACGCGGTCGCCGATAGCACCGGCATTTTCGGGCGCCGCGGTCAGCGACTCCTCAAAGGTAATGCCCTCGTCGCCAAAGGTGAGCTCCATCGACTCGCGCGCACCGCGGTCGGGAATGGCAAACACGCAGGCGTAGCGCTTGCCCACGACTTCCTGAATGCGCGTCATAAAGCGATTGTCCGAGCCCGCAATGGCCGGCTGCTCAATCTTGAGCTCCGCCGTCACCGCGCCGCCGGCACGAATCAGGCTCACGTAGTTCAGGCGCTGCTGGGCACCAAAATCGAGCTGCTGGGCACGTACATACAGGCCATCCAGCCGGTCAATCCCTGCCTCGCCAGCACGCGCCTCGATATCCTCGTAGGCACGCAGGCAATCGTCGAACAGCGAGCGCGGCTCGGACAGCACCACGAGCGCCTTGCCGCTCACGTGCGCCAGCGGGCTCACGGTCTGGCCGTACATTACCGGCAAAAAGCGGTCGAGCTCGGGTGTAACGATGCGCGCATCCACCATCTCGAGCAATGCGGCCAGCTTGCTGTCGTCCTGGCTGGCGCGATAGAGCGCCACATGCATGTTGTGGACGGCCTCGTCGGTAAGCGCCAGCTCACGGCAGGGGAAGATCTCGATGCTGTCTTCGTTACCGATGGTCTGCCCCGTTGAGCTCACCATGCGACGGATGCGGTCGATCTCGTCGCCAAAGAACTCAATGCGCACGGGCGCTTTTTCCTGCGCGGGAAACACCTCGACGGTGTCGCCGTGCACGCGGAACAGACCGGGCGCGTCGGCGGCGCCGGCATTGGTGTAGCCCATGCCCACTAGGCGCTGCGGCACCTCATCAAAAGGAATCTCCTCGCCCACCGCAAAGGTCGTGGACTCCCAATAGCGGCTCTCGACCGGCGGCACGCAGCGCAGCAGCGCGCGGGCCGAGGCAACCATGATGCAGTTGTCCCCGCGCACGATGCGCCCCAGAGCCTCGCAGCGCTGCGCCACCACGGCATCGTCGGGCGCCTGCTCGCGCCACGGATAGTCCTTGCGCTCGGGAAAACGGCACACGTGCGCCAGGCCCACGTAGGCGGCAAGGCTGCGCGCGGCGCGATCGGCCGCATCCTCGCCACTCACAATGTAGACCGTCGGGCGCGGACGGCGCGCAAACTGAGCGGCCGCCATAAGCGTGCGGCCCGACTGCGACACGGCCAGCGTCACGTCCTCGCCGGCATCGAGTCCGGCCTCGACGGTCTGCAGCGCCTCGGCAGTGTAGAGCTGCGCGGCTATACGGTGAATGAGCATGCTGTTCCTCCGGCATCGCAACGCCAAAAGCCCGCCGGGGCAAGCTCGGCGGGTCGTACGTCAAATACATTGTCTGTCATGGTAGCGCATGGAGAGGACTCCGGCTCAAGGACAAACCCAGCCCCGCAAAAAACGCCAGACGAAAATGCGTTCCGCCCTACCCCGCTACGCGCACGCTGGGGCACAAATCTGCCAGCGGACACTCGTCACACTTGGGTTTGCGGGCATCGCAGATCTCGCGACCAAAGGTGATCCACTGATGGTTGACCGACTCCCAATACTCGTGCGGCAAAATCTTGAGCAGATCTTGCTCGGTCTTGAGCGGCTCCTTGGCATGCGTCTTGGGGCTCAGCATCAGGCGGTGCGCAATGCGGTTGACGTGCGTGTCCACCGCAATGCCCTCCACGATGCCATACCCCACGTTGAGCACGATGTTCGCCGTCTTGCGTCCCACGCCCGGCAGCTTCACGAGCTCCTTCATGTCGGCCGGCACCTCGCCGCCATAGTCGGCGACGATCATCTGCGCGGCCTCGACGGCATGCTTGGCTTTGCTCTTGTAGAAGCCGAGTGACTTGATGGTGTCTGCCACGTCAGCCACGCTCGCCCCAGCCATGGCCTCGGGCGTGGGCCACTGGGCAAACAGCCGCGGCGTCACCTTGTTGACCTGCGCATCGGTCGTTTGCGCCGAGAGCAGCACCGCGATCAGCAGGCGGAAGGGATTCTCGTGGTCCAAAAAGCACTCGACCGGGCCATAGCGACGGTTGAGGCGCTCACACACCTCGATGGCGCGCTCGCGCTTGGCGGCATTGGTCTCGCGTGGCATAACGACTCCTCGGCTCAACGGCACAATAAACTTATGGGCACAATTGTCCCACGTCCGAGACGCTTACGCCTCCAAGAATGCGCCGGTCTGACGGCTCCACAGGCTCGCGTACTCGCCACCCGCCTCGACAAGCTGCGCATGCGTGCCGTCCTCGACGATCTCGCCATCGGCCAGCACCACAATGCGGTCGAGCGCCGCCACGGTAGACAGGCGGTGCGCCACCACAATGGAGGTGCGGCCGCGCATCAGGTTCTCGAGCGCCTCCTGCACCAGCGCCTCGGACTCGCTGTCGAGGGCAGAGGTCGCCTCGTCGAGCACCAGAATCGGCGCGTCGGTTAGGATGGCGCGGGCGATAGCCACGCGCTGACGCTGGCCGCCCGAGAGCTTGACGCCGCGCTCGCCCACCATGGTGTCAAAGCCACGGGGCAAGCGGTCGATAAACTCCAGGGCGTTGGCCAGGCGCGCGGCCTCGCGAATCTGCTCATCAGTGGCGTTGGGACGACCGTAGGCAATGTTTTCGCGAATGGAGCGGTGGAACAGCAGCGCCTCCTGCGGCACGTAGGCAACCTGGCGGCGCAGGCTCTGCTGCGTGCAGCGCGAGACATCCTGACCGTCCACGAGCACGCGGCCGCCCTGAACATCGTCCAGGCGCAGCAGCAGCTTGGTGAGCGTCGTCTTACCCGAGCCCGATTTGCCTACCAGGCCCACGCGCTGGCCCGCCGCCACATGAAGCGCCAGGTCATCGAACACGCTCTCGCCCGCTGCAGCATCACGGTACGCAAAGCTCAGGTGCTCAAAATCAATCGCGCCCTCGGTCACTTTGAGCTCAGAGGCGTCCGGGTCGTCTGCCACCAAACGTGGCTCGTCCAGCACGCGCGTCATCTCGGCCGCATCGCCGAGCGCGCGGTTGATGCGCTGCATCATGGAACTCACGTAGTTCAGGCGCATGGTGAAGTTATAGGTGTAGGTAAAGATCATGACGAGCGAGCCGGCCGAGATGCCAAACCACGCGTTGCCGCCCGCCACGAACACACTCACCACGGCCATGGTGATGACGATAAGGCCCGAGGTCGTAAAGTTGCGCTGCATCATGGCGTGCATCGAGACCGTCTCGGCGTCGCGCGCGGCACGATCGGCGGCGTCGAACAGATCGCGTTCAAAGTCCTCGCGCCCGCAGGTCTTGACGGCCAAGATGTTCGTGACCGCGTCGGAGAGCACGCCCGAGAGCTTGTTCTGCGCGGCGGACGTCGCGGCCGAAAGCGGCATGATGCGCTTGTACATAAGCCAGACAAACGCGATGTAGACGGCCATGATGCACACCAGGATCACGGTAAATGTGGGCACCACCGGGGCGAGCGCCGCCACCGTGCAGATGACCGAGGTGATGGTGGGGATGAGCGAATACACCGTCACGTCCACCAGCCCCGTATAGCCGCTCATAAAACGGCTCGTCTGGCTCACGAGCGATCCGCCAAAGCGGCTGGTGTGAAATGTCATGGATTGGTTGGAGAGCGTGTCGAAGCATAGACGCGCCAGGTGATAGTTGCCTGCGATCTCGAGCTTGTAGACGGTGTAGTCCTGTAGCTTGGAGAGGATCTGACCCACCAGGTTAACGAGTACGAGCGCCAGGATATAGGGGCCGAAGACCTCAAACACCTGGTCACCCACCACGGGACCGGCTTGAACGCGGTCGACAATGAGGGCCATCACATAGGTATTGGCAAACGTCAGCAAAAAGATGTAGCCCGCCGACGAGAACACCGAGAGAAAGACAATCAGCGGCTGCGTGCGCGTGACACCCCAAAACCGCTGCAGCGTGCGGCGCACGGTGGAGCGGCTGAGCGGGCTGGTGCTTCTCTGAGACATGGGCTTCCTTTCGCATCTGATAGGGCGAAACGCCATTGTTGCACATTGGAGCACGCTCCAGACAAGTGCGATACGAAAAGCGGTAGGGCGCCCGCGTTTGCACCGGTGCCCCGCCGTCTTGTTGCAATTAGTCCTCGTCTTCTTGGTCTGTGGGAAGGCCCGCGGGCGTGAGTCCCAAGATCTCATCGACTTGGTCGGCGTCTTCCAGTGCGTCGATGTCCTTGAGCTTGCGCTCCATTACGTTGGTGCGCGTGGTAATGATGCCCTCGACCGTTTTGCCCGCGGTCTCGATCTGCTGCTGGGCGCGGCGCAGCGCCTTTTGATAGCGCGGCAGCTCGGCCTTGACGGCGGAGAGCACGCGCAGTACGTCGTCGGTACGTTTTTGCAGCCTAAACGTCTGGTGGCTCATCTGCAGGCTGTTGAGAATGGCGGCCATAGTGCTGGGACCGGCAACGTTGACATGATAGTCGCGGCCCAGGGTTTCGATGAGCCCGGGTCGGCTGACGACCTCGGCGTACAGCCCCTCAAACGGCACGAACATGATGCCAAAGTTGGTCGTTGCCGGCACACTCAGGTACTTTTCGCAGATGTCCTTTGCCTCGCGTTTCACCATCATATCGAGCGTCTTGCGCGCTGCGGCAACGGCCTCCGCATCGCCCGACTCCTGGGCGTCGAGCAGATGCTCGTACGCGTCGCCCGGGAATTTGGAGTCGATCGGCAGCAGCACGGGATCGCCCTCGTCTACCGGCAGCTTGACGGCAAACTCAACGCGCTCCGAGGCGCCGGGCCTGGTGGCAACGTTTTCCAGATACTGGTCGGGTGTGAGGATGTCCGTCAGGATCGCACCCAGCTGTACCTCGCCCAAAATGCCGCGCGCTTTTACATTGCCCAGCACACGCTTGAGGTCGCCTACGCCGGTGGCGATAGATTGCATATCGCCCAGGCCCTTGTACACGGCCTCGAGCTGGTCGCTCACCTGCTTAAACGATGCCGAAAGTCGGTCGTTGAGCGTGCGAGAGAGCTTCTCGTCCACCGTCGCGCGCATCTGATCGAGCTGCACGTTGTTGTCTTCGCGGATGGCACCCAGCTGAGCATCGACCGTCTCGCGCACCTTGTCCAGGCGATGCTCGATGCCCTCGCGATTGGCGCCGAGCTGTTGGGCGGTCTCGCGGCGCAGATCATCCATCCGGTCACCGGCTTGCGAGAACTCGCGCGCGATGGTCAGGTAACGTTGCTGCTCTACGGCCGCATCGGTCGTCTGCTGCTGCGCGATGGCATTGACCGTGCGACGGGTTTCGGCCAGCGCGACGTTCAGGGCATCGAGCGCTTTGTTAGCCTGCTCGAGTGCTGCCAGCGTTTCCGCGCTACTGTCGCCACGCTCCCGCAACTCGGCACGCAGGCTCTTGAGTTGGAGGGCGCAAGCCACAGCAACCCCCACCGCCACCAAGGCGATCACAACAAGCACAATATCAATAGCAGACATAAACTCCGCCCAACAAACCCAATCGAGCACCAATCAAAACCGCGATCAATCTTACCCCGCCATACGCACCGGGCGCCCGGTCCCTTCTTGGGCGCCCCTCTCCTCCGCATATTCCATAATGCGGCGCGCCGTCTCCCTGCTCACCTTTGAGTCATCACCGGCTAAATATGCGTACACGTTTCCCTTATTCAGATTCAAATCGCGGCAGAGACCGTAGCGCGTTACGCCCGATTCCTCTAGCGCTCCCAACGTTCTTTTTCGCATCAGGGCGTTGATCCTTCTGTCCGCCACTGGCTTTTCCTTCACCGCTCTATACGCACGCCAAACGTTGGCATAACGATTAGGAAGTTTATCCTCGGCGCATAGAGATGCCAGGCTACCCGTTTGGGCGTACAAGGACAAAACGCCTCGGTAACCCTCTTCCATCCACGAACCCTCGGATAAGCCCAGAACGTATTCGGCTTTACCCTGTGCCAAAGCGAGCAAAAACAGGGGCTCCGCCACGCGCGGCGCAACCGTCGTCGCTTGCTTAACCAGTTTTCTAAAACTGAGCGACTGCTGTCCGGATAGCTCTCGGCAATAGCCTTTTAAGAATCCCTCAAAGGTCAGATTCAACCGAGCACCTCCTTTTTGTATTGCCTGTATGCACAGACCATCTCTTGATAACTCCGCTCCGAAGGCGACGACGCCAGTGCTTCTCCCTCGTCGAATATAAGCCGTTCGAGCAGCCCCCAATCAAGTCGGTCGACGAATGCCTGACTATGAAGATCGATGATGTCGTTCGGACGGAAGGCATAGAGCTTCATTACCGCCAGATCCTCCAAGGATGGCGTAAAGTACCTGATAAAACGCGCCCCAATATCCAAGGGGATCAAACGATCTTCGTAATTGAATGGCATCTGATTACAATATGCCACCGCCATACCATTCACCTCGGGGTATCGAGCTATGATCTCGCGGAGGCACCTGTCCGCCTCAAACACATCGATGTCATGTGTAACCGAACGATTCGTCACATCGTTTAGCATGAAGGCGCTTCCTCCCACCAATACAACGCTCGGCCTGTCGTCTCTTGGACCTATTTCCAGCTCTGCCTCTTCGTCAATGCCCAACAGAGTCTGCTCTAAATCCTGCTTATACATAACAAATCCTATTATTATTCAACTTCAATAATACTATTCAGTCGCACGACAGGACCAACAGGATGCAAGAATTCCGCTCGTGGCGATAATCCCTACACCCTAGAAGTCCTAATGTTACAAACGCTAGCTCTCCCAGCCGGTGCGGATGGTTGTTATGGCGTCGCCTAGGCGCTGGCCCAGGGCCGCTAGATGTTGGAGTACCTCGTTGGGCGATGCGCCGTTGAGGATGCACGTGAGGGCATACGACGCCAGAAAGATGACCGCAAGCCCCAGCGGGATGAGCACGATCATCGCCAATGTGCGCAGGCGCTGGCCCACGCGGCGACGACGCGCACGACGCTTGTCGAACGCGAGCTCCTGCGCATATGAATCTTGCTGTACGGAATAGGCCTCTGGTGCCGATTCGCCCGCAGGCGAAACCGCGGGTGTAACGTTTTGCGCAGGGGGCTGGGCTGCCGCCCCCTGCATTTGCATCTCCATGAGTCGTTGCTGCTGACGCAGCATGCGCTCAGCCTGTTGCTGCGGAGTCTCAAGAAACAGATCCATGCTGGCCTCCAAAATCGGAGCATTCGACGCTTACGACCAGCATCCCGCACCGCCATGACCGCGACAACGCAATCGCCGGCAATAGCCACAAAGTTTCTTTTGCTCAAAAGCTGTCGAAAAGCTCAACAACTCCCCTACCAGCACTTTCTCTGAGCTTTTTTCGCCAGCAATCTTTTGGCCTTCCACCCTTACGCCAACTGACCAAAATCTAACCAAAAGCTTGACGAAAATTGTGGAGACCGGGACCCCACAAAAACGTGCCGTCCCAAAAAGGGGCGGCACACAATCTTTAATATCAGCTTTTCTGTAGCGAGCATGCGACGACTCAACGCCGGAGCGCAGGGCGGGGAAACCTTTGCCTCATGCGACCCTGCGAAGCCGTGAGCGAGAGGGAAAGGTGTCCCCGCCCTGCGCTCCGTGGTCGGTGAGGACAGACTACATGCCCGCGAGACCGCGGGCGGCGGTGGCGCATATAAACGCCAAGGCTAGAATCACGAGCGAGCCCGCGATGTCTGCCAGCACGCCCATTGCACGACGCTCAAACAACCAGCTCTCAAAGTGCGGGGCGACGTTGCGCCAAACACGCCACAGCAAGATGCCCATACCGATGACGCCTGGGATATTGAGCAGTAGGATCTCGGAGCACAAAAGACCGATCAGGTTGCCGGCGGCAAAACCAGCGTCGCCCTCGCAGTATTTGCGATAAATCATGTACAACATGTACGCCACAAACGGCTGCAGGCACGCAGAGATAAACGTAACCACCATCGAGGGGTCCTGAGAAAAGACATCGGTGAGTTTATCGACACTCGTGGCATCTTTCGAAGCCAAGAACAAGCCAATGACCACCACGGGCACCACGCCCAAGATAACCTCGACCAGAGTAAACAACTTAGCAGTCAGATCCTCGCTAGCCGTATTGAGGTGAGGCGCCCACTCAGGATGAGCATGCGCGCCGACCTTCTTGTCCTTCTCGGCACGATCGGCCTTTTTACCCTCGGCAACCCGACGACCAGGATCCTTGCGAGTTCCCGCCGCAGCAACCCGAGCCCGAGACTTCTTACCCATAACCAACACCTCACAAGAGGAAACGAATAGCCAACGCTACCCAGTGTACCCTCTAAGCAACGTCACCGCCCCAACCGGCCCCCACAAAAACGTGCCGCCCCATAAGGGGCGGCACACAAACTTCTTATCAGCTTTTCTGTAGCGAGCACGCGACGACCCAAAGCGGGCCGGGAGGGCCGGACTACCTTCCCTCAACGCGACCCTGCGAAGCCGTGAGCGAGGAGGGAAGGTAGTCCGGCCCTCCCGGCCCAGCTCACGCTAGCGCCAAGCGCTAGTAGTTCACCACCTGCTCCTCAAAGTACGCCTTGGGGTGGTTACACACCGGGCACACCTCAGGTGCCTCGGCACCAACGTGCAGGTGCCCGCAGTTCAGGCACTTCCACACCTTCACGCCCTCACGCTCAAACACCTCGCCCGACTCGATGCGCTCGACGAGTTTGTTGTAGCGCTCCTCGTGGGCCTTCTCGACGGCGGCGACGCCACGGAACTTCTCGGCGATCTCGGCAAAGCCCTCCTCCTCGGCGGTCTTGGCGAACTCGTCGTACATCGTGGTCCACTCGTAGTTCTCGCCCGCGGCGGCGTCACGCAGGTTGTCCAGAGTGCCCGGAACGGCGCCGTCGTGCAGATACTTAAACCACAGCTTGGCGTGCTCGGACTCGTTGCCCGCCGTCTCGGCAAAGATATTCGAGATCTGAACGTAGCCGTCCTTTTTGGCCTTGGATGCATAGTAGCGATACTTGGTGTGTGCCTGGGACTCACCGGCAAAAGCAGTCTCGAGGTTCTTCTTGGTCTGAGAGTTCTCAAAATCCATAGGTGTACTTCCCTTCAACACGTGCCGCCCATAGGCTTTGAGCGACCTTGTCTTTAGGATGCCCTCAAGCCGCGAATTTAAACCTTACAATCCCGTTCTTCAGATTTGAGCGGGCTACACACTCAACCAGCAATCGCCCTCGGCTCGGCAAAAGCCCTCGCGCTCCAGGTCAGCTAGAATGCCCGCGATCAAGTCGCACTCGACCGGCCCGCGACCGGCTGCCGCTTCCATCTCGTTAACGCCCACCACGGCATCAGCAAGCGTAATCCCCGCCGGCTGCCCATCGCGCGCTGCCAACAACATACGCACGATATGCGCGCGCTTTTGGCGGCGCGAGCCCTCAAACTTGGACTGACGACTATAGCCCGCCGACCGCCTGGACGGATTGGGCAGTGTCTTTTTAAGATACGCGCCGTAATCCAGCAATGCGTAATACCACGCGCGCGGCGTGTCGGCATCGTCTTGAGGCGCGGCAAAGGGCGCGATCTCGTCCGCCGCCGCACCGGGGGCCGCCGGACAGGCCGCCTGAATCAGCGGCACCAGCTCGCGATCGGGAACAGCCGGTACATCGGGAAAGAAGTGATGCAGAAAGACCGTGCGCACGTTGGTCTCCAGATACACGCCTGGAAGATCAAACGCAAACGACCGGATACCCTGCGCCGTTGCCGGGCCAATACCAGGCAGGGCGACCAGGTCAC
>UQWG01000024.1 GCA_900544645.1 uncultured Collinsella sp.
GAGATTGGTCAATCTCGGCCGACTATATTTGGCTAAATTATTCCGACGCTAACACAGATAAGAATGCCCGGGGGTCGGATCCCGGGCATTTAACAAAAGCTGAAAACTAGGCCGCCCGCGCTCCCAAACATTTACGCGGGGTGCGTCGTTTTCTATTGATATTGTATCCCGGATCGCCCCGCCGATCCGGGATATTCTGAAAACTCAAATATAGGCTTAGGCACGAACGGAATCTCATTAATTCCGAAAATTATGTATAATTCCAAGTTAAACTGGAATCAAACGAAAACGATGGAAATGAACGAAGCGCTAATCTACTTACAAGAAGCACTAGGCCTCTCCGCCAAGACCAAAACTTGGCCTGGATCCGCACGCTTGCCGTTGCATCTGCGGGCGATTGAGGTCCGCGCTGTTGACGCAAACGGTTTTTCGTTTTTGCTTGCAAGCTTGCCTACTGGCGTCGGGCTTCCCGAGGCTAAGAGAGTCTATAGCCAGCTAGCCTTGCGCGCGGAGACTCCTGTTGTCGTTTCGTTTCCTGATGCCGATGCACGTCAGCGCAAAGCATTGGTCGCACAAGGGATTCCCTTTGTCTGCCCCGGTAGACAGGCTTTTCTTCCATTTATGGGCACAGCTTGCACGGGGAGGGGCGGTACCCGGTTTCGCAATCACGCGACTAAGATGTCGCCCAACGCGCAGGCTGCCGCAATCTGGGGAGCAGCCCAGGAGCCATATCGCCCCTATGACCTTTGTCGTGCGCTTGGGATTTCGGCAAGCCGCGCGAGTGAGGCCATAACCGAGCTTGTTGACAGGGGGCTCGCGAGGCGCGAGCGTCGCGAACGACGTGTCGTCGTGTTCCCTGTTGCCGTTGATCTTCTGCTCAGCGAGCACATGGCAGAGCTCTCCTCGCCAGTCTCGAAGGTCTGTTTTGCAAGGAAGACACCGCAGATCGACTGTCTTGTTGACGCCGGGGAGACGGCGCTCGCCGCGCGTTCGATGCTCACTGCGCCGGGCATGGAGCAAAAGGCCGTCTTAAGAAGTACATGGCGTCAACTGAGCGATTTCGAAGTCGCAGACGGGGAGTTGCCGGATAACGAAACGGCGATGATCCAAGTGTGGCGCTATGCGCCCGTGTTTGCCGGCTCCTCCCGTGTCGACGACATTTCGCTTGCGCTATCTTTGGCGGCAATCGACGATGAGCGAATTCAGCTCGAAGTCGATCGCATGTTTGGAAAGGAATATCCATGGCAAGAAGCGCTGTAGAAGGTCTCCAAGAATTTCAGCAGCATATGCAAAAAGCTGCAGGATCGTATGCCCTTATCGGCGGTACGGCATGCGACATTTTGCTCTCGGAGGCGGGACTTCCGTTTAGGGCGACTCACGATTTTGATGTGGTAATTGTCGCCGATGACCGGTTGCCTCAGACGGCAGAAGCTATATGGACTTTGGTGCGTGATGGCGGCTACCGCTGCGGCTGGGGCGAAGGTAAAGGCTCGTGTTTTTATCGGTTTACAGAGCCTAAGAGGCCGGGTTACCCCCATATGATTGAACTCTTCGCGAAGTGCCCCGACTTTCTAAAGGGTCGTGAGGGGATTGATGTGGCGCCAATTCACGTTGATGAAAACATAAGCAGTCTTTCGGCAATTTTGTTGGACGATGCTTACTACAGCTTGTTCCTTCAGGGAATTCGGACCGTAGGCGGCGTTTCGGTCCTGGGTACGGAATACATTGTTCCGTTCAAAGCGAAGGCGTATCTCGACCTAAAAGCTAGAAGGGAAGCGGGGGAGAACGTTGATTCGAAGAAGGTAAAAAAGCATAAACGCGATGCGCTGAGGCTTGCTCAGCTGCTTGGCGAGTCGGAAGGTGTCGACCTGCGCGGAGAACTGAAGGACGATATGCTTGCGTTTGTTAAAGATTGCGAGGTGGGCGACGTCAATCTGAAACAGATTGGGGTTGCGGGCGTAACGATGGCGCAGTTGCTCGAGACGATGAAAGCAACATATGGCTTGATTGGTTGAGTGGGGTTACGTGGCCCGGACGGTGCAGTCTAGCTGCGTTGTCCGGCGCGGAAGCTCGCTAATCGGCTATTATTTGTTTAGACAACTTGAGTTGTAGAGGAGTGACCGGCGATGGTGCAGGGCGCTAAACATATGAAGAGCAATAACGCCGCGGCTAACGGTGGCTCAAGCCCTCAGCCCAAACCTCAACCAAAGCCCAAGCGCCGCCGCAAGCGGCTGCCGCGCTGGGCCGACCGGCTCATCACCATCGTCATCATCCTTATTGGCGTGGGCCTTATGACCTGGCCGTGGATTTTGGACCGGCTCGAGGCCTCGGGCGTGTTCAACCAGATCAGCACGGTGTCCAGCACCGTGGACGCGCTGTCTGCCGAGGAGCGCGAGCGCATCCTGCTCCAGGCGCGCTCCTTTAACGAGCAGCTGGCGGGCGAGGCCACCGAGCTTCCCGCCGACCAGATCGAGCCCTACGCCCAGCAGCTCATCTTTGACCGCGACCCCATGATGAGCTGGGTCGAAATCCCCTCCATCGACGTGAGCATGCCCATCTACCACGGCACGAGCGAAGAAGTCCTTATGGCGGGCGTCGGCCACCTGGAGGGTACGAGCCTGCCGGTGGGCGGCACCTCGACGCATTGCGTGCTCACCGCGCACTCGGGCATGCGCAACCTGAGCATGTTCGACGACATCCACTCGCTGGAGCCCGGCGACCTGGTGCTGCTGCACACCATGAACAAGACGCTCGCCTACAAGATGGTGGACTCCGAGGTGGTGCTGCCCGAGGAGATGGAGTCGCTGACCATCGAGCCCGGCGCCGACAAGGTGACGCTCGTCACCTGCACGCCCTACGGCGTGAACGACCATCGCCTGCTGGTGCATTGCGTGCGCACCAAGTACAACAAGAAGGACGTAGACAAGCAAAAGTCGCTGACCGGCCGCCACTGGGGCAAGCGCGAGTTTGCCGTGCTCATCGTGGTCGTGGCCATTGTGCTGTTGCTACTGGACATCGTGATCCACGCGGTCCGCAAGCGCCGCAAGGCAAAGGCCTCGGCATAAGACATCGTTCAGAACAACCACAAAGGGGACAGGCACCTTTGTGGTGGTCGGGGCTTCCAAACCATCACAACATTCGATGAAAATCGCGATTTTGATGAAAAGCGTCGAATGTTGTGATGGTTTTCGCTGTGGACGAGACGGTTTTCGCTATGGACGGTGCGGTTTCGCTGCAGAATCGCCAGCCCGCCGCCTGCCAACCGCCGCCCTCGTTACGTTTTCGCTGCATTTGGGTAAAGCACCTGCTCCAAGCGGCGTTGCCTTGTATACTAGAGCGGTTTATCTGTTATGCGGAAGGGAGCGCCTATGGCACTCAGCGAGAAAGACGTGCGCGGCATCGCCGAGTACGCAAAGATCGCACTGACCGATGACGAGCTCACCCAGATGACGTCCTACCTGAATGACGCCGTCCAGATGCTCGAGCCCGTCTTGCAATATGACTTGCCCGACGTGGAGCCCACGTTCCATCCTATCGGAAGCCTGTCCAACGTGATGGGCGATGACCTGCGCGAGCCCGAGCGCGACCTGCCGCTCGACGTCGCGCTCGAAAACGCCGGCAGCGCGCGCGACCGCTACTTCCGCGTGCCGTCCATTTTGGGAGAGGGGGAGAGCGAGTAATGGCGCTAAGCTTCGATTCCCTTACCGCTGCCCAAATCGCCGCGGGCGTTGCCGTCGGCGACTTTACCGCTACCGAGGTGGCCCAGGCCTCCCTTGCCGCCATCGAGGCGCGCGAGGGCGGGGTCCAGGCATTCCTGCAGGTGGCGCCCGAGCTTGCGCTCGAGGCCGCTGCGCGCGTGGATGCCGACCGTGCCGCAGGCAAGCCGCTGCCCCCGCTTGCGGGCGTGCCGCTGGCCATCAAGGACAACATGAACCTCGTGGGCACGCGCACCACCTGCGCTTCCTACATGCTCGGGGACTACCAGAGCGTCTACACCGCCACCTGCGTCCAGCGCATGCTCGATGCCGGCTGCCTGCCCATGGGCAAGGCCAACATGGATGAGTTTGCCTTTGGCAGCTCCACTGAGAGCTCGGCGTTCCACCGCACCAACAACCCTTGGGATACCGAGCGCGTGCCCGGCGGCTCCTCGGGCGGCTCCGCTGCCGCCGTCGCCGCGGGCGAGGTCGCGCTCTCGCTGGGTTCGGACACCGGCGGCTCCATTCGCCAGCCGGCGTCGCTGTGCGGCGTGGTGGGCTTTAAGCCCACGTATGGCGCCGTGAGCCGTTACGGCGTGGTTGCCTTTGGCTCGTCGCTCGACCAGGTGGGCCCCTTTGGCCGCACGGTCGAGGATGTCGCACTGGCCATGAACGCGCTTACCGGCGCGGGCCACGATCCGTACGACTGCACCAGCCAGGATTGCGCCGTCGACTTTACCGAGCATCTCAACGACAGCATCGAGGGCAGGCGCGTGGGCATTATTCCCGCGTTTATGGAGGCCGAGGGCCTGACGCCCGAGGTCAAGGCCGCTGTTCAGCGCGCCGCCCAGGAGCTGCAGAATCAGGGCGCCGAGCTGGTCGAGGTCGACCTGCCGCACCTGGACGCCGCCATCGCCGCCTACTACGTCATCGGCCCGGCCGAGGCGTTCTCCAACCTGGCCCGTTTTGACGGCATTCGCTACGGCTATCAGGAGGAGGGCTGCGCCAACCTGTCCGACCAGAGTTCGCTTTCGCGCGCCCACGGCTTTGGCGCCGAGGCCAAGCGCCGTCAGATGCTCGGCGCCTACCTGCTGAGCTCGGGCGTGTACGACAAGTATTATTACGCCGCGCAGAAGGCCCGCACGCTCATCACGCAGGACTACGACGCTGCGTATGCCAAGGTGGACACCATCCTCATGCCCGCCTCGCCGCGCACGGCCTTTAAGTTTGGCGAGATCAGCGACCCCACGCAGATGTACCTCTCCGACCTGTACACCATCTCGCTCAACATTTGCGGCAACGGTGGCATCTCGGTGCCGCTGGGCTTGGGTGAGGATACTCAACTGCCCGTTTCTGCCCAGCTGGTGGGACCTGCCTTTAAGGACCGTCAGCTGCTCACGTTTGCCCGCGCCCTGGAGCGCGGCTTTGCCGATGCCGCCACGGGTGCGCCCGCGCTTTCCGTCGCGCCCGATTTTGCCGGGAAGGGAGGCGAGCTGTAATGAAGGAACTTTCCGAGGTCCTGCAGGATTGGGAGGCCGTGATCGGCCTGGAGATCCATACCGAGCTCACCGCACTCGATACCAAGATGTTCTGCAACTGCAAGCTCAGCCACGATGACGAGCCCAACGCCAACGTGTGCCCGGTGTGTCTGGGTCTGCCCGGCGCCCTGCCGGTGCCTAACAAGAAGGCAATCGAGAGCATCGTCAAGGCCGGTCTCGCCACCAATTGCGAGATCCAGCGCCACTCGATGTTCTACCGCAAGCACTACTTCTATCCCGATATGGCCAAGAACTTTCAGACCACGCAGGGCCCGGTCGCCTTTGCCATGTACGGTCACCTGGATTTGGACGTGACCGGTCGCGGTGCCGCCGAGCGCCCCGACTGCGCGTTTGGCGAGGCCGAGGCCCAGAGCCTGGCGAGCGCCTCGGCCAACGCCGAGGGTCTGTCCACGTCCATGACGTCGACCATGCGCGAGGGCAACCAGCGTGCCGGTCACCTGGCCAGCTACGATGCTTCTAACTTGCAGATGCCCGAGCGCCGCGAGGACGGTTCCTACACGGTACCCATTCGCATTCTGCGCATCCACATGGAGGAGGACGCCGCCAAGATGGTCCACGTGGGCGGCGCCGAGGGCCGCATTACCGCTGCTGCCGAGTCGCTCGTCGACTACAACCGCTGCGGCACGCCGCTGATTGAACTCGTCACCGAGCCCGACCTGCGCACGCCCGAGGAGGCTCGCCTGTTTATGGAGAAGCTCCGTCGCATCTTTGTGACACTGGGCATTTCTGACTGCTCCATGGAGAAGGGCTCCATGCGTTGCGACGGCAACGTGTCGCTGCGCCGTCGCGGCGAGACCAAGTTGGGCACCAAGACCGAGCTCAAGAACCTCAACTCGTTTAAGAGCCTGCACGACGGCCTTGCCTACGAGATCTGCCGTCAGGCCGAGGTGCTCGAGGAGGGCGGCATTATCTACCAGGAGACCCGTCACTGGGAGCCCAGCCGCAAACGCACCGTAGTCATGCGTGTGAAGGAGACGGCCGACGACTATCGTCTGTTCCCCGATCCCGACCTGGCGCCGTTTGACCTGGACGACGAATTCATCGACCGCTGCCGTGGCGAGATTCCCGAGCTGCCCGATGCCAAGCGCGCCCGTTTTGAGGCCGACTTTGGCATTAAGGCGGCCGATGCCGAACAGATCGCCGGTGACCCCGAATTTGCCGAGTTCTTTGAGGCTGCCGCTGCCGGTATGGCTGGCAAGGAGGCCCAGACGGTTGCAAACTTGCTGGTCAACGAGATGATCGCCTATCTTAAGGGTGCGGGCGTGTCGCTCGCCGAGTCCGGCATCGCGCCGGCTCAGGTGGCAGCCCTTGCCAAGCTGCTGGCGACCGATGCCATCAGTTCCAACCAGGCTCACGAGGTCTTTGAGGTCATGGCCCAGACCGGCGACGACCCCAACAAGATCGTCGACGAGCGCGGCATGCGTCAGGTGAGCGATGCCGGCGCGCTGCAGCCGATCGTGGACGAGGTGCTGGCAAACTGTGCCGATCAGGCGCAGCAGTATCGTGACGGCAACCAGAAGGTCATCGGCTTTTTGGTAGGCCAGTGCATGAAGGCAAGCCGCGGCAAGGGCAACCCGAAGCTCTTCAACGAGTTGCTGAGAACGTCGCTCTCGTAAACGGGGACCGAGGGGCCGGGCGCAGGGCTTTGCCTCTCAATTTCGGACAGTCCTGACTCACGACGGAGGCGCCACTGGCGCCTCCTGTTCGTGCGGAACTCATTGAGAGGCAAGGCCCTGCGCCCGGCCCCTCGGTTCCGCAACGACTCGGCCGTTCGGGTCAGGTGGGCTGAATGAAATAGAGTGAATGGGCGCGCCGTTGGCGCGCCCATTGTTTTGAAGGGAACTCATTTTGAGCAAGCACCCGCCCTGCCGGGGCTCCCGGGTTCTGTGACGACTCGGCCGTTCGGGTCAGGTGGGGCTGAATGGAATAGAGTGAATGGGCGCGCCGTTGGCGCCCTCATTTTTTTTGTGCGGGTGGCAAAGGGGCTGTCCTTTTGGTCACATCGCGCCTCAAGATTTCCAAAGAGTTAACCTTTGTTGAACTTAATAGTTAGATAAACTAAACTATTTTCCAAAAGTGTGCTCGAGCAAACTTGTTTACTCGAGTGCTGAGGTACCGTGCCGCGTCCAATGCGGCAAAAGGGAGAAGCAACATGAAGAAGTCGACGTTCAATACCCTGCTTGTCGGTGGCGGTTTTCTGCTTGGCACGGCCGGCATCAAGCTGCTTACCAGCGCTCCGGTAAAGAATGCCTGCGTGCAGGGCATTGCGTGCGGCATGCGCATCAAGAACGGCTACCAGGACATGGTCGAGCAGGCCAAGGCCGAGGTCGACGATATGGTTGCCGAGGCTGCTTACATCACCCAGAGCGAGGTCGCTGCGGGCAAGGCAGCCGAGTAACACACCCAGGCACAAACAATGAGATTCTCGATTATCAGCGAGATCCCCGGCAGGACCCGTCTTCAATTGGCGGGTCCTGTGCCAGAGAGCGATCTCGATGCACTTCTTAAGCTCAGCGGCGATATCGACGGCGTGCACAAGGTGCGCATTTATGGCCGTATTGGCCAGATGGCGCTGGAGTACGACGAGCCGCGCCGCGCAAGCGTGCTCGACGCCTTGGGCGCACTCGATGCTCAAACTATCGCCGATGCCAAGTCGGGCTACGTGATGCAGCTTGAGCCACGCAAGCACAAGCTCGTCATGGATCTTGCCACACTTATCGGCGCCCACTACGCACGTCGCTGGTTCTTGCCGACGCCTCTGCGTGCGGTGTTTGTCGTGGCCGGTTACATGGCATTTTTGCGCGCTGCCCTTCATGAGCTGGCGCAGCCGCGCCTGACCGTTCCTGTGCTCGACGCTTCGGCCATCGGCATTTCGTTCGTCAAGCGTGATGTCGATACCGCGGGGCAGACGATGTTCCTGCTCAACGTGGGCGAGCTGCTCGAGGACTACACGCGCGCCATGAGCGAAAACGAGCTCATCAACTCGCTGCTCGACGTGCCCGATAAGGCACAAAAAGTGGTCGGTGACACCGAGGTAAGCGTTGCCGCCACCGAGCTTGAGCCCGGCGATCTGGTCGCCGTGCGCACCGGCATGTCCATCTGCATTGACGGCGTGGTCGAGCAGGGGAGCGCCATGGTCAACCAGGCGACCCTGACCGGCGAGCCGCTGGCCGTTGAGCGCAGCGCAGGCGACGACGTGTTCGCCGGAACCGTTGTGGAAGACGGCAGCATCTTGGTGCGCGTGCGCGCCAACACGGCGCAGACCAAGCTGCGCTCGATCGTCTCGCTCGTGCAGACGGCCGACTCGCTCAAGTCCGAGGGCCAGTCGCATATGGAGGACCTTGCCAACAAGATCGTCCCGTGGAATTTCCTGCTTGCGGGTTTGGTTGCGCTTACCACCCGCAGCCTCATCAAGACCTCGGCGGCGTTGATGGTCGATTACTCGTGCGCACTCAAGCTCACGGGCTCCGTCGCCGTCATGACTGCTATGAGCGACGCCGCCAAGATGGGCGTCATGGTCAAGGGCGCTAAGTATTTTGAGTCGTTTGCCAAGGCCGACACCATTGTGTTTGATAAGACCGGCACGCTCACCGAGGCGCAGCCGCGTCTTGCCTGCGTGCTGACCACCGATGGCTGGAGCGAGGACGAGATTCTGCGCCTTTCTGCCTGTCTGGAGGAGCATTTCCCGCATCCGGTGGCACGCGCCGTGGTCAATGCCGCCCGCGAGCGCGGGCTCGAGCACCGCGAGCGCCATGCTGCCGTTGAGTACATTGTGGCGCACGGCATCGCTTCGTCCATCGAGGGGCGTCGCGCCATCATCGGCTCCGCTCACTTTGTGTTCGATGACGAGGGCGCACAGCTCGAATCCGACATTAAGGAGCAAATCGAGCTCCAGATGCAGGGCCTGTCGCCGTTGTATCTGGCGGTCGACGGCACGGTTGTGGGCGTGCTCGGTATCGAGGACCCGCTCAAACCTGGCGTGCGCGAGGCCATCGCCGACTTGCACGCGCTGGGCGTTAAGCACGTGGTCATGCTCACGGGCGACTCCGAGCGCACGGCCGAGCGCATTGCTCGCGAGGCGGGTGTCGATGAGTTTAAGGCCGAGCTGCTGCCCGAGGACAAGTACGCCTATGTGGAGCGCATTAAGAGCGAGGGGCGCCATGTTGCCATGGTAGGCGACGGCGTCAACGATTCGCCGGCGCTCGGTTTGGCAGACGTGGGCTTGGCGATGGGCGGTGGAAGCGACATCGCCAAAGAGGTCGCCGACATCATCTTGACCGACACGGATCTCGCCGCGATCGTGCGCCTGCGCCGCATGAGCCAGGGCCTCATTGATCGTCTGACGAGCTCCTACTCTAAGGTGATGCTCACCAACTCGGTGCTGTTGGCATTGGGCATTACCGGCATGATCACTCCGCAGACGTCGTCACTGCTGCACAACGGCTCAACGATCGCCTACAGCTTGGGCAACGCGAAGGCGTACTTGCGTTAGCGTTTTCGATTGAGTATATGGCCTGCATTCGGGCGGCACCGCAGCCGCCAGGGTGCAGGCCTTCTTTTGTTTGACGAGAGGTTAGCGCGGATATATGCTCGTGCTAGCAAAGCTAGCAAATGCTGAAGGTGAGGTTGAGATGGCTACCGTTGGCGGCATGGCGCAGGTGAACGTTCGCGTGGATCGCCAGGTCAAGAACCGTGCCGAGGAGGCGCTGCAGCTTTCGGGCAGGTCACTGCCCGAGCTCATCAAAAAGGTTGTGGTCAAGGTCGCACAGGGTGGCGGGCAGTGTGAGGAAGTGCTGTCTGCCGTTGATGGTCGGCAACAAACCGTCGCGCACGATACTCCGTTCGCCGCATCATGGGCGGCGGCGGATCAGCTTTACGCGGACCTGGGCATCGCTCCGTCGCCCGTATCCGACGATCGCGGTTGGGACACAATCTATTCCGAAGCCATGGATGAGCATTATCGCCAAAAGGGGATGATCCAGTGAGTGGGGCGCCTCTCAAGATCATGGTAGATGCCAACGTATGGGTTGATTCGTTTTGCGTCGACCATGCCGAGTCGCTTGCCGCGCGTGCGTTTATTGGTCAGGCGACGGAGACGGGGGCATTGCTGTTCTTTCCGGTGCATATCGCCAAGGACGTGCTGTACGTTGTCCAACACGAACTGAAGCGCAGCGTTCTTGCCAGCGGGGGAGCGCTCGACGAGGCGTCTGCCCGTGCAATTGGCGATGCGGCGTTGGCGTTTGTTCGGAACATGACCGAAAACGCCACGGCCGTGGGCGCTGATGCATCCGATCTGTGGCTAGCCGACAAATATCTGACGCTCCATCGCGATTACGAGCACAACTTGGTGCTCGCCGCGTGCAAGCGCGCACAGGTCGATTACTTGGTGACCAACGATCGCAAGCTGCTCGAACATGCCGATCTTGCAGCAAAGACCCCGCGCCAAATGATGCCGATTCTGGCTTTGACCGAACGCGGCGGCGCGGCTATCGGTTAACGCGAACTGTTTGCGGGCCTCTTGGACGACGATGCGCCAAGGGGCCCGCGTCTGCTATTTACAAAAGCTCGGCCTTAATGGCGGGACTTTCTGCGAGCTGCTCGGCTGCCTTTTCGTCAGAGCTGTCGAGTGCTGCCAGGCTGCGGTAGACCCACTCGTTGACCTGGGTGTTCTTGACGCCTGCGGTCTGCATAAGGGCGCCTACCTCGCGGATTGCTGCGAGCAGATCGGCTTTGGGACCCGCGAGCTCGACCTCGATGTCGTGGTAGGCGGCCACGCCGCGGTTCTCACTCACGTGGTCGATAAAGCCCTCGACGGTCTCAAGCTGCTGGGCGAGAGCTGCATCATCGTCAGCGTCCAGCGCGACGAGTGCGTTCGATACCGTGAGGGCGGGATGTCCACAGGGGACAAAGCCTTCGATGACATCCATGGCTTCGGTAATGGTTGAGCCCAGGCCTGCGAGGGCATTGACGAGTTGCTGCTTGGTATCCATAACGATCCTTTCGATGGGTCAATTTTGCTTGGCGAAAATATACGTGACGCGATCGGTAGCAAAAGTGCGAAGTGCGGCACACATTGGGGTCTTCACAGCTCGTGCATAGAACAGCTGTCCGCTTTCAGAACGTGGTAAGATAACACTCCACAAGCGGGGCTCGCCCCGCATGTTCCTTGAAAAGTCGACGGTTATCGGGTGTTTGCAGATCCGATACCATCCAGACTTTCCCGACATTCGGGGGCGACTGGTTTCGACACGATAGCTTTGAGAGAGGAAGCAAGCCGAGGTCTCCTCGCCTCGTTAAACAGGGGTACTGTCAAATTGAATTGACAACAACTCTTCTTTTGAGCCTATGGCTCTCGCTGCTTAGTTTATAGCGGCGCGTCAACCCGGTGATTTCCCCGACACCGGTGCGACGTCATGTTAGGGGAATGCTCCCGCGCACGTAATCGGTATGGCGCGGGCTAAGACCGAACCGGTTGGGATGCCGCGAGCGTGTCGCTGCGCGCAAAGCGTCCGAGACTAAACCAGCGACTGAGCTTGGAGATGCCAATCAGGGGGCTTTCGTGGACCGGAGTTCGATTCTCCGCGCCTCCACCAATAGTTACAGGCAGGTAGAGAAGTGTCTCTACCTGCTTTTTTATTACTTACAGATACCGCGGAGAATCGAACTCTATGCAGGGCGCGAGCGTTAAACAAACGCGGAGCGTTTGTAGCGAGCGGGCGAGGACGCCGGCAGGCGGCCGAAGCCGGTGCGTATTTGCGAAGCAAATACGCGGATTCTCCGCGAAAACTTCGACTCAAAACGGATGCGATGTTTATCGAATCTCAGCCGGCCATGCGCCGCATCAGCGGATCCCCTCCCGCACCGCGGAGAATCGAACTCTGTGCAGGGCGCGGGCGTAAAGAAAACGCCTCAGTGACGCAGAGTGGGACGCGCTTTCCCGATGGCAGCCCAGGCGGAAAGCACGTCCCGGAATCCGCGCTCAGACTGGGACGTAGTTTCCGGATGGCGCCTCAAGCGGAAACCGCATCCCGGAATCTAAGCTCGGAATGGGATTCATTTTCCTGATGGTGGGCTCAGCGGAAAATGAGACCCGGAATTTGCTCTGAGAACGGGACACACTTTCCGCTTCACTTGCCGCCTCAAAAAACCTGCGCGCTCGCCATTCCAAAACTGGGTAGAAGAAGGCCAAAACGCAATCGCAGGAGGTTAATATGACTGCAGAAGATAAGGCAAAGAACGCCGGCAAGGTCGCGCTCGTCCTGGAGGGTGGCAGTTTTCGCGGGCAGTTTACCGCGGGCGTGCTCGACGTTCTCATGGAGGCCGGCGTCGAGATCCCGGCGGTATATGGCGTATCGGCTGGCGCCCTCAACGGTGTGAACTACAAGTCGCACCAGATCGGCCGTGCCAACCGCATCAACCTGGCTTTCTGCAGCGACAGCCGCTTCATGGGCGCCGCATCGTTTGCGTCCACGGGCTCCATTGTGGGTTACGACTTTATCTTCAACGATGTCCAGGACCGCCTGGATCCCTTTGACAATGAGACGTTCGACGCGAGCCCCATCGAGATGTACGCCGTCGCGACGGACATGCTTTTTGGAACCGCCACGTACCTGCCGGTCAAAAGCGCCGTACTTGACCTCGACGCCGTGCGCGCCTCGACCTCGTTGCCGCTGGTGACGCCGCCGGTCGAGATTGACGGGCACAAATACGTCGACGGCGGCGTGGCCGATTCGGTTCCTATCGAGCATGTGCTCGAGGAGGCGGGCTTCGACCGTGCGGTTGTCATTGTCACGCAGGACCGCTCGTACGAGAAAAAGCCCTACGAGTTTTTGCCGGCCGCGCGTGCGCGTTATGCCGACTACCCCTATCTGCTCGAGGCTATCGAGACGCGCCACGACCGCTACAACATTCAGCGCATGCACCTGTGGAAGTATGAGCGCGAGGGCCGTGCGTTGGTCGTCGCTCCGCAAAAGCCGGTCGAGGTCGGCCATGTCGAGCACGATTCGGCAAAGCTTCTGGACCTGTATATCCAGGGCCGTCAGGAGGCAAAGCGCCTGCTCGCGGAAATCCAAGAGTTCGTTGAGCGCTAGCGACGGCGAACCCTCAAAAAATGACAACAGCTAAAGAGCTGGAAAATCACGGCTCGTGGATGACATGTGCAGAAACTCTGGTCGGAGCCAAAATACCTGTTGACTCGTACGGCGAGCGGGGTAATATGGACGGGTTACTTGCAGAGCCCCGTGAATCTCTGTAACAACACGTACTGTACATGGAGGAGTCTAAGTGATTTCGAAATCGACTCACTACGCCAAGCAGGGCGAGGTCCAGCGCAACTGGGTTCTCGTCGACGCCGATGGTGCTGTCCTGGGCCGTCTTGCCACCCAGATCGCAATGATCCTGCGCGGTAAGAACAAGCCCCAGTTCACGCCCAACAGCGACTGCGGCGACTTCGTTGTCGTCATCAACGCCGATAAGGTCCAGCTTACCGGTAACAAGGCCGACACGAAGACCTATTATCGCCACAGCGGCTACAACGGCGGCCTCAAGGCTGAGAGCTTCCGCCAGGCTATGGAGAAGCACCCGGAGAAGGTCATCGAGCGCGCCGTTCGCGGTATGCTGCCCAAGACCACCCTCGGCCGTGCCCAGATGACCAAGCTTAAGGTCTACGCTGGCACCGAGCATCCGCATGCTGCCCAGAACCCCACGAAGATTGAGCTGGAGGCTTAAAGATGGCTGAGAACACCGTTGTCTACCAGGGTACCGGCCGTCGTAAGAACGCCGTCGCCCGCGTCCGTCTCGTCCCCGGCACCGGCAAGGTGACCATCAACAAGCGTGACGCCGAGCAGTATTTCGGCCGTCATCAGCTCGTTGAGAACGCCCTTGCTCCCTTCAAGGTGACCGACACCGCCGGTCAGTTCGACGTTATCGCTCTGTGCGATGGCGGCGGCATCTCCGGTCAGTCCGGCGCTCTGCGCCTGGGCATCGCTCGCGCTCTTCTGAACGCTGGCGACTACCGTGCTGACCTCAAGAAGGCCGGTTTCCTTACGCGCGATGCTCGCGTGGTCGAGCGCAAGAAGTACGGCCTCAAGAAGGCCCGCCGCGCTCCCCAGTTCTCCAAGCGCTAAGGTTTTATCTCCTTTCGAGATACAATGTACAAGCGGGGCCTGCCGATTCCTCGGCGGGTCCCGCTTTTCTTTTTCGACTAGGGTGGGCGGTTGCATATCGCCTGCTAGGGAAGGAGCGATCCTATGCCCCAGAACATCTTCGGTACCGATGGCGTCCGTGGCGTCGCCAATGCCGACCTCTCGTGCGACCTCGCGTTTCGCCTGGGCCGTGCGGCGACCAAGTTTCTTGGTCCGGATATCTGCATCGGCCGCGACACGCGCCTTTCGGGCACCATGCTCGAGAGCGCTCTGACCGCCGGCATCATGGCCGAGGGCGGCCGTCCGCATTGCTGCGGCGTTATCCCCACGCCCGCCGTGGCGCTGCTCACCGTTCAGAACGAGCTCGACGGCGGCATCGTCATCTCCGCTTCGCATAATCCGCCGGAGTTCAACGGCATCAAGTTCTTTAGCCGCAAGGGCATGAAGCTTCCCGATGCTGTCGAGGAAGAGATCAGCGCCTGGGTCATGTCCGAGGAAGCCATGGCTGCCGACACGCTGCCGACCGGTGCCGGCGTGGGCCACATCATCAAGATGAAGGACGCCCGCAAGGCATACGTCGACCACGCCATCGATACGCTCGATGGCCTGAGGCTCGACGGCCTAGTCGTTGCCGTCGACTGCGGTCACGGTGCTTCCTGCCAGACTACGCCCGCCGCGCTGCAGCGCCTGGGTGCTACGGTGCACGCTATCAACACCGATTATTGCGGCACGGACATCAATGTCGAGTGCGGCTCTACGCACCTCGAGCCCCTGCGCGAGCTCGTGCTGCGCACCCATGCTGACATCGGTCTGGCCCACGACGGCGACGCCGACCGCGTGCTGTTCGTGGACAGCGAGGGCAATGAGATCGACGGTGACTACATCCTGGCTATCTGCGGTTCTGACCTCGCCGCTCGCGGCAAGCTCGCCAACTCCGAGATCGTCTCGACCGTCATGTGCAACCTGGGCTTCTCCATCGCTATGAAGGAGCAGGGCTTCGAGATGGTTCAGACCGCCGTGGGCGATCGCTACGTTCTGGAGCGCATGCTCGCGGACGGCGCCGTCATCGGCGGCGAACAGTCCGGCCACATCATCTTCCTGGAGCACAACACCACCGGTGACGGCCTGGTGACGGCTCTGCAGCTTCTGGCCGTGCTCAAGCGCACCGGTCGTACCCTCACCGATCTTGCCGGCATCATGAAGAAGTACCCGCAGGTACTCGTCAACGTGCATTCCGACAACAAGGCTGGTCTGGACGATTGCCAGCCCATCTGGGATGCCGTCGCTGCTGCCGAGAAGGAGCTTGACGGCCGCGGCCGCATTCTGGTGCGCCCGAGCGGTACCGAGCCGCTGGTCCGCGTGATGGCCGAGGCCGAGACGCATGAGCTGACCCAGCGCGTTGTCGACGACATCGTCGAGGTTGTCAAGCGCGAACTTCCCTAATGGTCAAAAACCGTTGCCAAGTGGTAAACTGTTAAGGTTATTTTGATTGATTGGTATGTCCGAGGGGGAGTATGTTCACTAAAGTCCTAAGGTCTTTTGGTATGCGTGGTCGAGTCTTTACGCTGGATGCTCCCATCTCGGGCGATGTCATTCCGCTTTCCGAGGTAAACGACCAGACGTTTGCCACCGGCCTTTTGGGCCAGGGCGTGGCGATTCAGCCCACCGGAACGCGTGTGATTGCACCGGCTGATGCCAAGGTCGAGGCTATTTTTCCCACGGGACACGCCGTTGCGCTTAACACGGTCGATGGCTTGGACGTGCTCATCCACGTTGGTTTGGACACTGTTCAGCTCGAGGGCAAGCACTTTACCGTACATGCGCAAGTGGGTGACATCGTCCATAAGGGCGATGTACTCATTGAGTTCGATCGCGAGGCAATTGCTGCCGAGGGCTACGATGTGACGGTTCCCATCTTGGTGTGCAACTCCGTTGAGTTCTCGAGCATCAAGGGCTCCGTTGGCGTGCATGTCGAAGAGATGGACCAGCTCATCGTTGCTCGCGAGCGCTAGCAAGTGCACGCGGCCATTAGCCTACAATTCAAACACGTTTACGGAGGGCGCCCTTGAAAGAGGACGCCCTCCGTGGCAAGATGGGAAACGTCCGAGGCTAAACAGCTTCGGGTCACCGTGGACGGGCAGGGGCCTCGACGCGGCTAGACACGAGACACATACATTACGCGACCTCGCCCTGGTGGCCGCACACGTTGGTTGCGGCCGACGCGGGCCGCGGGCAAGTGCTTGTAAGGGAGCCTTGCCTCTCTTGTACGAGAAAGGACGCGTAATGAAGATCATTAAAGCTAAAGACTACGAGGATATGAGCCGCAAGGCCGCTAATATCATCTCGGCCCAGGTTATCCTCAAGCCCGACTGTGTGCTGGGCCTTGCCACCGGCTCCACCCCGATCGGTGCCTACAAGCAGCTCGCTGCTTGGTACAAGAAGGGCGACGTCGACTTTGCCGAGGTCAGCACCTACAACCTGGACGAGTATCGCGGCCTTTCGCACGACGATCCCCAGAGCTATCACTACTTCATGCGTGAGAACTTCTTCGATCACATCAACATCGACCTTAACAACACGCATGTGCCCGATGGCTCCAACCCCGACGCCGCCGCTGCCTGCTCTGAGTACGACAAGATCGTCGCCGAGGCCGGTTACCCGGATCTGCAGCTGCTCGGTATTGGCAACAACGGCCACATCGGCTTCAACGAGCCCGATGACCACTTCTCCAAGGGCACGCACTGCGTCGACCTCACCGAGAGCACCATTCAGGCCAACAGCCGCCTGTTCGACAGCATCGACGATGTTCCCCGTCAGGCCTACACCATGGGTACCCAGACCATCATGTATGCCCGTATGATCCTGGTTGTCGCCAACGGCGAGGCCAAGGCTCAGGCCGTGCATGACATGTGCTATGGTCCGGTTACGCCCGAGTGCCCGGCTTCGATCCTGCAGCTGCACACCAACTGCGTTGTCGTTGCCGATGAGGCCGCCCTTTCGCTCTGCGAGTAGCGCGAATCCTGCAGCTCGACATAGCCTTGCCTAAGGCCTCCGCTTTGCGGGGGCCTTTTTGCTATCCCTTTTTACCCACTTGACCAAAATCTTGCCGCAAGCTTGACGAATGCCGGATGCCCAACAGCTTGATTCATTCCATACCAGATTCTATGCAAAAATGCCACTAGAAGGTCGTAGACGGTAGCGGGTGCTAGGCGAGTTGAATGACATGGCTGAACCTTGTTCATCTGCGTTACACTGCCGCTTAGATGGGACAAGCTGACAAGCTCATTTACCTGCTTAAAGACCGATTAGTCGGGGGATTAATAACAATCGGCCCTCGCTGTACAAAAACTTGCCGCTTGCGTACCAAAAGACAACCTAAAACACAAGGTCGCTCTATTCATAGCGCGGCTTGTATGGTCTTGCGGCTACAGTGTCCATACGGTCGAGTTGAGGAGCGGGCATGGTAAACGATTTGAGCGGTATAGACGACCTCGAGCTGATGCCGCTGGGCGGAGGCTATATGGTGCGACGCGAACGCTTGATGAATGAGCTTATCGCCAAGGGCCGAAAGGCCGGCATCGTGGTTCTTTATGCGCCCGACGGGTTTGGGAAGACCTCGGTGCTGCTGCAGTACACCCATGAGGTTAAATGCGACCCGACGCGAGGCCCCGTGCGGATTATCGAGGCCGATCGCGCCATTGGGCGCGAGGTGTTTATGCAGCTCGAGGTGGTTACCGAAGAACTCAAAGACAAACCGCACTCCCTTATCGCGATTGATAATGTGCCAAACCTCGATCAGCACGATACCGAAGACCTCATCGACAGGATTCGCGGCCTGCGCGCTATGGGGGTTGGGGTCTTTATCTCCTGCCGTCCTTCAAATCGTCAGCTGATTCATGGGCTGGGCGATTCGGTTAAGATCAATGCGCAGATGCTCAAGGTGCATGCCTATGAGTATTCGGCGTGGGCATCGGCGTTTTCGATCAGCACATCGCTCGACTTCTATCAGCTCACGCAGGGCGTGCCCGAGCTCGTTTCGGCATTGCAGACGGGTCTGTATGGCCAAGGCGACGTAGCCGGCCTGCTCGAAAACGAGATTGTCAACGTATATGGCGCGGCACTTGCCGATCTGGCTTCGCTCGACAATAATGCGCTGTTTTGCGTGGCATGTCTCATGGTTTTGATGGGCGAGGGCAATATCGCAGAACTCGAGGCTTGCGGGATGAGGCTGTCGATGGTCGACCAGTCCTATTTTGTACGCGACTACCCGATCTTTGGCTTGGATCCCGCCGAGCGGAGTTTTACGTGTCTGGGCACGGAGGATAACGGACGCTTGCGCTTGCGTAAGTTGGTGGCCGAGGTTCGCCCCGAACTTGTTCCGAGGGCGGCCCGGATTTTGCTTAAGGCGGGCCGATGCGATGCGGCGATGGGCCTGGCGGACGCCTTTTTGGACCGTGAAGCGGTCCTTGAACTTGCTGGGCAGTATGGGGTCGATCTGGCTCTGACGGGGCACGGGGCCGATATCTGCCGAGCGGCGCTGGGCACGATCGATGCCGACGATCCGGCTCCAGAGCCAACGCCTGCCGAAGCGCTTGGCGTATATCTGGCAGCGGTCAGCGTGTCCAATACAAAGCTCGCTCGCTATATGGCATCGGTCATCGAGCGCGGGGGCGAACGGGCGGCCTGCGAAATAGACCCTGTTTCATGGAGGGTGGCCCAGACGCTGACGGCTGTTTGCTATGGGGACAACGGGCTTGGGCTTCCTACGAACCTGGCCGTGCCAGAAATCGAGACATCCCATACCGCACTCGATATGTTGTCTGCGCATATCGAGGTCAAGCGGTGCCTGACCGAGCGGGGAGATGACGGCGGCGTTCTACAGCAGCTCAAAACGAGCAAGGCCTACGACTGCGAGCTCGACATCGCGAGGATTGTTATACGGGCCGATAGCATGCTGGTGGAGCTCTTTGACGGGTCGTTTGCGGGAACCGACGAGCGCGACGACGAGATGACGGTGGTGCGGGAGGCGCTCGACGTACGTGGGCTTAAGGCGATGGCTATCTGGGTGCGCATGGTGTTGGCGGCACGGCGGCTCCTTTCCGGCTTGCCGGTAACCGACGACGCGGCGTTCAACGAGCTCGATCGTTTTGCCGTGCGCATGCGCGACAACCAGATTCAGCTGTTTGGCCTGTTGCTAGAAGGCTGGCAGTCGCTGGCAGAGGGACGGCCGGTTAATGCAAAGTTCCGTGCGGTCCAAGTGCTCAAACTTGCCGAGGAGTCGATTGGGTACATGCGCGATAACGCATTGCTGCTGGAGCGCGCGGCATATCTGCGTAACACCTCGATGGTTTCGGTACGCGAGGAAGCGGAGCTACTCGATATAAGCCAGACGCAGGTTGGTGGCGCAGAAGCCTGGATGGTGGCGCTGCATTTGGCCTGTGCGGGCCGAGACAGCGATCTTGCGGCCTGGATGTCCATGAATCGTGCGGGGATTCTGGAGCCATCGTATCGGCTCTTTGCGCGCCTTGCCATGCATTGTCTGGGCGAGCCGGCGGCCAGGATACGCAAGAAGCTTCCCGTGCGCGAGCTGTCGCGGTACTCGCTGCGCGACGATTTGGAAGGGGAGGGCGAGCGCCTATTCCAGGCCGGCGAGGTTGAAGCCGTTGATACCATCGACCATATCGAGATTCGCATGTTTGGTGCGTTTCGCGCCGAGCGCGACGGGTTTCCCATCACGGACAAAATGTGGCGCCGCAAGAAGGCGGCGACGCTTGCCGAGCGGCTTGCGCTGGGCATGGATGCGCTCGTCGATCGTGAGACGCTGGCCATGGAGCTGTGGCCCCATGCCGAGTTCAATAGCGCCCGCAACAACCTGTACTCGACGATATCGCGCTTGCGGTCGGCTTTGGGACCGACGCCGGATGGCAAGTCGTGCGTGCTCATCCAAAATGAATGCATTGGGCTCAACGGCGACTACGTCAAGACCGATGTACGGCTGTTTGACCAGATAAGCCGCGAGGTTTTGGGAAATCGCACGGGTGCGCGCGGGCCCCATTTAGTTGAGCTGTGCCTTAAGATTGAGCAGCTTTATGCCGGACCGCTGTATGTTCCCAATGGCTGTAATCCCACCTACTTTTTGCGCATGCGGCGCATTATGCAGTCAAAGTACATCGATTGCATGATTAAGGGAGCAAATGCCGCTCTAGAAGAAAACGATCTGCAGTCGGCGATTTGGCTGGCGGAGTCGGGGCTTCGACAGGAAACGGCGCGTGAGGATATGGTGCGCTGCGCCATGCGCGTCTACAGTGCGGCGGGGCGGCGGCGCGATATCGTCGAGCTGTACAGCGGGCATATGCACCACCTGAGGGAGCAGGTCAATGGCGTGCCCGAGCCCGAGACGCGGCGTCTATACGAGCGCTTGGTGGAGGGGCGGCTCAATCGCGTGCTGGTCGAGCGATAAAAAACGGGCGCCCGAAGTACTTGGGCACCCGTAAGCTTGCTATGTGTTGGATCGCCGGATCATTGGCTCTTAGACGAGCTTGATCTTCTCGATGTCCTTGCGCGAGGACTCGCGATACAGTGAGAACTTGCGGCCGATGACCTGGACGACCTCGGCGTGGCAACGCTCGGCGAGCTCCTCGGCGGCCTCGCGGGCGGAAAGGCTGGAGCCATCGAGCACGGAGCACTTAACGAGCTCGTGCTTCTCCAGGTAGGCGACCGTCTGCTCGACGGTGCCCTCGTTGACGTCGGACTTGCCGATGATGATGGCGGGGTTGAGGTGATGGGCCATGCTGCGAAGCTGCTTGACCTGTGCTCCTGTCAGTGCCATGGGTTCTCGCTTTCTATGTATGGGGCGCCCCGCGACGGGGCCTTAATCTACGTGAGCTGTCCCACGATAGCGCAGGAACGGCGCGGTGTGGAGCGCGTTTGCCCAGTTCAAAAAGAATGCGGATGCCGAGTGAGTGGGCAGTGCGGGCTGCGAACAGGCTATGAGCTGTGCGCAGAGACCGGCTCCCATGCAATAAACGCCCAACGGACCTTGCGGACGTGGTCGAGCATGTAGCGTCCCTGCGGCACGCCCTTGGAGCCCGGCTCGCCGGCATGGGGATTCTCAATCATGTGTTGAGCGATGTAGTCGCGCAGGCGGTCGATCTTATCCTCGTTTCCATGCTCGAGCATACGAGAAAAGTCCGCCACGCCTGCCTCGAGGTTATCGAAGGTATCGCGACGAGGCGATTCAAAGTACGTAACCTGCGGCAGGGCACCCATCTGAATGAGGATATTAAAAGCATACACAAAGCCATTACTGCAGGTAACCGAGGCGCCGATGGCGTTCATCAGGTGCAGGTCATAGCGCGGGCTGGAGTTGGCGACCATCGTGACAGCGCAACGCCGACGAGCCGTACGATCAAGCTTGGCAAGCGCGCCTTTTAGGTTGGTCGTCGTAACCGACCGACTGGCAAAGGCAACATCCACCGCTTTCGCGACCGGTCCAACCAAATACCAGTCATCATCCCAAGCAAGCTCAAGCGGCGTAATAAGATCTTCGAGCCCGTAATACTCAATGCTGGCATCAAGCGTGCCCAACATGGCAGGAGAGAAGTCGGCAGCAATCACGGAATGCCCAGCCTGAGCAAGCGGAATAGCAATCGACCCAGCCCCACACCCCATATCCAGCACGGACTCGCCGGGCTCAAGCGCCAACAACTTTATAAAATCCCGGGCATAAGGAGCAGTCTCAAGCGGCCGAAAATGCCGAGCCCGCTTATCCCACTCAAAAGAATCATCAGCCCGATGCCGACCAGCTTGCAGGCGCATCCATTCGCCATTCCAATCCGCAGAAAGAAGCTCAGATCGAGCATCCCCATCAACCACGGGCTAACCTCCTAGCAACAAAAAAGCGACTCCTCCCAAAAGAAGAGCCGCAACCAGCATATATCAGAAAAGAACCGTTCCAACGCCAAACCGCCCTCACAACCAAGGCGGGCAGGAGCGAAGCGACTGCCATACGGGATAGAACCCAACTGAGGTCCCGTTGTGCGGGAGTCCCGGGGAGGGCAAATATATAAGGTCGATCGCGAGTTCCGCACGAGCCGGAGAGCACTTAATGTGCTCTCCGTGCGAGTCAGGACTGTCCGAGCAGGCGACCTTATATATTTGCCCTCCTCGGGACTCCTCGCCTGAACCCCTCAGCTAGTTCTTCAGCGAGTTCAGCGGCGCCGGGAAGCGTCCACCACGGTGGGCAAGCACGGTGCCGGCGTTGGGGTTCACCGGCATGATGGGCGCACGGCCAAACAGGCCGCCGTACTCGACGCAGTCGCCCACGCCCTTGCCGATGGCGGGAATCACGCGGACGGCCGTGGTCTTGTTGTTGATGACGCCGATGGCCATCTCGTCGGCGATGATGCCGGCGATGGTCTCGACTGGAGTGTCGCCGGGGATGGCAATCATGTCCAGGCCAACGGAGCACACGCAGGTCATGGCCTCGAGCTTCTCGAGCGAAAGCGCACCGGCCTCGACGGCGGCGATCATGCCGGCATCCTCGGACACGGGGATAAAGGCGCCGGAGAGACCGCCCACGCTGGAGCTGGCCATGACGCCGCCCTTCTTGACGGCATCGTTGAGCATGGCGAGCGCGCAGGTCGTGCCGGGGCCACCGCAGGTGCCCACGCCGATGATCTCGAGGATGCGGGCAACGGAGTCGCCGATGGCAGGCGTGGGAGCCAGCGACAGGTCGACAATGCCTTTCTCGACACCCAGACGGCGGGCTGCCTCACGGCTCATGAGCTCGCCGGCGCGGGTGATCTTAAAGGCGGTCTGCTTGATTTTCTCGGCAACCTCCATCATCGAGGCGGAGTCGGGGAGCGTCTCCAAGGCAGCAGCCATAACGCCGGGGCCCGAGACGCCAACGTTGATGACGGCGTCGGCCTCGCCACCGCCGTGGACGGCGCCCGCCATAAACGGGGAGTCCTCGACCATGTTGGCAAAGCAGACAAACTTGGAGGCGCCAACGGAATCCTGGTCGGCCGTGAGTTTGGCGGCATCGATGATGGTCTGGGCGGCCATGAGCACGGCATCCATGTTGATACCGGCGCGCAGGCTGGCGACGTTTACGCTGGAGCAGACGCGGCTCGTGGTGGCGAGCGCCTGGGGGATGGACTGGATGACGCGGCGGTCGGCGTCACCGATGCCCTTCTGGACGAGTGCGGAGAAGCCGCCCAGGTAATCGATACCGAGCGTCTCGGCCGCGCGGTCGAGGGCATGCGCGATGGGGGTGAGGTCCTCATCCTTGCAGCACGCGGCGATCTGGGCCACCGGGGTGACGGAAACGCGCTTGTTGACGATGGGGATACCGTACTCGCGCTCGAGGTTCTCGGCGGTCTCGACCAGATGCTCAGCCGTGTGCGTCACGTGGTCGTAGATCTTCGTGCACATGCGGTCGAGGTTCTCGTCACCGCAACCCATGAGCGAAACACCCATGGTGATGGTCCTGATGTCGAGGTTCTGCTCCTCGACCATGCCGCGGGTTTCCGCGATTTCTGCGGGCGTGATCGCCATCCTTGCGCTCCTATCTGCCAAAACGAGCATAGTCTTATCTATTCTAACGTGCCGCACGTGCCAAGTGGCGCGTGCGGCACGTTTTGGTGCTCGGTTGTTTCCGTTGTGTTACTGCCCAAAGACCTCTTCGGCGATACGAGCGCTCTCGGCGGCGTCCTTGGCGTAGTAGTCAGCGCCGATCTGCTTGGCGTATTCGGGGGTGAGCACGGCGCCGCCTACGATGATCTTGACGCCCGGCACCTCGGCATGAAGCAACTTGATGGTCTCCTCCATGGCGACGACCGTGGTAGTCATAAGCGCCGAGAGGCCGACGAGTTTGATGTCGCGCTCCTTGACGGTCTTGAGTACCTCCTGCGGATCGACGTCGCGGCCCAGGTCAAAGACGGTGTAGCCGTAGTTGTCGAGCAGCATTTTGACGATGTTCTTGCCAATATCGTGGATGTCGCCCTTGACGGTGGCCACGCAGATCTTGCCCTTGTCGGCAATCTCGCCGGCGGGCATCAGGCGCTTGATGGTGTCGAAGCCCACGCGTGCGGCCTCGGCCGAGGCCATGAGCTGCGGCAGGAAGAACTTGCCCTGGTCAAAGAGGACGCCAACCTCGTCGAGGGCGGGGATAAAGTGATTGTTGATGAGGTCCATGGCGTCGTGGTCTGCCAGTAGACGCTCGGTCTCGGCAGCGATCTCGCCTTTGCGACCCGAGACGACCATGCGACGAATCGGGTCGTCGTTGCCGTCGGCGCCGGCGGTGCCCGCGGCAGGCGCGGCATCACTCGATGCGGCCTGAGCTGCTGCCGGGTTTGCGGCGATCTTGTACGGATCGGTCCAGTCGGCGTAGCGCTCGATGTATCCGGTCGAGCCCTCGTCCTCAACGCTCAGGACGCGATAGCTGTAGACGGTATCCATAAAGCGCTTGGAGCCCGGGTTCATGATGGGGGCGTCCAGACCCGCGCCAAAAGCGGCGGCCAAAAAGACCGAGCCCAGCAGCGGGCGGGCAGGCAGGCCAAAGCTGATGTTCGACACGCCGAGCGCGCACTTGACGCCCAGACGCTCCTTGCACAGGGACATGGCGCGCAGGATCTGCTCGGCCTGGCGTTGATTGGTCGAGGCGGTCATGACCAGGCAGTCGATGAGGATGCGGTCCGGGCCGATGCCGTAACGGGCAGCCTCGGCCACGATGTGCTCGGCGATGGCGAAGCGAGCCTCGGCGGTATCGGGGATGCCGCCTTCGTCGAGCGTAAGGCCGACAACGTTGGTGCCGTAGTGGGCGACCAGCGGAAAGATCTCATCCATGATCTGCTGCTTGCCATTGACCGAGTTGATGATGGGCTTGCCGGCGTAGCGGCGCACGGCGGCCTCGACGGCTGCGGGGTCGGTGGAGTCGATCTGCAGCGGCAGCAACGTGGAGCCCTGGAGCTGCTCGGTGGCCTGTTGGATGATCTTGACCTCGTCGATCTCGGGCAGGCCCACGTTAACGTCCAGGATGTCGGCGCCCTGTTCCTGCTGGCTGATACCCTGGCTCACGACGTAGTCCAGGTCGCCGTCGCGCAGGGCCTGCTGCAGGCGCTTTTTGCCGGTGGGGTTGATGCGCTCGCCGATGACGGCGATCTTGTGGCCGTCGCAGGGAAGGTCCACGACCGTTTGGGCGCTCGTGACCGACATGCTGGGCTTGCGGCGGCGCGGGCTGGGCGTGTGGTTATCGATAAGCGTGCGTAGCGCTGCCATGTGCGCCGGCGTGGTGCCGCAGCAGCCGCCCACGACGCTCACGCCGTCGGCGATCATGCCGGCGACGGCCTCGGCGTATTCGGGGGCCTGGATATCAAAGACGGTGTTGCCGTCGTCGTCCACATGGGGGAGTCCTGCGTTGGCCTGCACCATGATGGGTTTGTCGGTGACGGTGAGCATGCGTGCGGCAAGACCGCGGAGCTCGGCCGGTCCCTGGCTGCAGTTGATGCCTAAAACGTCGGCGCCGATGGCGTCGAGCGTGATGGCGGCCACCTCGGGACTCGTGCCCAGGAAGGTGCGACCGTCTTCCTCGAAGGTCATGGTGGCAAAGACGGGCAGGTCGGAGTTCTCGCGGCAGGCGAGGACCGCCGCCTTGATCTCGGCCAGGTCGGTCATAGTCTCGATAATAAAGAGGTCCACACCCGCGGCGACGCCTGCGCGCACTTCCTCGGCAAAGAGGTCGTAGGCCTCGTCAAAGCTGAGGGTACCCAAGGGGCGAAGCAACGCGCCGATGGGGCCGATATCGCCGGCGACGTAGTGGGCACCGGCCGCGCGGGCACAGGCGACAGCGGCGGCAAAGACATCTGCCACGGTGGCGGCACCGTCGAGCTTGTGGGCGTTGGCGCCAAAGGTGTTGGCGGTGATCACGTCGCAGCCAGCCTCGACGTACTGGCGCTGAATGCCGGTAATGACCTGGGGCTCCTCAAAGTTGAGCAGCTCGGGCAAGGCGCCAGCCTTCATGCCGGCCGCCTGCAACATGGTACCCATGCCGCCGTCGAACAGCAGGTGCCCCGTGCCCTCGATGGCCGCACGCAGGTGATCGTCCTTAATGCGCAGATCGCCGATCGTGCGCGTCTTGTACGTGGCACCGTTGCGACGTGCGGCATCAACGGGTGCCGCCAATGCAGTGCCGTCAGAATCATGAGTGATAAGCGGAGTAAACATTGAGGGCTCCTAATGGCTGGAATAGCAGGTGGTGTGGGCGGCGCGGAAGCGGCAGTGCTC
>UQWG01000025.1 GCA_900544645.1 uncultured Collinsella sp.
TCCTCGCCATCGGCCGTGCCATTGGCGAGACCGCGGTGGTGCTCTACACCATGGGGCAGGCCATCAATCTACCTATTTCGCCGCTCGATTCCGGCCGCCCCATGACGGTTCACCTGTACCTGCTTGCCAACGACGGCATCAACATGAACGCAGCCTACGGCACCGCGCTCTTGCTGATGGTGATCATTCTGGCCTTCAACCTGTTCGCGCGCTTCCTGTCGCGCAAGCGTCGCTAGTTAAGGAGTCCCATGTCCGTTTATCAGTCCGCTCCCACGCTGGAGCAAGCGGCCATTACGGCCAAGGATTTCAACTTTTGGTACGGTGACTTTCATGCGCTGACGGGGCTTGACCTCAACATCGCCAAAAACGCCATCACCTCGTTTATTGGCCCTTCGGGCTGCGGCAAATCGACGTTTTTGCGCTGCATCAACCGCATGAATGACCTGATCGAGGGTACGCGCGTCGAGGGCACCATGACGCTCGACGGCAACGATATCTATGCCGAGGGTGTCGACCCGGTCGATCTCCGTCGTCGCGTGGGCATGATTTTTCAGCAGCCCAACCCGTTTCCCAAATCCATCTACGAGAATGTCGCCTTTGGCCCTCGTCTGCAGGGCGTGACTAGCAAAAGCGACCTCGATGACATCGTGGAAGAATCGCTCAAGCGCGCCAACCTCTGGAAAGAGGTATCCAATCAGCTCAACAAGGATGGTTTGGCGCTCTCGGGCGGTCAGCAGCAGCGTCTGTGCATCGCGCGCGTGCTTGCGGTGCAACCCGATGTCCTTCTGATGGACGAGCCCTGCTCCGCCATCGACCCCACGTCCGTCTCTAAGGTCGAGGATCTGATGGCCGAGCTGGCGCCCGAGATGACGATCATCATCGTCACGCATTCAATGCAGCAGGCAGCTCGTATTAGCGACTACACCGCATTTTTCTTGCAGGAAGTTGCCGGCGAGCCCGCCACGCTCATCGAGTATGGTCAAACCGACGCGATCTTCACCAGTCCGGTGGACTCGCGGACGGAAGACTATATCACCGGCCGCTTTGGCTGATCGGTGCGACTAGTCCCAAGCCGATCGGATCTGGTCCGGTGCGTATTCACTGTGCGGGCGGCATGACCGCACCCAACTGATTGGAGTGAACCATGCGTAAACTGTTTTCCCGTCAGCTCATCGAGGCCCGCCACGAGATGCTGAGCATCTACGAGGCCGTCGATCTGGCCCTCCACGATGCCGTTAAGGCCTATGTGACCGACGACCGCAAGCTCGCCACCAAGACCAAGAAGCGCACGCTTTCGATTGACGCGCGCTGCGCTAACTTGGAGGCCGTGTGCTACAACCTGATCGCCACGCAGTCACCGGTCGCCTCCGACTTCCGCTTGCTGCAGACGATTATCTACGTCGACTTTAACCTGCAGCGCATGACCGATAAGGTTCGCCAGATTTGCCGCGCCACGCGTCATATGATCAAGGCCGACATCTCGCTGCCCAAGGAGCTTGTCGGCACGGTCGAGGCCGAGGCTGAGGCCGTCTACCAGGTGCTGGGCTCTTCGCTTTCCGCGCTCGTCACCAACGACATGTCCATCATCTGCAACTTGGCCGTCGAGGACGAGCCAGTGCACGCCGCCTACGAGAAGTTCTTCCGCACCTTTAACCGCATGGATACGGGCGACTTTATGGACGACGACAGCAACTATGACGACCTGCGCCGCGCCATCATGGTTTCGCGCTACCTCGATCGCATCGCTTCGATTTCCATCGATGCCGCTTGCCGTCTGACCTTCCTGTTGACTGGTCAGCGTATGAATGCCGGCGATATCGCCCGCACTGATGAGGATGAGCTCGAGAGCATGCGCGTGCCTTCGGGCGAGGGTGTTATCATGAGGCCCGCCGTCGACGCTCGCTACGTTGCCAAGGTGCCCGTTAACGAGGTCGGCGAGGGTCTTCGCTATCTGCTCGATCATCTTGAGGATGAGGACGATGGCGAGGACGACGAGGAGTAAGTAATCCCGTTCGTCGAAAGATTGTAAATACCTAAGTGAGCGCGGCCTTGCACATGCGGGGCCGCGCTCTTGCGTTAGCATGGGACTACTTGTTTGGCTGTCAGCGGAGGCGATTGGCAATGGATAACTATTTGGACTTGATGCGCGCTCGCCGCGAGCAGATTCTGGAACGTTTTTATGCGGCGCTCGATCGCGCGGGCCGTCCCCATGACGCCGCGCGCCTCATTGCCGTGTCCAAGACCGTTGGTGTCGATGAGACCGTTGCCGCCATCCAGGCGGGGTATCGCCTTTTTGCCGAGAACCGCCCGCAGGAGCTGGTTCGCAAGCTCACAGGTCTGGCGGAGCATCCGGAGCTGCCCGAGGTGCGCTTCGATATGATCGGCAACCTGCAGACCAATAAGATTAATGCGGTGCTGGGCTCAGCCGAGCTGATCCACTCGGTGGGTTCGCTGCATCTGGCGCAGGCGATCTCGAGCCGTGCTGTCCGCAAGATTGAGGCAGGCGAGCTCGCCGGCCCCCAGCGTGTGCTCATTGAGGTCAATGTGAGTGGTGAGGAGTCGAAGGGAGGCTTTTCGCCCGATGAGATTCGCGCCGCCGCGGGTGAGCTTGCGGAACTTGAGGGAATTTGCGTACAGGGGCTTATGACTATGGCGTCCCGGGGGAATAAGGATGTGGCACGCCGCACCTTTGCGGGGCTTCGTGAGCTGAGGGATGAGCTGGAGGCGGCGCATCCCGATTTGAACCTGCCCGAGCTTTCCTGCGGTATGAGCGAGGACTTTGAGCCTGCCCTTGAGGAGGGCTCTACGCTCGTTCGCCTGGGCAGGGTAGTATTTAGCCCGGAGTTTGCAGTAAAATAAGGCTCTGAAGTGCGCACTGATTATCGGGGCGCCTGCACTAAACCGCGAGAGGACACAACCATGGGCTTCCTTGACGAGATTAAAAATAAGATGCACCTGGGCGGCCAGCAGGGTTACGACCAGGGTTATGGCCAGGACGACGACTACGGCTACGATGACGGCTATGACGATGGCTATCAGGGCAACGGCTACAGCGGTGCTTCGGGCGAGGGCTTCTACACCCAAGACGAGCCGAGCAACGGCCTGCTTGGTCAGACGCGCCGCGGTGAAGCTGAGTCGGTTGCCGTGTATACGCGCTCCGGTCAGCTGGTCGGCGATGACTCCCGCCATGCCACGACGTATAACCCGCCTTCGCGCTCGCAGGACAGTGTTGCGAGCGGTTATCGTCCTGGTGCCTATGACACGCCGTCGAGCTATGCCGAGAATACCCGCGCCCGTGCCGCCGCTGCGCCCGCGCCTGCAGCGAGCGATGCCTCGGCCTATGCGAGCAATATCATCAACGCCACACCGCAGCTGCCGGCCTATGTCCTGCGCCCCGAGAGCTATGACGATGTGGAGACCGTGGTGCGCCGCGTTCGCACCAAGCAGCCTGTCGCACTGATTTTTGTGGGCGTACGCACCGAAGTTGCCAAGCGCGTCTTGGACTTCTCTTACGGCTTTGCCTGCGGTCTGGGTGTCACGGTCAAGGAGGTGGGCGACCGCGTGTTCATGGTGCTGCCCGCCGGTTGCGAGGTCAAAGATTCCGATCTCAAGAAGCTTCGTGCGGACGGCTACCTTAAGTAAAGACAAGACGAGGAGATTCCCATCAACATCTACACTATCGTCCAGCTGGTCAACACGCTGTTCAACTTCTATTCCACGCTCATTGTCGTCTACTGCTTTATGACGTGGATTCCCATGAAGCAGGGTGGTTTGCTTCAGGATATTGCCGCGGTGCTTGATAGCGTGTGCGGTCCGTGGCTCAACCTGTTCCGTCGTTTCATCCCGCCGATGGGCGGTATCGATTTTTCGCCGGTCGTTGCGATTATTGCGTTGCAGTTGGTGCAGAGGCTGGTTCTGCAGCTTCTTATAGGTATACTCGTGTAGAACTGTCTTAGTAACTTACGTCGGGCGTGTAGCGCCGAGGCGATGAAAAAGGAGACTTGTTATGGCTATTACCCCTGCAGACATCCAGGCTCAGACTTTCTCTGAGGCCAAGCGTGGCTACGATCCTGCTGAGGTCGACGTCTTCTTGGAGACGCTGTCCTCCGAGGTTGACGCTATGCTCGCTAAGATCGTCGACCTTAAGGGTCGTCTGACTGCTACCGAGCAGCAACTTGCCGATGCGCAGGCTCAGCTTGCCCAGGCTCAGGATGCCACCGCCCAGGCCGTTCCTGCCGCCCCCGTTGCTGCTCCCGCCCCTGACTTCTCCGCTCAGGAGCGCCAGATTTCCGCTGCCCTGATCGCTGCCCAGCAGACCGCTGAGACCATCGTCAACGATGCCAACGAGAACGCTGAGCGTATCCGCAACGAGGCTGACGCCAAGGCACGCGAGGTTATCCGCCAAGCTCTGACCGAGAAGCAGGCCGAGCTCGAGGAGATCGATCGTCTCAAGGCTTCTCGTGAGGAGTTCAAGGCCGAGTACCTCAAGCTCATCCAGCACTTCATGGACGATGCCCAGAACTCCTTCCCGGCCGACCTCATGGCCTCCACGCCGGTCGGTTCCGCCGCTTCTCCTGCGGTGACTGTTCCCGCCGAGCCGCTGCCCGTCGCTGACCCGGTTGTCCCCGTGGCCGATCCCTTCGCCCCGATCGACAACTTTGCTGCCGACGACCTGGACTAACATTCGGCCTACAATTTAGTGCCTAGAAAGGACCCGCAGCTTGCGGGTCCTTTTTTATGACTGTGCCGGGGTGCGCAACATAAAAAACCGAGCTCTGCACATAGTGGCGCAGAACTCGGCGAACGGGTGAGCGGTAAAAGGTAGGTTTTAGGGCATGTGCCAAAAACTACTTGAGGAGGAAGTTGGGGAGGGGAATGGTACGGGCCTCGCGATGCTCGGGATCGGCGATGTGATCGGCAGGATAGCCGCAGACGAGCATGTGATAGGGATAAATGCCTTTGGGCAGATTGAACTGCTCCTGTGCCACCTCAGGCTTAAAATGGCATACCCAGCACGTTCCCAGGCCCTGCTCGGTGGCCTCCATCATCATCTGATCGCACACGATGGACGTATCGATTTCACTGGAATTCATCTGGTCATACGGGCGCACCCAAGCATCATCGGTAACGCTGCAAATAAGGAAGACAAGCGGAGCGCCAAAGATAGACTCATCACGAGCAAACCGAGGCTGACAAGCAGCTGCCTTCTCCAGAAGCTCAGGCGTATCCAACACCATCACACGGGTTGGATGATTATTACAAGCAGAAGGAGCAATACGCCCAGCCTCAACAATGGCATCCACAACAGCTTGCTCTACAGCCCGATCTTCAAACTCACGACAAGAATACCGACCCCGAGCCAGATCCAAATACCCCATAACCAAACCCTCCAAAGTCAGCAAATCAATCCAAGGTAAACCAAAGGGTACCCAAACCCCCATCCACCCAAACGCCCACCGAATACCAAAGTGTTCAATTGGGTATTAAAGGCCCCCTCGGCCAACCCCCCATTGCGCTCTAACTATCAGCCAAAGTTCCAATGGTGGTACGTAAGGCGAAGGGCCGGCCACGGTTTACTTTCGAACGACTCTGCAAAGCAGCCGGAGTGAGAAAGCAAACCGTGGCCGGCCCTTCGCCGCCGGGACACGTACCCCCAATTAACTGTTCTTCATGACAATCGAATCCACAACATCGGCCACATTCTCACAGCAGTCAGCGCAGTACTCCAGGAAGGCGTACACGTCACGCCAGGCGATGACCTCGAGCGGGTCCTTGCCGTTAACGTGCAGGTTGCGCATGGCGTTGATATAGAGCTCGTCGGCTTCGGACTCGATGGTGTTGATCTGGATGACGAGTTCGCGCAGGGTCTTGGACTTGCGGTAGTTGGGCAGCTCGACCATCAGGTCTTTCATGGCGCGGCAGGCGTCAGTCACCTTGTGGGCGATGACGATGGCGTCGGGATGGATGCTCTGGATGTTGGTGAAGTAGACGCGCTGCACGACGCCCTCGATGCGGTCGAGCACGGTGTCGAGTGAGCAGCTCATCAGATCCAGATCCTCGCGCTCGAGCGGGGTGATAAAGGCGGTGAGCAAGGCGTCCTCAAGCTCATGGTGCTTCTTGTCGGCCGCATGCTCGATCGCGTGCATCTTGTTGAGCATATCGTGAATCTTTGCGGGATCGAAGTTCTCGAAAATCTTGGTGAGCAGCTCGGCGGCCTGGACGGCAAGGTCGGCGCAGGCGACGTAGTTGTCGAAGTAGAACGAATCGGGTTTCTTTGCCATGGGTGAGTCCTTTCGAGGCGAAGACGGGTGGGCGAGGTAATGCAGTCCGGATGGACGTTCGGTTTGACTAGAGGAACATCATGAACAGCTTGGCCATGACAAAGCTGATGAGTCCGCAGGCGGGGAAGGTGAAGAACCAGGTGAACATCATGTCTTTGACGACGCCGAAGTTGATGGCTGAGAGGCGCTTGACGGCACCGACGCCCATGATGGCGCAGGTCTTGATGTGTGTGGAGGACACGGGGATGCCGGTAAGGGTGGCAAGCAGCAGGTTTGCGGCGCCCGCCAGGTCGGCGGAGAAGCCCTGATACTTTTCGAGCTTGACCATGCTCTGGCCGACGGACTTGATGATGCGCTCGCCGCCCACGCTGGTGCCGATACCCATAGTGGCCGAGCACAGCAGCATAATCCAGATGGGGATGCCTGCATCGCCGACGCTCGTCTGGCCGCTGGCAAAGGCCACGCCTAAAAAGAGCACGCCGATGAACTTCTGTCCATCCTGCGCGCCGTGCATAAAGCTCATGGCCGCAGCGCTCGCGATCTGAGCGTATTTAAAGAAGACATTGGCACGTCGCCTGTTGGCGGCGGCGAAAAGAATCGAGACGAGCTTGCACAGGACCCAGCCCATGACAAAGCCCAGGCCGATGGAGAGCGCCAGACCGTAGATGACCTTCATCCACTCGTGGACGTTGACGCTGCTCGCACCGCCGAGGGCGATGGCGGCACCGGTCAGGCCGGCGATAAGGCTGTGGCTTTGCGAGGTGGGGATGCCAAAACGCGACGCTGTGGCGCCGTAGACGACGATGGAGAACAACGCCGCGCACAGGCAGGCGAGCGCCATGGTGCTGTTTCCGCCAAAGTCGACGATATGTGAGATGGTGTTGGCGACGCTCGCGTTAAAGTGCGTCATGATGAGCACGCCGAGGAAGTTGAATGCGGCGCTCATGAGAATGGCGGCGCGGGCGGGCATGCAACGCGTAGTGACGCAGGTCGCGATGGCGTTGGGCGCGTCGGTCCATCCATTGACGAAGATGGCGCCCAACGCGAGGATCACGGTGACGGCAAGGACTGGGTTCGACACAATTTGGCCGAGGAAGGTTGAGAACGTTACGTCCATATATGGGCTTTCTCGAAGTTTGCAGGCACGTTACAAAAACATGATAAATCGTATCACCTCCTGCGGGTTTCTTTACCGAGTTCTGATGGGAGAAGTGAACTTTTTGGCACTAAAATTGAATATTAGCCCTGTTGACCGCGGGTGTTCTTTTTGCTAACACGCCATGCGGACACGTGCGATTACTACGACACTCCAAAACCACAGTCTGTTCGCTTTACAACATGCAAACATGCGTTCGATAATAGGAGGCATGGAATATCGACAGACAGACGGCAAAACTCGGCGCGTACACAAGCAGTATGTGGACGTCGTGGCTCGCATCCTCGCGGGCGGACAAGTCGTGCCAGTCGCCGTCTGCTGGGTCGACGGACGTTGCTTTACGATTGACGAGATTGTCTCGACCACTGGGTTTGGCCTGACGGTTCACGGCATTCGTACGGCAACCTATAAGGTGCGTTTTGGCGGGCATGCGACCGAGTTGTATCTGGAGGACCAGACGCGCGAGCGGGCGGACGGCTCGCAGGCGCACGTGATGCGTTGGTGGGTCTGGGCCTTTGATCGTACGCTCGAGGGCGAGCGCCGTGGGTAAGGACGTACGGCATTCGGGTACAATGACAGGAATCTTGTCATCTGCCGCGCCGTCTTTCACGGCGCTTTGTGAAAGGACGAAGTATGAACGATATCCAGGGCTATCAGAACGGCCCCATCGAGGCCGGCGCAAGTCGCGCCAAGGAGATGTCGCCGCGTGCGTACAATCTTGCCATGTCTGCCCTCATCTTCTTGGGCTTTTGTGCCATGGGCGCCGGTGCTTACTTTACGAGCACCATGTCGTTTGCGCGCATGATGATGAGCGGGGCCGCCCTACCGCTGGTTTTTGGCTCGTTTATTTTGACCATCGTCGGCATGATCATGATGTCGGCCGCCGCCAGCAAGCAGTCCGTGGGCCTGTCCCTTGTGGGCTACGTAATCTTTGCGAGTACCTTTGGCCTGACTGCGTCGTTTGGCCTTGCCAACTACGACCTGCCCACCATCAACACCGCCTTTATCGCCACCGCTGCCATCACCTTTGTCTTCGGTGCGCTGGGCGTGACCTTCCCCAAGTTCTTCCAGCGTGTGTATGGCATTGGTTTTGGCATCCTGCTTGCCACGATTCTGGTCGAGATCGTGCTGATGTTCATGGGCGTTTCGCAGTCCATCACCGACCTGATCGTGATCGTGGTGTTCGCCGGCTTTATTGGCTACGACACCTATGTTGCCACGACGGTGCCGCCTACGCTGCCCAACGCCGTGCTCATGGCGTCCAATCTGTTCGTGGACATTATCAACGTGTTCTTGCGCATCCTGAACATCCTTGGCCGTCGCGACTAGTGGCGAATTGCGGCGGTGCTTGCCGTGCGTGTAAATCGATGCGAAAGGCGGTCCTTCGGGGCCGTCTTTTTTGTACGCGGCGGGGTATCATGGATGGGAAAAGCCGATAGCGGCAGAGACCGAGAAAGGTGACCACTTATGGCAGACGTCGACAACAGGAACCGTAACCGCAGGTCCAACCGAGCGGGTCAGCCCAATCCTAAGCGCGAGGCGCGTGCCAAGGCCGCCGAGCGCCATGTGGCGGCTGTGTCCGAGGCCTGTGCCAAGGACATCGAGCGTTCGCTTGCCGGCGTGCGCGAGTTCGATGGTATGCCTGTCGGTTTTGTCGCGGCGATGAAGGTCAAGGCCCAGAAGGCAGCGGCTGCTGAGGAGCATGCTGCCGAGGACGTCGAGGCTGCTGAGGTCGAGACCGCTGAGGTTGCGTCCGTCGAGACCGAGGCCGTGGCCGAGCCTGCGCCCGCAGAGGAAGCCGCGGAGATCGAGCCCACGCCTGCCGCCGAGGAGCCCGCTCCGGTTCTGCCCGAGGTCACCGTGCTCGATGCCTCCACCACGCAGGCCATCTTGGACAACGGTCGTGGCTATGCGCAGTTCTGCGACATGGCCGTGCTCGCCTTTGCCTCGTTCACCAATCCGGGCGGTGGCTATATTCAGGGTTATCTGGGCCAGGAGGCCACGCTGTGCGCCGATTCGTATCTGTACAACGTTCTCGATAAGCAGCGCAAATGGTACGGCGAGAACCGTCGCCGCAACATCAACTGCGAGCTTTACCGAAACCGTGCGCTGGTGGTGCCTGCGGTGCGCTTCGACCGCAACCACGTGCATGCATACGCCGACGTGATCGTGGCCGCCGCGCCCAACGTTAGGCGCGCCCGCCAGGAGTATCGCGTGAGCGACGATGTTCTGCTGGATGCCCTGCGCGACCGCATTCGCTTTGTGCTTGCCATCTGCGACGAGCTAGGTCGCGAGAAGCTCGTGCTGGGCGCTTGGGGCTGCGACAACAACGGCTTTGACGCAGAGGCCGTGGCCGAGCTCTTCCGCAAGGAGCTCGCGTCGGGCGACTTTAAGGTCAAGCAAGTCTTCTTTGCCGTGCCTTCTACGCGCTGGGATGAGGATTTTGCCAAGTTCGAGCACGTGCTGGCAAACTTCCCCGAGCGCAACGAGGAGTCCTATGCCCAGGTTGCCGCTCGCGCTGCGGCAGCTCGCGCCGCCGAGCAGACCCAGGCTGCTACCGAGGATGATGAGGACGAGGACGATTGGCGGAAGTACCTGTAATTGGTACGTGCTGACAGATAGGTCGAGCCGGCGGGAGAGGCTGCTTCCGTCGGCTTTTTACTGAGCGAGGGGCTTACGATGAAAAACGTTCTATGCTTTGGCGACAGCAACACCTATGGTTACGATCCGGCGGGCATGCGCGACGGCACCGCGGTGCGCTATGCGCAGGATGTGCGCTGGTGCGGCGTGGCCCAACGTGACTTAGGCGAGGGCTGGCATGTAATTGAAGAAGGCCTCAACGGCCGCACGACGGTACGCGACGACATGTGCCATCTGGACACCAATCTTAACGGCATCCGCGCACTTCCGATGCTGCTCGAGGCCCATAAGCCGCTGGACGCCATTGTGATCATGCTGGGCACCAACGACTGTAAGACGGTCTTTAACGTGACAGCTTCCGATATCGCCCGTGGCGCCATGGCGCTGATTCGCGCCGTCCGCGCGTTTCCGTGGACCGACGCTGCGCCTTGTCCGCGCATTCTGCTGATGGCGCCTATCAAGATTAAGCCGCAGATCGCTGACGTATATATGACCGATTTTGACGAGCATTCCGTAGAAGCCTCGGAACATTTTGGTGAGTACTACGCGCATGTGGCTGAGCAGTTTGGCTGCGACTTTTTGAATGCCGCCGACTTTGCCGAGCCGGGCGATATCGACTATCTGCATATGATGCCCGAAAGCCATGAGAGCCTGGGTCACGCCGTGGCAGCCAAGCTCCAAGAGATGCTCGGAGAGTAGCGCGACCCCAAACCACCGCAAAGGGGGCGGGCGCCTTTGCGGTGGCTTGGGCTGCGAATCTTAATACTGCCACATGTGGTTGACAGGGCCGGAGCCTTTGCCCATGTTCAGGCCGGCGGCTAGAGCGCCTGTCAGGTATGCCTTGCCGGCGTTGACGGCGTCGGCAAGATCCATGCCCTGGGCCAGCGCGCAGGCGATGGCGGACGAGAGCGTGCAGCCGGTGCCGTGCGTGTTGTCGGTCTCAATACGCTTGTGGCGGAACCACGTGGTGAGCGGATCGCCTAGGTGGTTGCCCTCATCATCGAGTGGTGCGGGTTCGGCCAGTACATCGTTGGCCTCGTTGACAAGATGCCCGCCCTTAACGAGGGACGCGCAGCCAAAGCGGCGGGTGAGGAGCATGGCAGCATTTTGCTGCGTGCGCTCGGAGTCGACCTCATAGTCGAGCAGGGCCATGGCCTCGGGAATATTGGGCGTGATAACCGTCGCCAGTGGGAACAGGCGACGCGTGAGCGCCTCGGCGGCATCTTCGGCAATCAGCCGCGCGCCCGAGGTGGCGACCATGACGGGGTCGACTACCACGTTTGTCGCGTTCCAGGCGCTCAGACGGTCGGCGATAACATCGATAATCTCGGCAGAGGAAACCATGCCAATCTTGACGGCGTTGGGGCGGATATCGTCAAAAACGGCATCGATCTGTGCCGCGACAATATCCGGGGAGATGTTCTGCACGGCGGTGACGCCCAGGGTGTTCTGTGCGGTGATGGCGGTGATGGCCGTCTCGGCATACAGGCGGTGCGCCGTGATGGTCTTGATGTCGGCCTGAATGCCGGCGCCACCGCTGGAATCGGATCCTGCGATGGATAGAACGGCAGGTACCTTACTGCGATCCATGTTCGCTCCCTTGTTCGGTCGGAATCAAATGGGTCTATAAGCCAGCATTATAAAGATGCCCGGGCCGACTCTATGTCGAACCCGGGCGGGCGATGCAATCTTTACGCAAATGCAAGCAAATGTTCACACGTTAACAATTGACAGGCACCAGTTCACCGCCAGAAGCGGCCGCGGCGACAGGGCTAGTCCTCCATGCCGAGGTCGATCGTGGTGCCCTCGAAGATCTTGTTGACGGTGCGGACGGCGCACATCTTGCCACACATGGTGCAAGTGCCCTCGGTGGCGGCGGGGGACTCCTCGTAGCGCTTTTTGCCCGTAACCGGGTCGAGCGCGCACTTCCACATGGCGTCCCAGTCGAGCTTGCGGCGTGCCTGGCCCATCTTGTCGTCCATGTCGCGGGCGTGGGGCACCTTCTTGGCGATGTCGGCGGCGTGTGCGGCGATCTTGGTGGCCATGAGGCCGTCGAGCACATCCTGGGCGTTGGGCAGGCATAGGTGCTCTGCCGGTGTCACGTAGCACAGGAAGTCGGCACCGGAGCTGGCGGAGACGGCGCCGCCGATGGCGGCGGTGATGTGGTCGTAACCCACGCCGATATCGGTCACCAGCGGCCCGAGCACATAGAACGGAGCATTGTGGCACAGGCGCTTCTGCAGTTTCATGTTGGCGGCGATCTCGTCGAGCGCCATGTGACCCGGGCCCTCGACCATGACCTGGACGCCGGCGGCCCAAGCGCGCTTGCACAGCTTGCCCAGCTCGATCATCTCAGCGGTCTCGGTGGCGTCGTTGGAGTCGTAGAGGCAGCCCGGGCGGCAGGAGTCGCCGAGCGAAATCGTCACGTCGTACTCGTGGCAAATCTCGAGCAACTCGTCGTAGAACTCATAGAATGGGTTCTCGTTACCGGTGACCTCCATCCAGCCAAACAGCAGTGAGCCGCCACGGCTCACGATGTTCATCAGGCGGCCGGTCTCCTTAAAGGTCTTGGTGACCGACTTGTTTATGCCGCAGTGGATGGTCATAAAGTCCACGCCGTCCTCGGCATGCGCGCGCACGACTTCGAACAGGTCGTCCTTGGTGAGCTTGACCAGCGGCTTTTCCATGTAGCCGATGGCGTCGTACATGGGGACGGTGCCTACCATGAGCGGCGTCTCGTCGATGAGCTGCTGGCGGAACTGACGTGTCTTGCCCGAGTTGGAGAGGTCCATGATGGCGTCGGCGCCAAAGTCCTCGGCGATCTTGACCTTCTTCCATTCCTCGGCGGCATCGGCCTTGTCGCCCGAGATGCCCAGGTTCACGTTGACCTTGGTGGACAGGCCCTCACCGACGCCAAAGGCGCGCATGCCCTTTTTGATGTGCACGATGTTGGCGGGAATGGCGATGCGGCCGTCGGCCACGCGCTCGCGGATGTACTCGGGGTCGCGATGCTCGCGCTCGGCGACCTCCTTCATCTGCGGTGTGATCTGCCCGGCGCGGGCAAAGTCGATTTGCGTGACGAGCTTGGGCTCGGTCTGTGTGCTCATTGGCATGGCTCCCTTCGTTGGCATTACCCATATCAGGTTTGCGGGTCAGGGCGGGCGCGCCCAGTCTCAGCCTGCCGTCTTGTCCTGCAAGCTCCCCGTTTATGTGGTGGGCTCAAGTATAGCCTGAATGGGTACGATTGGGCCAACAAGCGTGCCTGTGGGGAGGCGAACATGGAAGACAAGCATCTATATCGAGAGACACAATGGGATGTATCGGCCGAGGAAAGCCGTGCGCACCATGGCCTTGTCGCGATTGGTTTTGCGGTGCTTGCCGTGTTGGTGATTGCCTTTTGTATTTGGACGTTCGGCGGTCGTGGCGGCGTCACCTGGGGGTTTGAAGCCGACGATGCCCTGCCGATTATGACCATGAAAGTTTCTGGTGGCAACACGGTTGCCGCACCGGGCGACTATTGGTATCCGCGCGACGAGTTTGTGCAGCTGCAGTTGAGCGGCGGGTCTATTCCGGGCGAAGAAATCGAACGCGTGACGTTTGATGAGGCACTCAAAACACTCATGGTGAAGCTCAAAGATCAGGGCGATGTGCCCACGACCATGGATATCGCTCTGACGGAGTGGCGTCTGGAACCTCCGTCGGGCGTTACGGTATCCGACGTAGAGCACGTTAAGATTACCTACCAAAATGGCTCGACGAGCGAGATTGCAAAGGCCGATGGCTTGGCGGAGTAACGGGGTGTTTGGAAACGGCGGGCCTATAGTGCCTGCGCGTTCATGAAAACCAGGGTGTTTTTGTCTGAAAGCTCGGGGATGTGCCGATAGCCGATATTGAATGCGGTAAGTTCGCTTGCATCCTCGAGCTTGTTTTCTGCCATCCACCGCACCATGGAGCCGCGCGCCTTTTTGCTGGCGGTCGACTGTTGGATGGGCTTCCCGTTGCGGATGCCCTCGCCAAAGAGGCATGTGACGGCTGTGGCGTCGCCCGCGAGGTGGGGCAGAACGGCTTTGGCATACTCTACGCTGGCGAGGTTGACGATCGTGGTGTTTGAGCCTGCCGGGGCGATAGCCCGCGCGAGCTTGTCGCTCCAAAACGCGTAGAGGTCTCGGGCATCGTCAACGGCGAGCTTCGCGCCCATCTCCAGCCGATACGGTTCGACGGCATGAAAGGGACGAACGCACCCGTAGAGGCCGGAGAGGATCCAGAGATGGTCTTGCAGCCATGCGAGCTGTGCGGCATCCATGACCTCGGGCGCCATACTTTGGTATTGAATGCCGTGATAGGACATGGCGGCGGGGGAGAGGTGTCGGGCGAGTGCGGGATTGTCGAGATCGCCGCTTTTCAGGATGGGCCCGAACTTATGCAGGGTGTTGAGACAAGGCCCCAGCAGTTTGTCACTCACGTTCCATAGCGCCTGCAGGCCGCCGCTGCCTTCATTTCGTTCGATATCTAGCAGTGCGCGGTGGAGGCGAGCCGTCTCGTGCGCAAAAGGTGGAATGCCCAGGACTTCAAAAGCATCTTGGGCCGCGCGCATCTGCTTGGCGGGCGAAATGATGACCTGCAGCATGGACTCTCCTCTGCCAAAAAAGTTGCGGTGGAATACGGTCTGTTTTGGCCGTTTATGGGCCAGTTTAGTCCGTATTTCACCGCAACTGACGAAGGGTTGGTTAGGCTCGCTCGATGAAGGCCTTGTAACCGCGATATGCCTCGTAGATGTCGGCCTTGTTGGCGACCTCCCACAGGGCGTGCATGGACAGGACGGCAACGCCGGAGTCGATGACGTTCATGCCGTACTTGGCCATGATGTAGGCGATGGTGCCGCCGCCACCAGCGTTGACGCGGCCGAGCTCGCAGGTCTGGAAGTCCACGCCGGCCTCGTCCATGATGTCGCGGACGAGGGCCACATACTCGGCGTCGGCGTCGTTAGAGCCGCCCTTGCCGCGGCTGCCCGTGTACTTGTTAAAGCACAGGCCGCGACCCATGAAGGCGGCGTTCTTGGTCTCGAACTTGCCGGCATAGCCCGGGTCGAAGCCGGCGGACACGTCGGAGGAGAGCATACGGCTGCGGGCGAGCGCGCGGCGCAGAGCCAGCGGGCTGTCCTCGCCGGCGAGCATCATGATCTCGGCGACGGTGTTCTCGAAGAAGCGACTCGTCATGCCGGTGGCACCCACGGAACCGATCTCCTCCTTGTCGACGATGAGCGTGATGCTCGTGCGCTCCACGTTGGTGACGTTGATCTGGGCGAGCATGGAGGGGTAGGCACAGACGCGGTCGTCATGGCCATAGCCCAGAATCATGGAGCGGTCGAGGCCCATGTCGCGGGCGGGGCCGGCGGGCACGACCTCGATCTCGGCGGAGAGGAAGTCCTCCTCCTCGACGTCGTACTGCTCCTTGAGGATATCCAGGAACATCTGCTTGACGGGCTCCTTGGGGGCGTCCTTGTCGTCCTCGTCAAACTTGACGGGGCGGCCGCCCACGATCACGTCGAGGATCTCGGCGTCGACGGCGTCTTTGGCAGGCTTAGACATCTGCTCGCTCGAGAGATGGATCAGCAGGTCGGAGATGGTAAAGACAGGATCGTCCGCCTTGTCGCCGATATTGATGTCGACGGTGGTACCGTCCTTTTTGCAGATGACGCCCACGAGTGCGAGCGGGGAGGCTACCCAGTGGTAGCTCTTGACGCCGCCGTAGTAGTGCGTGTCGAGATAAGCCATGTCGCCGGCCTCGAAGGCGGGGTTCTGCTTAAGGTCCAGGCGCGGCGAGTCCACGTGCGCGCCCAGGATGTTAAAGCCCTGCTCGAGCGGGGCGGTGCCCAGATTGACGAGCATAAGGTCCTTGCCGTGGTTAGCGGCATACACCTTGTCGCCTGCCTTAAGCTCGCGGCCTGCGGCGATTACGGTCTCCAGGTCGACGTATCCCGCCTCCTCGGCCATCTTGATGCCGGCCTTGACGCACAGGCGCTCGGTCTTGTTCTCACTCAAAAACTGCTTATAGCCGCGGCAAAGCTCCTCGAGCTCCTCGATTTGCTGTGGCGTGTACTTTTTCCATGCGCAGGGACGCTCCATGACGCAGGCTCCTTTCGGATCGATCGTGCTGGTTGATGTACCGTGAGCCATCGTATCACGCGCGGGCTCACGGTGGCGGGGGAGCTTGATGTGAGGTGGCCGCGGGGCGGGGAGCGTGTAAACTGGAGTGAGCAAACCGTGCCCAGCCCAAAGCGAGGTATTCAATATGTCTGACAAGCGCCGCACCTTTGCCGTTATCGACGGCAACTCGCTCATGCATCGCGCCTTCCACGCCGTGCCGCCGACCATGAACGCGCCGGACGGTCGCCCCACCAACGCGATCTTTGGCTTTCTGAACATGTTTCTCAAGATGATTGATGCCTTTAACCCCGACGGCGTCGTCGTGGCGTTTGACAAGGGCAAACCGCGCGTGCGCATGGAGATGCTGCCGCAGTATAAGGCGCAACGCCCGCCCATGGACCCCGATCTGCATGCGCAGTTCCCTATGATTAAGGAGCTGCTCACCGCGCTCAACGTGCCGATTCTGCAGTCCGAGGGCTGGGAAGGCGATGACATCCTGGGAACCATGGCGCGCCTGGGTGAAGAGGCCGGCTGCGACATGCTACTGGTGACCGGCGACCGCGACATGTATCAACTCGTGACCGAGCACGTCAACGTGGTCTCGACCCGCAAGGGCCTGTCCGACGTGGCGATTATGACGCCCGAGAGCGTGGACGACCTGTATCACGGCATTACGCCGGCGCTCGTGCCCGATTTTTACGGTCTAAAGGGCGATACGTCGGACAACATTCCCGGCGTACCGGGCATTGGGCCCAAAAAGGCGAGCGCGCTCATTGCGCAGTACGGTAGCCTGGACGAGGTCATCGCACATGCCGACGAGGTCAAGGGCAAGATGGGCGAAAACCTGCGCGCGCACATCGACGATGCCCTGCTGAGCCGCAAGGTCGCGACCATCCGCACCGATGCGCCCGTTGAGCTCGATTTTGAGGCGACGTCCTTCCCGGCGTATTCTGCCGATGAGGTTTCCGCGGCGCTGGGCACGCTTGGTATCACCGCCATGCAGAACCGTTTCTTGGCGCTGATCGGCGGCGAGGGCGGGGCTGCTGCCTCCAGTGTGTTTGAGATACCTGCTATGGTTCGCGCAGCCGCCGGCGATGCTGACGCGCTTGGTGCCGTTGCGGCTGAGGTCTCCCGCGCGATTGATGCCGGCGAGTGGGTCGCCGCCGTGGTGGACGACGACAAGGAAGAGGGCGCGCTCTTTGGACTGACGCGCACGCTGTGGCTGGCGACGTCCAAGGGCCTGTTCGCGCTCGAGGAGGGCGACGGCGCCTCCACTGCCGTAGTCGATGGCTTCAACTTCGCTCACGGTGTGATCGCCGGCGTGCTTGCGCGCCTGTTTATGGAGGGCCGCGTGGCGAGCCCGGATACGAAGGCGCTGCTGCACGAGCTTTCGCCCATCGATTCTTCTGAGCCCGAGCTCATGGATCCGCTCGCTGCCGATTCCACGCGTATCTTCGATACCGTTGTCGCTGCCTATCTGCTGGATTCCGATCGCTCCGAGTTCGATGAGGCATATCTGGCCGATACGTATCTGCAGATGGCGCTGCCTGCGGCGCGCGGTGCAGAGGATGCCGGCGAGGACGCTCCGGCTCCTGCCGCCCGCACGGCGGCCTTAACGCTGGCACTGGTCGCACCGCTGCGCGACCGCATGGCCCGTGAGAACGCCACCAACGTGTTCGACGGCATCGAGATGCCGCTTGTGCCGGTGCTTGCCAAGATGGAGCGCGCGGGCATGCTCGTAGACCCCGACCGTCTGCATAGTCTGTCCGAGGGCCTGGCGACTCAGATTGCCGAGGTCGAGCGCAGCATTCGTGACCTGGCCGGCGACGAGACCTTTAACATCGGCAGCCCCATGCAGCTCTCGCACGTGCTGTTTGACGTTATGGGTCTTCCGACCAAGGGTCTCAAAAAGACCAAGCGCGGCTATTATTCGACCAACGCCAAGGTGCTGAGTGACCTTGCCCGCGACCACGAGATCGTGCGCCTGATTTTGGACTGGCGTGAGAAGTCCAAGATCAAGTCCACCTATCTGGACACGCTGGGCCCGCTACGCCGTGGTGACGGTCGTGTGCACACTACGTACAACCAGACCATCACGGCAACGGGGCGTCTGTCCTCGAGTGACCCGAACCTGCAGAACATCCCGACGCGCTCGGAGCTGGGTCGTACCGTCAAGACAGCGTTTTCGGCAGGCGAGGGAAGCGTCTTTTTGGCGGTGGACTACTCGCAGATCGAGCTGCGTCTGCTGGCGCATCTTTCGGGTGACGAGCACTTGGTGCGCGCCTTTAACGAGGGCGAGGACTTCCATGCCGAGACGGCGGCGCGCGTGTTTGGTGTGCCGGTGTCCGAGGTAACGCCCGATCTGCGCAGTCGCGCCAAGGCCGTGAACTTTGGCATCGTGTATGGTCAGCAGGCCTACGGCCTGTCGCAGTCGCTGCATATCTCGATGGCCGAGGCGCGCGACATGATCGACCGCTACTACGAGGCCTACCCGGGCGTGCGTACGTTCCTCGACAACGTGGTGGCGCGCGCCAAGCAGACGGGCTACGCCGAGACCATGTACGGCCGCCGTCGTCATATTCCGGAGCTCAAGGCCAAAAACCCGCAACTCCGCGGCTTTGGCGAGCGCACGGCCATGAACCACCCCATGCAGGGAACCGCCGCCGACATCATCAAGATCGCGATGGCCCGCGTAAGCCGCCGTCTGGAAGAGGAGGGCTTTGCCGCCCACATGATCTTGCAGGTACACGACGAACTGGACTTTGAGTGCCCCGTCGATGAAGTCGAGCGCCTAACCACCATGGTCCGCGACGTCATGGAGCACGTAGTAGACCTCCGCGTCCCCCTAATCGCCGAAGCCAGCACCGGCATAACCTGGGCCGATGCCAAGTAAAGACGCACCAACAATCCCAAAGTAACCAAAACAGAAGGGGGCTCCTTGCCAACAAGGAGCCCCCTTCATTCCAAAAAATCAGCCAAGTATCTAGACGCCAAGACGCCATCTAGGCGGCAAGCAAGTCAACGTAGCCATGCCCGGGGCCGGCCGTTTGATTTTTGTAGATTCCGCACGAGCCGAAGAGCACTTAATGTGCTCTTCGAGCGAGCCCAGGACCTGACCGAACAAAAATCAAACGGCCGGCCCCGGGCATGGCGGCGAGTTTAACGAGCCGCCAGGATGGCGTCGATGAGCGTCAGTACGCCCCCGTCGTTGTTGCTCGGAATGCGCCACTTGGCGTGCGCGTTCATGTGCTCCTCGGCATTGTCCACGATAAAGCTGTGACCGACGCGCTCCAGCATGGGGATGTCGTTGTAGGTATCGCCCACGGCGGCAGCATCGGCAATATCGATGCCCAGGTGCTCGCACAGGTGCGCGACGCCGGCGCCCTTGTCGACGCCCAGGTTCATAAAGTCGATCCACTCGCGCCCGGCGTTGGTGACGTAGAGCTTGTCCGAGAACTCGGGGCTATAGGTCTCGCGGAAAGCGGGCTCGGCGTCGTAGCCGGGGAAGAAGACCGAAATCTTGTTGGACTCGAAATCAATGCCCTCAAAGCTGTCGACGTAGTTGATTGTGTTGTAGTAGACGCTGATCTCGTCGTGGTATTGATGGTCGCGGGCAAGCACGTAGAACTCGTCGAAGCAGCACAGGACGGGGACAGCGCGAGGATCCTCCGAGGCACGGCTCAAGACCTGCTGATACAGCTCCACGTCAATATTGCTCTTATAGATATAGCTGCCGCGATAGATCACGCACGCTCCGTTGTCGGGACAAAAGGCGAGGCGGTTTTTGATGCCCTCGAACATCTCCTCGAGCTTGGGGGCGGGACGTCCGCTGGCGGGGCAGAATACGATGCCGGCGTCGGCGAGCTTGTCCAGGCGCTCATCAAGACCCTGGGGCAGCACACGCTCGTCGGTCAGCAGCGTCTTGTCCATATCGACGGCGAGAATCTTAATGTTGCCGATGTTGGCGTCCGATTCGTAAGTTTGCATAAAAATGCGCCTTTCGTTTCGAGATTGTTTCAGACGTTATAACCATCAACTAGTAGTCGAGCGTATTTTCGCAGGAATGGTGCGTATTTGCACCACGCTTCACAAAGTAATGAAAAAACTTTTCAGAAATTTGAATTTGTCGCTTGTGCTGCGGGCACTTTAGCGTAATATAGCGACCATCGAAAACGGAGACGGAAAAACAACCGCTTACCGAGTAAAAGGTACCGTTTACGATATTTGAATTGCGCCCGGCGATACGTGAAAGGAGAGGCAGATGCAGTTCGTAAAGATCATCACCACTGCAGACAATGCCATCCGACGCCAGCGCGCAATTTCCCGACGACGATAACAATCGTCTCTGTCCGCATGGGGCGAATTGCCTCAACAGAGTCATTTTGAGGTCGTTGGGTTTTAGCACGACATTGCTGCATGTTTCTAGGGCATGTATGTGCTGATTTTTGCTATTTAACCTGATATTGCACAGTATATGACCTTGAAATGACTTGCAACTGACCGATGTTCTAACTAGCTACCAAGGGCGAAAGGAAACAGCCATGAGCAAGGAAAAAGTCGTTCTCGCATATTCCGGTGGTCTTGATACATCCGTATGTGTCAAGTGGCTCCAGGACGAGAAGAATCTCGATGTCGTTTGCGTCTGCGGCAACGTGGGCCAGGAAGAGACCGGACTGGATGCCAAGAAGCAGAAGGCGCTCGACCTGGGCGTTCTCGATTGCCAGGTGCTCGACCTGCGCGACGAGTTCTCCGATGAGTTCCTGACCAAAGCCATCGCCGCAAACTCCATGTACGAGAATAAGTATCCGCTGCTCTCCGCCCTGTCTCGCCCGCTGCTTGCCAAGAAGCTTGTTGAGGTCGCCCACGAGTTTGGCGCGACCTACGTCGCCCACGGCTGCACTGGCAAAGGTAACGATCAGGTCCGTTTTGAGGCCGCCGTCAAGGCCCTCGACCCCGAGCTCAAGGTTATCGCCCCGGTTCGAGAGTGGGACCTGAAGTGCCGTCCCGACGAGGTCGCCTATGCCCACGCCCACAACGTGCCGGTTCCCGAGGGTGCCAACGACAACCCCTACTCCATCGACGACAACCTGTGGGGTCGTGCCATTGAGTGCGGTCACCTGGAGGATCCCTGGAACGAGCCGCTCGACGACGCTTGGGTTATGACCAAGAACCCCGAGGACACGCCGGACACCCCGACCTACACCGAGATTGAGTTTGAGGCCGGCAAGCCCGTCGCCGTCGACGGCAAGAAGATGAAGCTCTCCGAGATCGTTATCGCCCTCAACAAGATCTCCGGCGACAATGGCTTTGGCCGTCTCGATCTGGTCGAGGATCGCCTGGTGGGCCTTAAGAGCCGCGAGTGCTACGAGGTTCCCGGCGCCCTGACGCTCATCACCGCTCACAAGGCGCTCGAGGACATCTGCGTCGAGGGCGACCTGCTCAAGACCAAGATCAAGCTCGAGCAGGATTGGGCCACCGCCGTGTACAACGGCCAGTGGTACAGCCCGCTCAAAAACGCGCTCGATGCCTTTATGGCCGATACCCAGAAGTTCGTGACCGGCACTGTCCGTCTGAAGTTCTTTAAGGGCAACTGCCATGTCGTCGGCCGCAAGAGCCCCTTCAGCCTCTACGACTACGGTCTGGCTACCTACGACCGCGACACCACGTTTGACGAGAAGGCCAGCGCCGGCTTTATCGAGATCGATACGCTGTCGCTCAAGACGTGGGCAAAGGTCCAGGGCCCCAGCTCTGCTGCCGCCCAGGCCTAGCGCCTCCTTCCCTTGGTATCCGCGCGGCCCATCCGCGTGATACATAACGGGCGCACGGGGTCCCTACCTTTCGTTATGCTTGCTGACACTTCTTAACATCGGTGGCCCCTACGTTCCGCCCGCATATATGATGCCGCGTCTGCGGCTGAGTCCGAGCCCCGCCGGGGTTGTCCGGCGGGGCTCCTTCTATCAATTTGGCGGCCCTGCGCCTATACCTATATATATGAGGAGTATCCATTATGTTCAATGCTATCGCGCATGCTTTACTTGCCCTCGCGCCCGAGATCGATGCTGCAAGGGTCGAGGACGTCCCTATGAGCCTGAAGGCCTGGATCGATGGTTCGCAGGGCAACATCCGGAGGGAGACGTTGGGCGCCAAGTGCATGGCGCGTCACTTCTTTGCAAATTAGCTACATGGCTCTGCACACGGTGGGGAATGTGTAAAACTAGCGGTTGAAAAATCGCTTTAGCGATATGGCGCATTGCTTTGGGCGCTTGTTTTGGAATTTGGAGAAAGGGGACGGTTCCATGGCTCTTTGGGGCGGTCGTTTTGAGGCAGGCGTGGCCGAGGTCACGCAGGAGTTTGGCGCGTCGCTGCCGGTCGACAAGCATCTCTATAAGCAGGATATCGCCGGCTCTAAGGCGCATGCCAAGATGTTGGCGGCCCAGGGCATCATCAGTGCCGAGGACGAGCAGGCGATTGCCAAGGGCCTGACCGGAATCGAACAGGATATCGATGCCGGCAACTTCACCTTCGATATCAACGATGAGGACATTCATATGTCCATCGAGAGCGAGCTGACGCGTCGCATCGGCGAGGCTGGCAAGCGCTTGCATACCGGACGTTCGCGCAACGACCAGGTGGCGACCGACACGCGCCTGGGCGTCAAGGCGCTGGCCAAGGAGCTCATGGAGGCCAATCTAGAGCTGCGCCATGTGCTGGTGGATGCGGCTAAGAAGTACGACAAGGTGATTTTGCCGGGCTACACGCACATGCAGCACGCTCAGCCCGTGCTTCTGTCGCATCATCTGCTGGCGTATTCCTGGATGTTCGCGCGCGACTTTACACGCCTGAAGGCCGCCTTTGATGCCGCCGACAGCTGCCCGCTGGGTGCTGCCGCGCTTGCCGGTACGAGCTATCCGCTCGATCGTCAGATGACGGCTGCCGAACTTGGCTTTGCGGGCGTGATTCCCAACTCGCTCGATGCGGTTTCCGACCGTGATTTCCTGCTCGATCTGCATTACGCCGGATCCGTCATGGCGATGCACCTGTCGCGTCTTTCCGAGGAGATCGTGCTGTGGTCGAGCTCCGAATTTGGCTTTATCACGCTTTCAGACTCCTACTCCACCGGCTCGTCTATCATGCCGCAGAAGAAGAACCCCGACTTTGCCGAGCTTATCCGCGGCAAGAGCGGTCGCGTGTACGGCAACCTGGTGCAGCTGCTGGTAACCATGAAGGGCTTGCCGCTTGCTTATAACAAGGACTTGCAGGAGGACAAGGAGAGCGCGCTCGATACCGCCCATACGCTCATGCAGTGTCTGTCGGTTATGGCCGGTATGATTTCGACTTGGACTGTCAACGAGGATGCCATGGCGCGCGAGTGCGGCGTGGGGCACCTTGCTGCCACCGATGTTGCCGATTACCTGGCTAAGCGTGGTCTGCCGTTCCGCGAGGCACATGCCGTGGTGGGCCATCTGGTCCTGATGTGTGAGAAGCGCGGCTGCAATCTTGAGGACCTGCCGTTTGAGGTGTTCCAGGAGGCAAGCCCGCTCTTTGAGCACGACATTACCGAGGCGCTCGACATCCCGTCGATTGTCGCTGCACGCACGACCGAGGGCGGTACCGCCCCTGCCGCCGTTGCCGTGCAGCTGCAGCGTGCCGTGGCACAGCTCGTGGCCGACGAAGGCGTGTTTGGATCGCTGACCAAGGTCGTCGAGATGGGCCACGGGGCAAAGTAGGGATTTGACTGAAGCGGCTTTGGCCATTTATCGATAAATCGTTTTTGCTTTTACGGGTATCTGCTGATGCGGACGCCCGTATTTTGTTGCTATGGGGGAGGGGCTTGTCGAGAACTTCTGTAGGACCTTTGGGCAGGTTGTGAAGGGGGTACGTTCGCGGGCGGCAACCGACCGCCTGCTCTGTTCGCTGCGGTTGATGGGCGGTCGGATGGTACTCTAATCGGGCTTCGAAACAGAAGTGACACATATGGAACGCTTCAATAAATTGCAACGTTTCAATAAACAGCTTTTTGTTTAACTGCAGCTAAAACTCTGTTACGATGCAGTCCAGGCGGGTGCCGGAATGGGACTTGGGCACGCGCGAACCTACTTGAAAGGCTACTTTTATGGCTATCGAGAAGACCTTCATCATGATTAAGCCCGACGCCGTGCGCAATCGCAAAATCGGCGAGATTGTTGCTCGCATTGAGCGCAGCGGTCTTGTCATCGAGCGCATGGAGATGACCACGCTCGAGCGCGCTACCGTCGAGGAGCACTACGCCCATCTGGCCGACAAGCCCTTCTTTGGCGGTCTCTGCGACTTTATGACGAGCGGTCCGGTCGTCAAGATGGTCGTTTCCGGTCTCTCCGCTGTTGCTAAGATGCGCACCCTCATGGGCGCTACCAACCCGCTTGAGGCTGCTCCTGGTACCATCCGCGGCGACTTTGCCGTCGATGTCAACGCCAACGTGATCCACGGCTCCGACTGCCTGGAGAACGCCAAGATCGAGATCAAGCGCTTCTTTGGCTAAACCAGCTTTGACTCCTTAAAGCTGTTAGCGTGTGGCTTGGGCGCCGCGGAACTCCATCCGCGGCGCCCTTTTATTCCAAAATCTATGAAGGGGCCCGCTCGGACATGTGTTCCGAGCGGGCCCCTTCTGTTAGCTTGTGGCACTGAATAGTTTAGGCTTCGTCGACGACCTTGAGGCCGCGTGTGTGGTCGATCTCGTTGAGGAGGTTAACGCGACGCTCGTGACGACCGCCCTCAAACTCGGCGTCGAGCCACTCGTCGACAATCATCTTGGCGAGCTCGGAGCCCACGACGCGGGCGCCAAAGGCGAGCACGTTGGTATTGTTGTGCATGCGGGAGAGCTTGGCGCTGAAGGGCTCGGAGCACACGACGGCGCGTACGCCCTCGACCTTGTTGGCAGCCAGACTAATCCCGACACCGGTGCCACAGATGAGGATGCCCAGGTCGACGTCGCCGTTGGCAACGGCCTTACCCACCTTGTAGCCGGCGATGGGGTAGTCAAAGCTCTCGGAGGTGTCGGTGCCAAAGTTCACGACCTCGCAGCCGCGCTCCTTCAGGTGCTCGGAAATGATGTTCTTGAGCTCGACGGCGGCGTGGTCGTTACCGATACCGATCTTCATGGATGGTTCCTCTCTGGTCTGTGCGGCGCAAATGCTAAAGGTGTTTACCGCGTTCGACTGCATGATAGCGCGACTTTTGCGTAAACGCTCGAGCGTTTTTTGGTCAAACGCTTTAGCAGGCAACAAGACTGGCTTTTCGTGAATGAATGTCGTCAGTTTGCGCTTGAGCGCCGTCTGCCGGAACCATGGTTGCGGTTTTTGATGCATTGTTATCAAATAAAGGAGCTAACTATTTTGAGAGCCCAGCCCGTTATGCAAGCAGGAGATACCTATGCCTACCGATTCCATCCGTGATGCCGCGTTTTGCGATGTTTTGAACCGCGAACTTGTCTGTGCACTCGGCTGCACCGAGCCCATTGCCGTTGCCTATGCAGCGGCGCTGGCGAGTCAGACGCTCGGTTGCGAACCCGATCATATGGATGTTGCCTGCTCGGGCAATATCATCAAGAACGTTAAGAGCGTGACCGTGCCCAACTCGGGCGGTATGCACGGTATTGAGGCCGCGGCCGTGCTGGGTGCCGTGGGCGGCGATGCCAAGAGCGCGCTCGAGGTGCTCGAGAGCGTTAACGATGAAGACCGCGCTCGCGTGGCCGAGCTCCTCGCCGACGCCGGCTACTGCGATGTGTCGCTTGTCGAGGGTGTGCCCAACCTCTACATCAAGGTGACTGCGACGGCCGGGGGCCATACCGCGGTCGTCGAGATTACCGATCACCACACTAATGTCACGTGCCATACGCTCGATGGTATTCCGGTATGCGGCAAGTCGGCGGGGGAGTGTGCCGCCTGCGCCGAGCGCGTGGTGGCCGAGCGTGCGGCAGATAACGCCGATACCCCTATGAGCATTGAGTCCATCATCGACTTTATCGAGGACGGTGACATTGAGGACGCCCGCGCTGCCGTTGAGCGTCAGATTGAGCTGAATGGCGCAATCAGTGCCGAGGGCCTTGCGCACGCTTGGGGCGCCGAGGTGGGTCGTACGCTGTTGGGTGCTCGTGCCGATGACGTCGCCTGCCGTGCCCGTGCCCGTGCGGCCGCCGGATCCGACGCCCGCATGAACGGCTGCGCGCTGCCAGTCGCCATTGTGTGCGGCTCGGGCAATCAGGGCATTACCTGCGCATTGCCCGTCATGGAGTATGCCGAGTACCTGCGTTGCGACCACGAGCGTCTGGTGCGCGCCGTGATGCTGTCCGATCTTATCGCCGTGCATATCAAGAGCTATATTGGTGCGCTCTCGGCGTTTTGCGGTGCTATTTGCGCCGCGTGCGGCGCCGGCGCCGCGATTACCTGGCTGTGCGGTGGCACGCGCGAGCAGATTGG
>UQWG01000026.1 GCA_900544645.1 uncultured Collinsella sp.
TGGGCGAGATGGACCCCAAGCAGCTCGCCTCGACGACGATGGACCCCAAGACCCGCATCCTGCAGCGTGTGTCGATTGAGGACGCCGTGGTGGCGGACCGCGCCGTGCGCGAGCTGATGGGTTCCGAGGTCGGCTATCGCCGCGAGTACATCGAGAAGCATGCACATGATGCACGATTCCTTGACGCTTAAGAGGAGGTAACGTGGCAGACGATATCAACAATAACGAGGGTATGGACGAGGCCGGCGATGCCGGTATGCCCGATGATCTGAAGCGCCTGCTTGCCCGTGCTGAGCAGGGCGAGGACGGCGATCCGGACGCCTATAACCCCGATGCCGATGATGATGAGGAAGAAGACGACGACGCCGAGCTCGAGGAGAGCTTTGGCGAAGTCGATCGCGGCGCCTCGGCCGGCGAGGATATCAACGGCGGCCAGCTCCAGATTTCGGAGTTCGGTCGCGAGATGAAGCAGTCGTTCATCGAGTATTCGATGTCGGTTATCACGGCGCGCGCCCTGCCGGACGTGCGCGACGGCTTAAAGCCGGTGCACCGCCGCATCCTGTACGCGATGAACGAGAGCGGCATCTACCCCAACCGACCGCACAAGAAGTCGGCCTGGACGGTCGGCGAAGTTATCGGTAAGTACCACCCGCACGGCGATTCCGCGGTCTATGAGGCCATGGTCCGCCTGGCGCAGTGGTTCTCCATGCGCACGCCGCTCATCGACGGTCACGGCAACTTCGGCAACATCGACGGCGACGGCGCGGCGGCCATGCGTTACACCGAGAGCCGCCTGGCAAAGCCCGCCATGGAACTGCTGCGCGACCTGCAGAAGGATACCGTCGACTGGCAGCCCAACTACGACGAATCGCTTGCCGAGCCCGTGGCGCTGCCTGCGCGCTTCCCCAACCTGCTGGTCAACGGCAGCCAGGGCATCGCCGTCGGCATGGCCACCAACATCGCCCCGCATAACCTCACCGAGGCGATCGAGGCCACCTGCTACCTGATCGACAACCCCGACGCCACCGTTGACGAGCTCATGCAGATCATGCCAGGTCCGGACTTCCCCACCGGCGCCATCATCATGGGCAGCGCCGGCATTAAGCAGAGCTACGAGACCGGCCGCGGCTCCATTACCGTGCGTGCTAAGGCACATGTGGAGTCTACCAAGACCGGCCGCAACCGCCTGGTCTTTACCGAGATTCCCTACATGGTCAACAAGGGCACCCTGCAGGAGAAGATCGCCCAGCTCGTCAACGACAAACGCATCGAGGGCATCTCGGATATGCGCGATGAGTCCAACCAGAAGGGCATCCGTCTGGTCATCGAGCTCAAGAAGGGCGTCATTCCGCAGGTCGTGCTCAACAACCTGTATAAGTACACCTCGCTGCAGACGACCTTTGGCGCCAACAACCTGGCACTCGTCAACGGCGTTCCCAAATGCCTGAGCCTGCGCGAGATGCTGCAGCACTACATCGACCACCAGGTCGACGTCGTCACCCGCCGCACCCGCTTCGACCTTAAGAAAGCCCAGGCCCGCGCTCATATCCTCGAGGGTTACCTGATGGCCCTTGACCATATCGACGAGGTCATTAGCATCATCCGCTCCTCGCAGACCGACTCCGAGGCCAGCAGCCGCCTGATCGAGCGCTTTGGCTTTACGCCCGAGCAGACCACGGCCATCCTCGAGATGAAGCTGCGCCGCCTGACCGGCCTGGAGCGCGACAAGATCCAAGAAGAGTTGGACGGCCTGCGCCGCGCCATCGCCTACTACGAGGACCTGCTGGCGCACGAGGAGAAGATCCTGGGCGTCATCAAGGAAGAGATGCGCGAGATCTCCAAGAAGTTTGGCGACAAGCGCCGCACCGAGATCAGCCAGGTTGAGAAGGACCTGGATGTCGAGGACCTCATCGCCGACGAGGATATGGTCGTGACCATCACCCACACCGGCTACGTTAAGCGTATCCCGGTGGCTGCCTACCGTGCCCAGAAGCGCGGTGGCAAGGGCGTGTCGGGCGTCAACCTCAAAGAGGATGACGTTATCGATGAGATGTTCATCGCGTCCACGCACGAGTACGTGCTGTTCTTCTCGAGCAAGGGCAAGGTCTATCGTCTGAAGGTGCACGAGCTGCCGGTGGGTACGCGCCAGGCGCGCGGTACCGCGATCGTCAACCTGCTGCCCTTCGAGGAGGGCGAGAAGATCGCGAGCGTCATCAGCTGCCGCGAGTTCCCGGCCGACGAGTACCTGATGTTTGCCACAAAGAGCGGCATGGTCAAGAAGACCGTGATGAGCGCATATGACCGCAGCCGTCGCGACGGCCTGATCGCTATCAACCTGCGTGACGACGACGCGCTGCTGAATGTGCGCCGCGTGCGCGAGGGCGACAAGATTATCCTGGCCACCACCGCAGGCAAGGCGATCATGTTCTCCGAGGAGCAGGTGCGCGCCACCGGCCGCGATACCAGCGGCGTTCGCGGTATCGGTATGAAGGACGGCGTGAGCGTTCTGGGCATGGAAGTCACTAACGGCAACGGTGATCTGTTCGTCATCACCGAGCGCGGCTACGGCAAGCGCACGCCGGTCGCGGACTACCCGGAGCAGAATCGCGGCGGCCAGGGCGTCTACACCATTCAAATGACCGAGCGCAAGGGCAACCTCGCGGCAATGAAGACGGTGGGCCCGCAGCACGAGCTGTTCATCGTGACGGAGGGTGCGACGGTCATTCGCGTCAAGACCGACGAGATCAGCCAGACCGGCCGCGCCACCCAGGGTGTCAAGATGATGACCGTCGACGACAACGACCGCATATGCGCCGTGGCCCGCATGACAGCCGCCAAAGAGAAGCCCGAAGGCGAAGCCACAGAAAACGGCTCCGCCCCCGAAGAAACCCCTGTCGATCTAGGCGACGGCAACGACATGCCGGAAGATCTCCTCGACGAGTAAGAGGCCCTAACTGGTAGAAAATATCAGACCCCATATATCGGCGGTCGGCGCACTGCGCGCCGACCGCTTTTTTGAAAACCTTGGGACTCGTGTTCGCCCCGGTCGCACGGCGGCATGTGAAGTCGATCGCGAGCTCCGCACGAGCCTGAGAGCACTTAATGTGCTCTCTGTGCGAGTCAGGACTGTCCGAGTAGGCGACTTCACATGCCGCCGTGCGACCGGGGCGAACACCCTTCAAAGATTTTCAAAAAAAGTTGTTGACGCGCGCGTAACGACTCGTCTAATATATCCCTTGCGCGATGGACCTGTAGCTCAGTTGGTTAGAGCGTCCGGCTGATAACCGGGAGGTCACAAGTTCGAATCTTGTCAGGTCCACCACTTTCTTTCGCAATAAACACCCCAGCGAGAGCCGAGTCGCCGCTGGGGTGTTTATTACTGTCTCCGTGGGGGTTTAGCTCAGCTGGGAGAGCGCGGGCTTTGCAAGCCTGAGGTCAGGGGTTCGATCCCCCTAACCTCCACCATGATGGACCTGTAGCTCAGTTGGTTAGAGCGTCCGGCTGATAACCGGGAGGTCACAAGTTCGAATCTTGTCAGGTCCACCATCAAAACTGTGAAGAGCCCTGAGGCGTTGCCTCGGGGCTTTTTTCTTGTCTGCGATAAATCTCATTTTGGTTTTGTGTGCTGTGCGAAAGATTGGGTAGTATAGCTATTCAATGCGGCGACCCTGCCGCGTGTTATCCGCTACGTACCGGAGGTGTTCCATGGTTCGTGTCGACATAGAGACCATCGTCATGGCCGCCGGTCCCGTGCCATCGCTTATCGTGCTTCGCGAGCGCTGCAGCAAATCGGACTCGCCCGCGCCGTTGCGTTCCCTTTCCATTCAGACTGGTTCGTTTGAGGCTGCTGCCATTAGCCGCGGCATCGATAGCGGCCGCGCCGAGCGCCCGATTACCCATGACCTGCTGCTCGATACTGTTAGCGCCCTGGGCGCCAAGCTCGAGCGCATCGAGATCGTTCGCGCCGAGCCGCCGGTGTTCTACGCGACGATCGTCGTACTGGCCGATGGTGACGAGCGCAAGATCGACGCCCGCCCCAGTGATGCCATTGCCCTTGCCGTGCGCAGCAATGCCCCCATGTTTGTGGAGGACGACATCATGAATCGCCTGGGCACCGTTTCTGCCCATGCCGAGGAAGTTGACGACGAGCAAGAGTTCGAGAAGTTCGACGAGTTCGTCCATACGCTCTCCCCCGATGACTTCTAAATGCGGGGCGTCCAGGCTGCGGAGCGTTCGCTGATGGCTGGCGGTATGTCGGCTGAGGCGGCTGCGATCGCCCGCGAGGCCCAGATGCGCTCGGAGGCTTCTGAGACGGCTCGCATTGCCTATGTGACGCAGGCCCGCACGCTTCGCGAGCGCCGCGGCTCGTTTATCAAGATGGTTGTCGTCTCCGTCCTTGTCGCGGCAATCTGCTCGCGCCTTCGTGGTACAGTTGGTGCGCTTGGGTTTTCGATCTCTACGGGCCTTGTGATCTGGGGTGTGGTCGATGCGGTAATGCTGACCAGTCAGATCAAGGTGCTCGACAAGCGCGCAGCGGACATGATGCGCGCCCGCGACGCTGCCGCCAGGATCGCCGCCGAGGCACAAGAACTGTAACGACGCCAGACTCGATGGGAAGGTCTAAAGATGGCACAGGATATGCAGGACGCCGGTAACGTCTCCGCCGAGCTCGACGCCATGGTGTGCGATCTGATCGGCGCGTTCTTGGACGACCTTGCCGCCGGTGAAAACCCTGGCGTGGTCGTGGCAATTGAGGACGCCGCTTCCAACCGTTATCTGGCGGCGCTCGATGAGGATGGCGAAGAGGCGTGCCTCGAGGCGGCCACCAACTTTATCTCCGAGCACAAGATGGGTCTTAAGGACGAGGGCCTGGGCCGTATCGCTCGCTATGCCATCGGCTACACCGGCTGCGTCGAGATTGACGGCGGCTATCACGATGCTCTGCTCGTGAGCTTCTTCGAAACCACGCTCGAGAGTGGTTTTTCGGCATATGTGCTGTATGAGGGCATGGGCGCCGGCGATGGTTTTATGTGGAGCGACCCTGAACCTGCAGGTGAGGAAACCCCTCTCATCTAAAATCGCTAAAATAAACGAGTTTTCGGTAAAAGGCTCAATATTCCCGCTGAGCGTTGTATCGCTGGGCGGGCCGCATACGCGTGCCGGTTGTATATAGATAGAAGATAGGGGAACTACATGCGCGTAGACAATCTGAGGAACATCGCCATCATCGCTCACGTCGACCACGGCAAGACGACGATGGTCGACAAGCTCCTGCGTGCCACGGACGCCTTCCGTGCCAACCAGCAGGTCGAGGACCGCGTCCTGGATTCCAACGACCAGGAGCGCGAGCGCGGCATTACGATTCTCGCCAAGAACATCTCTATCGAGTACAAGGACGTCAAGATCAACGTCATCGACACCCCGGGCCACGCCGACTTTGGCGGCGAGGTCGAGCGCGTGCTGCGTATGGCCGACGGCGCCCTGCTGCTGGTCGACGCTTTTGAGGGCCCCATGCCCCAGACCCGCTTCGTGCTGCGTCACGCTATCGACACCGGCCTTAAGATCATGATCGTCATCAACAAGATCGATCGTCCGGGCGCCAACCCCGAGAAGGCCTACAACGACTGCCTGGACCTCATGGCCGACCTGGGCGCCACCGACGACCAGCTTGAGTTCGCCATGGAGCACGTGGTCTACGCCAGCGCCATGAATGGCTTTGCCCGCCTTGACCCTAACGACGGCAATATGGACATGTACCCGCTGCTCGACATGATCATCGACGATATGCCCGCGCCCGAGGTTGACGAGAACGCCCCGCTGGCCATGCAATGCGTGACCATCGACCACTCCAACTTCGTTGGTCGTATCGGCATCGGTCGCGTGTACTCCGGCACCATCCACCAGGGCGACCAGATCCTGGTTGTCAAGAACGATGGCTCCAGTGCCACCGCTACCGTCAAGCAGCTCTTTACCTTCGACTACCTGGGCCGTACCGAGTGCCAGGAAGTCGGCGCTGGCGATATCGCTGCTGTCGTGGGTATTGACCGCACCGATATCGGCGATGTTTACACCGACCCCGAGAACCCCGTCGAGCTCGAGCCCATCGAGATCGACCCGCCGACCCTGTCCATCGTCTTTGAGGCCTCGACCTCCCCGCTCGTCGGCCGCGATGGCGACATCGTGGGCGCCCGTCAGCTTAAGGAGCGCCTGTTCAACGAGGCCGAGAACAACGTGACCATGAAGATCGAGGAGCTCGAGGACAAGAGCGGCGTCGAGGTCTCGGGCCGCGGCATCCTGCACCTGTCCGTCCTGATGGAGTCCATGCGCCGCGAGGGCTTTGAGTTCCAGGTCGGCCGTCCCCGCGTTCTGTTTAAGAAGGACGAGAACGGCAACAAGATGGAGCCCGTCGAGCAGGCTGTCGTCGAGTGCCCGGACGAGTACTCGGGCAAGGTCGTTGAGGTCTTCGGTACCTCCGGCGGCATCATGACGAGTATGGACACCTCGGGCATCGTGACGCACCTCGAGTTTAAGATCCCGACCCGCGGCATCATGGGTCTTAAGAACCGCATCATGAATGTCACCCACGGCGAGGGCGTGTTCTACCACACCTTCCTGGAGTACGGTCCCTACGCCGGCGAGATCGGCAACCGTCAGAACGGCGCCATGATCTCCATGACCACCGAGAAGGCCGTTGCCTACGCTCTGGGTACGCTGCAGGAGCGCGGCCAGCTGTTTGTTGAGCCGGGCACCGAGTGCTACGAGGGCATGATCGTGGGCGAGCGCAGCAAGGCTGGCGACATGGTCGTCAACATCGCCCGTACCAAGAACCTGGGCAACCAGCGTTCCTCGACCTCCGATATCTCCGTCCAGCTGGTGCCGCCCCGCACCTTCTCGCTGGAGGAGGCGCTGGAGTACATCGCCGACGACGAGCTGGTCGAGATTACTCCCAAGAACATCCGCCTACGCAAGCGTCTGCTCAACGCCACCGACCGCAAGAAGGCTGCCGTCCGCGCCGGCCAGGTCAACAAATAAGCGCTGGGCTTTATAGCGTCTAACAAGAAAGGGCGTCGACCGCGATGGTCGGCGCCCTTTTTGGTGCAAGGGGGACGGGTTAGTTTGCATCACAGCTGGGGCGACTATCCCTCCGATTGGCTTCCCAGCCAAAGTAAAGTTGTTTAAACATATACATAATTCCACTGAATATAGCCGGTATGATGCAAAACTGTTAACAGATAAATATCAACTGGTATTAAATTAAAAGACCTATTGACCTGCGGTTTACATGATTGGTATCTATATATTATTTTATGCATTGTGGCATAGACGAACCGTCTTAGAAGGTACTCCCCAATGGGTTCTTGCAATGCGCTAGGTAGGTTCTCGTTGATGTTGGGGCTTGTGTTCGATCCGACGATTCGCCGTATTCCACACTGTGTTGTAGGAATTAGGGGACAACTATGGACGCACACCGCTCACGGTCGCTGGGTATGGCGGCTCTGATTTTCATTTTGATTTGCCTCACCGCCGCAGTGTTTTACGGTGCGGCCCCCGTGCGCGCCGAGGACGTGAGCACGCCGACGCCGATTGTGATTGATGGGACGACGGCGGACGTTACGGTTGGGCTGTTTACCGACGAGAGCCATACTCAAAAGCTCGATAGCGCTGTAACGTCTACTTCGAAGCTCTATGGAGCTTTCTCGGCAATGTTCAACACCGGCAAGGAGCCTAAGCCCGGGAATAACATCGCTGTCTATGAGTTTCTCGATACCATTGTCGTCGACGATAACGACGGTGGCGACCTCATGGAGGGTCCGGAGGCTACCGCCGCCAAGGCTGGCACATGGAAGATCAAGGGCAACAAGGTTATCTTTACGTTTGACGAGGCGTGGCTCTCGTCCAATCCCGCAGACGTTCATGTCGCGGCGAACTTCTCGTTCCAGCTTAAAAACAAGGATGTCGGTTCTGGTGGCAACGCATCTGTCGTGTTCCCCGGTATGGGAACGATCAATATCCCCACCAAGGACGGCAATGTCACGGGGGAGAAGTCGGGGGCCTTCTCCCAGGGCGCCGACGGCGTGGCCAAGGTGACCTGGACCGTTAAACTCACCGTCGAGTCATATGCCACGAACGTCAAGTTCACCGATACGCTGGGCGCCAACTTCGAATTTGTGAAAGACAGCTTTAAGCTCGATAACAAGACGATTGGATCGCAGCCAAAAATCGAAGGTCAGACCGCGACCATCGAGAACTTGGGCAGCCTTCCCCAAGGTGTCCATACGATTACGTATGAAACCAAGCTGAAGAGAGATATCTCCGCGAAAAACGGAGAGTTCATCCACAATCAACCTGCATCCAAAAACACAGCAGCCTGGGAGTGGGGCGTCGGCGATCGTCCTAGCGGCAAGATTGAGGGCGTCGCACCCAGCAGCTTCCGTTATGACATGATTCAGAAGACGGGCAAGGGCACCCCGTCCGACATCGCATGGACAGTCAAACTCAACCAAGGCGAGCTCAAGGCTGACATGAGTGGCTACAAGTTCACCGATAAGTTGGACGCTAAACAAACGTATACGGGGAGTTACACGGTTTACAAAGGTACGTCAGAATCGGATGGAGTCAAGATCTACGAGCGTGCTCTTGATTCGTCGAAAGATACCTTTTCCTATACGTTCCCGGACAACCTTAACGATAAATATGCCACCTACTGCATCGTTTATCACACCAAGATGAACGATACGAACTCGTACGACACCGTGCGCAACAGCGCGACCATCGAGCGCAAAGGTTCCGTTTCCGGTACGGATGATGGCAGTTTCACGCCGCAGCTGACGGGTGTTGTGCCGATCACCAAGAGGCTCGTGAGATACGATGAGGCGGCGACGACGGGCAGGGCGACGTGGGAGACGAAGGTCGCGCTGAAGGCGATCGTCAATGCGGCCCATCCAGGCGAGGTGACGGTGAAGGACACGTTTCAGTCGGCATGGTCGCAGAAACTTGGTGTCGACGAAAGCTCCATTACCATTAAAATCGGCAATACCGAGCTGGTTCCGGGCACCGACTGGAGACCAACGACCAGCTATCCGGGTAATGAAACAAAGAAAAACTACGACCTCAAAATCATCGTTACCGACAACGTGAAAGCCGCTCTCGAGAACGAGGACTACGCCGTTATCACCTACGATACCACATCAGAAGCGCTGTCGGGCTGGTACTCAAACTTCGCAGCGGTCGAAGCGCCGGGCCTGAGACTACAGTGGCCGTTCACCGAACCCATCAAGTACGTTGTCAACCGAGAAACGATGCCCGCGGTCGAGAAGCCGGAAGCGGAGTCGAAGGTGTCTTGGGCTGAGAACTTCGATTGGCATACCGTTGACGGCTCGGATGAGAAGGGCGCCTGGATCGTCGACTGGACGGTGTATGCAAACCGCCAAAAGGGTAATAAGGGCGCAAATGGCGAGTTCGAATACTATGGAGCTGGAAAGCTGGGCGGGAAACCGCTGAATATCGTTGATAGCCTTCCGGATGGTATGAGCTATGTTGCGAATTCCGCAAAGTATACGCTCGTGCAGAACCCCTATGATAAACATACGGGGCTTCATCGCGGAGGCGAGGCCAAGGAGGTCGTTACGGGTCGGACGCTCGCCGCCGACAACGTCAGCCGCAACGGCAATACGGTCACCTTCTCCATCCCCACGACTGAGCTTGAAAGCTATGCCGGCTACGCAAAGCTCACGTACAAGACGGCGGTCAAGCGCGGCGAGCTCGATACCTCCACAAACGAGGTGAAGTTCACCAACAAGGCCAGCGCGGGGTCAGGAGTTAAAAAGTTCGATTCCGGTAAAGGTGACGTCATCATTAAGAACAACGTCATCAAAAAGTCCGGCGAGCAGGTTGCCAATAGCAATCGCATCAAATACACCATTCTTGTTAACGAGTCTGCCGTTGCCCTTAAAAATGGCACCGACTTCCTTGAGCTCGTCGATACCATGGATGCCAAGTGCGCGCTGGTGCCGTCGACGTTTAAGGTCTATGAGCAGGTGAATGGTGCCTGGTCACCGCTGGCTGATAAGGACTATTCGTCGAAGATGGAGCAAGTCAAGGATGAATCTGGCTCGCGTACGAAGTTGACTCTTGAGGTGCCCGACGGGAAATACCTCAAGGTCGAGTATGAGGTTATCCCGACCGGAAACCCCGGCGAAGAGGTGTCCCTTTCCAACACCGCCGAGCTTGCGGGGGTGACGGAGGGTTCGGCGGTCGACGAGCAAAAATGGAAGATTCAAAATGCGTCCGCCAGCGCGGGCGGCAACGGCTACAGCATCACGATGACCAAGTACGACGCCCAGCAGGTTGGCGCGACGCTCGAGGGGGCGAAGTTCACACTCTACAGCGTGGATATGGGCCAGGTTGCGGATGACGGAAATGTAGAGAACGCCAGAACGCCGTTTGACGAGGCCGCGATCGACGTCCCCACCGACGCCAACGGCAAAATCTCGTTCGGCACAAGCGACAAGAAGATGAGTAATTGCGTGCTCTATCAGCTCGTGGAGACCAAGGCGCCTGTTGGCTATGCCAAGGCCGATCCCACGTGGATCATGCTCAAGGGCAGCGCGAGCGACAAGGATTATCAGGCTGCGCTAACTAAGGCAAAGGACATCGTCGACGGTGCGGAGATCATCGACGATACAAAGAAGGACGAGATCTGGGTCTACGACAACCGCATGACGGGCAAGGCGGTTATTAACGCAGAGAAGGTGCTCGCAGGCGGAACGTTCAAGGAAGGTCAGTTCTCGTTCGCGCTCAAGGATGACAAGGACAGGGTGCTCCAAACGGTGACCAACGATGCCATGGGCAACGTCTCCTTCAACGTCGACTACAACAAGCCCGATACCTATACTTATACCATCTCTGAGGTCGTCCCCGAGGGCGCCGAGAACAACGTCAAGGACCACATCACCTACGACAGGACCCAGCACAAGGTCACGGTTAAGGTGGACAACGGTGAGAGGAATCTCGTCGCCACCGTCACCTACGACAATGGCTCTTCGACCCCGCCGACTTTTACCAACAGATACTCGACCACGCTTCCCGAGGCAGGCGGTGCCGGCTTGACTATGACGTATCTGGCTGGCGCTTCGCTGCTGTGCTTTGCCGCGACATGGATGCATGCTCACCGCCATCGCGATCAAGATCGAGGTGGTCGCCGTGAGTAGGCTTTGGTGCCGCTTGTTGGCCGTCGCGACGATAGCTACGGTCGCTATGTTCTCTTTTGCGATGCTGCCCAGGACGGCTCGTGCTGCCGACACCGGTGCCATTACGGTGGACGGTACAGTCGCGACGCGGTATGACGCGTACCAGCTCTTTTCGGCGACAGTTATCGATGATGACGATGCTGGCCATAAAATTGCAACTGACGTAACGTGGGCGAATGGCGCGGTTCGTCAAGCCGTTCTTCCCGTGCTTTATGATGCGGGGCTTGATGGCTCGGCATCGGCGGCGCAAGAGACTGCCGAATGGATGAATGCCGACGGGCATATGACGACCGCGCTGACGGCAAAGCTTGCCCGCGCGATTTGCAATGCCGACGCAACTTCCGTGGCCCTTAACGCGGGCACGGCGGCCGAGCTGCCCTGCGGCTACTGGCTCATCGTCGCCGACGACGACGCCATCGCCCGGGGCGAGGCCGGCACCGCGCCGATCATGGCCCTGGTGGGCGGCAGCGCCGTCACCGTCAAGCCCAAGGCCGCGACCCCCAAGGTCCAAAAGCATGTGCTGGAGGACGGCACCGCCGCCTGGCAGAAGGCCGCCGACGCCACGGTCGCCGACGACCTGTACTGGCGCCTCTCTGCCACGGTCCCGGCGGGCCTCACGGCCTACGACACCTATACGGTGCGGTTCGTCGACACCATGAGCGCGGGGCTCGACCCCTCCAAGGTCGCCGCGGGCATGCGCGTGTACGTGGCGGCGGGCGCGGACGGCGGCTTCGACGCGGTCCAGACCGACAAGGACGGCCGCGTCGGCACCGAGCCCGCGAAGGGCTGGACCGACATCACGGCCCAGTGCGCCACCAAGGTGGCGGTCGACGGTAAGACCTTCACCGTGCGCACCGGCGACCTCATCGCCGCGCTCGGCGGGGTCGACGCCTTCACCGCGGGCGCCCGCGTGGTTGCTGTCTACGATGCGCCGTTGGGGGCCAGCTGCAATAGGGGCGCTACCAAGGGCAACCCCAACGAGGTCTGCCTGCGCTACCCGCGCTCTCCTCTCGCCGACCAGTCCGGCGACGCCGGCTTCACCCGCACGCCGAGCGATGACGCGTGCGCCTACACCTGGGGACTCAGTCTGATCAAGCGCTCAAGCTCGGACGATAAACCGCTCGCGGGCGCCAAGCTGCGCATCATCGATGACCGCGGGCGCATCCTAACGACCGACGGCTCGTGGTCGACGGATGCCGCCGCGTGCGTCACCACGGGCGCGGACGGCCATGTGGAATTGAGCGGTGTGGACGCGGGTGTCTACACCGTCGAAGAGGTCGCGGCTCCCAAGGGATACACCGCCTTTGAGGGCAAGCGAACGGTAACGGTTACGTCCGAGGGATTGGACGTTAAACAGGTTGCAGCCGCGAAGCCCAAGGTGACCGTGTCGGCCGAAAGCCCTCTGCGGGTTGATACCGCTGATGCCGGGACGGGTTCGATTGAACTGTCGGTGCTCAACACTCCAAGCAAAGAAGCAAGTCGAGGCTTTATGCCCTCGATGGGAGATAGAACGTTGGTGCTGGTGGCGGCTTTGGCTGCCATCGGAGTGGCGGCTATTGTTGTCGCGCTCGTCATCAAGCGGGGAGGCGGTCGTCGTGAAAAATAATTGCCCCCCTGCTTAATGGCGTGCTGCCTCCGTAGCGAGTGACGCACAGGCCTACCGACCTGATGATCATTGGTTTTGAAAAAGTTACTAGAGAACCCTCCAAGAAAAGCGGGGCACCCGGTCGACATGACCGAGTGCCCCGCTTCGTTTGTTGGTGCAAAGTAACCTGGCACCTTTGTGGTGGTTGGTGGCTAAGCGGTGGGGAGTCCTGGCATGTTAGCCGGCTGCTGCGGCTTGAGGTGGGCGTTGCGCCAGATGATCTGGATAACGTAGCCGAGCATAAAGACAAAGGCTACGCCGCTGATGAAGTCACCTACGAGGGGAAGCCCCGTGAGGGCGCCTGCGATTACGCCGCCCACGGCTGCCATGGCGTAGCGGTTTTGGTTGTGTCCGACCATGCGGGAGATCGCGCACCCCGCAAAGGCACTCGACACCAACGCGATGCCGATAACGCCGCACAAGAGGGCTCCGGCAAGCGACAGACCAGCGATAGAGATAATTAGCAGTAGGACGGCGGGGACGATAGCAATCGTGCCCAGAAGACCGCTCACCCACAGGGGTATGGGGCGCTGGTGGAGCATGCCGGCGGCGCTGGCGGTCGCGCGCGGAAAGACGAGCTCGAGCAGCAGAGCGACAAAGCAGGTCGAGAGTGCCGCGGCGACGATACCGCCGATGACATCGTTAACGGTGGAAGTATCCTCGTTCTCGGTGCGGTCGATCTTGAGCGCGCCTACCTCGGCTCCTGCGGCACGCTCGGGGTCCTCGGAGACGTGCGCGTTCACGGTGCCGGTGATGTGGGCGTTCTTGCCCAGGATGAGCTTGTCGGCCCAAACCTCGACATCGCCCTCGACGGTGCCATCGATGGTCACCGTGTCGCCCGCAAGCGCTGCCGACTTGGTAGAGCCGCGCAGGGCAACCGTCTCGCCTATCGCGTAAAAACAGTTGGCGGTGCTGTCGGAATTGAGCACAACGTGCTGACCGACGACCGTGACGCTGCCATCAACCGTGGTCTTGGCGATATCGATAGTGCGTGCCGCCAAGCGGACGGCGCCGCCCACCGTGCAGTCGCGGATGGAGAGGCTCTCGCCTGCTGCAATTATGTCGCGGCCGATGGACGCATCGTCCAAGTTGAGGGCCTGACCTGCCCAGTACAGGTCACCTTCGACGCCGGACGAATTGGCGTCATTGTCGGTCGCAAGTACGTTGCCTGCGGTGTCCGTGCCGGCGAACGACGCCGTGGGAAGCGCGGTGACCGCTAGAGCGATGAGCGCGAATAAGATCGTGATGCGGCCCCACGCTTTACGGCGCTGGGTCGACGGGAATTGATTACAGGGCATAGTGAATCCTTCGTCAGATGCTCGACATGCACCTAACAGGGTACCCAACGCGTGGGCGCTCTAAAAGAACCTCTCGGTTGCATTTCGAAGGATGAGCCCGCGCCACCTACTTTTTGCGGTGCAAAAAGCGTGCGATGTCATCCTCGGTGGGGCTTTTGATATCAAAGCGCAGCGACAGCCAGCGTAGTCCCATGGTCACCACGACGCAAACGACCAGTGCGACGACATTGCTGACCAAGCCGCTCATGACAAGGCAAACATAGCTTGCCGATCCGGCGATGGCCGCGATGGCATAGAAGTTGGTGCGTTGGAAGATACCCGGCACCACACCCATAAAACCATCTCGCAGCATGCCGCCGCCCACCGCGGTAAAAAAGCCCATCATGATGCACACCGCCGGCGCAAAGCCGTAGACCAGCGCCTTGTCTGCGCCGGTTGCCGCATAAATACCCACCGAGATGATATCGAGCAGGGGAATGAGCTTTTCGGGCTTGTCGACGATTGCCGGGAAGATGTAGATGATGGCCGCGGTGGCGATGGAGAGCGGGAGCGCCATCGGTTGGTTGAGGATGTAGACGTTGCCCACCTGCAGCGTCATATCGCGCAAAAGACCGCCGCCCAGTCCACAGACCACGGCGAGCGCGACGGCGCCCACCAGGTCGAGTTTGTGCTCGCGTGCGACCAACACGCCCGAGATCGATGCCGCGACGACGGCGAACATCTCGAGCCAAAACGGGATGGCAACCATGGCATCCGAGGCGTGTGCGGTAACGATCATAGCGGCGGCAACGGGCAAGATGGGGTCCTTTGGATTGTGGGTTTAGACAATGCCCGTACATAGTACATGGTTGGCGCGCGTGGCGACCCTATTGCTCGGTAAACGGTCGGGACCGGGTGGGGGCGTGGCGTTGCTGGAATGCCAGGGGTCCAGAACATGTACGTCACCCCCCAAAAAAAACGACATTTTCCGACATCTTTGAAGGCTGACGTACATGTTTGGATTGAGCTCACAGCATGAGTGAGTTGATTTACTCACATCCGGTATATTTCCCCACTTCAACGGACATAAGAGTTGGATACCGGCTCAGAGCGAGAGGCCCTCAATGGATACCCCTGTTCTCATTTCGCATAAAACCGCATGGCTTGTCCATCATGCACCCCAGAATTTGGTTCAGTCTCTTGCGCGGCACGACTACCAGATAGGCGCACAAGGCATCTCCACCCAGCAACGTGTTGCGCGCATACGACAGGCCCTTACCGACTGCGGCATTCCGTCCGATATGCTTAAGACTATCGATATCGCGGTTGTATTCGAATTTGAGCGAATTCGTACCAAAGGCGTCGTTTGCCACATTCTTGGACAAAAACTTCCCTACGAGCATATTAACGAGTTGACGCCCGGAATCTTCATCACCGACGAAGCCTTCACCTTCGTGCTTGCTGCCGAGTGGATGGATAGGATCGAATATCTCGAATATGGCTATGAAGTTTGCGGCGATTATCGCATGAGGCTCAATCCCGCCGACCCTTATACCGAGCAACCAGCCACCACCTCCAAGGATGAAATAACCGAACTGCTCGATCGGCACCCCGGCAAACCCGGTGCCACACGTGCACGGCTCGCGCTCAGGCACATCTACGATCACTCGGCCTCGCCTATGGAGACCGCTTCGGCAATCGCCCTCTCGCTCCCAACAAGCGAAGGCGGCGTTGGCATCCGAGGTATCGAACTCAACAAACCGCTCGAGACCCCTCAACGTCTCTGGCATTGCGCCAAAGCTCGAACAATCAAAATCGATGCGCTCGTGACCTATAAGCGCAGGGAGCTCGGTATCGAATATAAGGGCGGTTTTCACGATGAGCTCGAGCGCAAGGGAGCAGATGCGGAGCGAGAGGCCGTTCTTTCCCATATGGGATATCGAATCATTACGCTCACTTCGGCTCAGTTCAGTAGTCAGCTCGCCTTTCACCGCGCCATGAACAACATTCGCGAAGCACTCGGCATGCCTCGCTGTACCGACACCGGGTACCAGAGAAAACAAAACGAACTACGCAAGGCACTTATCCGCAACTGGAAAGGCGTGCGAGACGAGGAGACACCTTCCGAATAGTGCCACTCCCGTGAGCTCAATCCAAACGTGTACGTCAGCCTCCAAAGATGTCGAAAAATGTCGTTTTTGGAGGCTGACGTACACGTTTGGGGAAGCGCGGGATCGAGATGTATTTCGATAACAAAAAAGCTCCCATTCCCGGGAGCTTTCTCAACCAAAATGGCGGAGGAGGAGGGATTCGAACCCTCGTGACCTTATACAGGCCAAACGGTTTTCGAGACCGCCGCATTCAACCACTCTGCCACCCCTCCGCGTGGGGTAAAAACAAAGCAGGCTCAAAGGCCTGCTTTGGAATTAACTGGCGGAGAGTCAGGGATTTGAACCCTGGAGACGCTTTTGACGCCTACACGATTTCCAATCGTGCTCCTTCGGCCACTCGGACAACTCTCCGTTAAATGCGAAAGTCAGTATACACGAGGAATCGCAAAGTGCAAACAGAAAAGTTGGCATTTTTTAAAACGTTCGGCCGCGCTTGGCGTTGCAGTGGGGTTTGAGGTGCCAAAAAAAACGGCTTCCGACCAGCGTGGTTGATCAACTCAATTGTTCAAAAGGGGTATTCATAAGCGACTTGGTAATGAATTTAAAAATCTTTGGGTGGTGCTGTGGACCACTGGTATGTATTTCGCGACCACAGCCTTGTGCCCGTTGACCTGCGGCTTGGCTCAGCTTGTCTCCGCGGCACCGTATCTTGTCCACAGATTCGTCAAGCTTTTGGTCAGCATTTGGTTGGAATGCGCATGAAACGTGGTGCGAGCATGGGCATATGTGGAGGTCATGAGGTTGTAGCTGCATATTCTTGCGGCCTGGGAGGTTGAAAGATATTATTACCAAGTCTTTTCCTGCTTCAGGCGCACCTTCACGACCTGAAGCCACATTTGCCCAGAGGAGGTGACAATATGAAGGCTTATGAACTGCTGTTCTTTGTTGACCCGTCGCTCGACCCCGAGACTCGTCTCGCTGTTATGAAGCGTATCGATACCACGATCGCTGAGGGCGCTGGCAAGGTCGACTCCGTTGACGAGTGGGGCAAGCGCAAGCTCGCCTACGAGATCAACGACCTCACCGATGGTGACTACACCCTCATCAACTTCCACGCAGATCCTACCCAGATCGCCGAGCTTGATCGCGTCCTGCGCATCACCGACGCTGTGGTCCGCCACATGATCGTCCGTCGCGACGACCAGGAGTAAGACTGTCGTTTTGGACTGGGCTTGTGCCCCAAGAGGAAGTAGTGAGTTATGAGCATCAATCGAGTGAACATCACCGGTAACCTCACCCGCGATCCCGAGCTGCGCGCCACCGCCGGCGGAACCCAGGTTCTGTCCTTTGGCGTCGCCGTGAACGATCGTCGCCGCAACGCGCAGACTGGCGAGTGGGAGGACTATCCCAACTTTGTCGACTGCACCATGTTCGGCACCCGCGCCGAGGCCGTGAGCCGTTTCCTGGCAAAGGGAAACAAGGTCGCGATCGAGGGCAAGCTGCGCTACAGCTCTTGGGAGCGCGACGGCCAGCGCCGGAGCAAGCTTGAGGTCATCGTCGATGAGATCGAGTTTATGAGCTCCCGTGGTGGCCAGGGTGGCTACGATCAGGGCGGTTACGCCCCCGCAGCGCCCGCAGCACGTCCTGCCGCACCGGTGGCCACGCCGCCTGCGGTCGACGTCTACGATGAGGACATCCCGTTCTAAGGGTTGTTCACCTATTTTTGAGTGAGAGGCGGCTTCGGTTCGCCGAAGTTGCCAAATGAAAGGTATTTTGACATGGCTAATGATTTTTCTGCACGTCAGCCGCGTCGTAAGTACTGCCAGTTCTGCAAGGAGAACACTGAGTTCATCGACTATAAGGACACTCAGCTTCTCCGTAAGTACATGACCGACCGTGGCAAGATCAAGCCCCGTCGCGTCACTGGCGCTTGCACGCGGCATCAGCATGACATCGCCAACGCCATCAAGCGCGCCCGCGAGATGGCTCTCCTGCCGTACACCGTCCCCGTGGTTTCCTCTCGTGGCAACCGCGACCGCGGCTAAGAAGGGAGACGCATCATGAAGGTTATTCTTCTCGATGAGATCAAGGGCAAGGGCGGCGAGGGTGACGTCGTAGAGGTCGCTCAGGGTTACGCTGAGAACTTCCTGTTCCCCAAGAAGCTCGCTGTTGCCGCCACCAAGGGCAACCTCAAGCAGCTTGACGAGCGTCGCAACAACATCGCCAAGCGCGAGGCCGTCCGTCTGGCTACCGCCAACGAGACCAAGGCTGCCTTCGAGGGCAAGACGGTCACCGTTGACGTCAAGGTCGGCGACGAGGGCATCCTCTTTGGCTCCGTTACCGCCGCTATGATCGCTGACGCCATCAAGGCTCAGCTCGGTATGGACATCGACCGCAAGCGCGTCGAGCTCGGTAAGCCCATCAAGGTTGCCGGTGCCCACACCGTTGCCATCTCGCTGTACCGCGAGATCAAGGCCGAGGTTGTCGTTCTCGTCGGCGTTACCGCCGAGGAGCTCGCTGCCGAGGCTGAGGTCGAGGAGGCCGCTGAGGTCGCCGAGGCCGAGACCGCCGAGGTCGAGACTGAGGCTGCTGCCGAGTAGCATTTGCTGCAACGCAACAATCTTGTTCTAAGAAGGGCGCTCTGGGAAACCAGGGCGCCCTTTTGTTTTTTGCGCTGAGTGAGTGTCATAGTGAACGTCGCGTCGAAGTCCTGTGTACAGGACCGTTCATCCGTTTGGTTCGGTGATGATTGGCCGCGTGCGGCGCGTTTTGGGACCGTGGCTGATACTATGGATGCTCGCAAGCGATATGAATGAGGATGCTCATGGCATATGACGATAGGGAGACCGGGCTGACGGTTGAGGACCGCGGCTCAAAGTTGGGTCTTCCCCAAAACCAAGATGCAGAGGCCAATGTACTGGCCGCTATGCTGCTATCGCCCGAGGTGGTCGAAGAGGCCCAGGTCGAGCTGCAGCCCGATGACTTCTACCGGCCCATTCATAAGACCATCTATACCGCGATGGTCGATATGTACAACAGCCGCATTCCCATCGACTCCATCTCGCTGATCGATTACCTGCGAAGCATCAACAAGCTCGATGCCGTGGGCGGCGAAGCGTACATTTTGGAGTTGATGGGTCAGACCCTGTCGCTCGTCAACTGGCAGCACCATGCCGCCATCGTTCGCCGCGATTCGATGCTGCGTGAGCTGATCGGCGCCACCAACGAGATCAACGCGCTGGCATATAACGCCCCCACCGACACCAAAGAGGTCGTGGAGCTAGCCGAGAGCAAGCTGCTCAAGGTTACGGCGCGCGAGGTCAAGTCGAGCTACAAGACGCTGACCGAGTTTATGGTCGAGGCCTATAATGAGGCCGAGGAAGTGTGCCAGGCCGGTGGCCAGGCTGCGGGCGTGCCCACGGGCTTCCCGTCGCTCGACCGCATGCTCATGGGCTTCCGCGAGGGTCAGCTCATCATCATCGGCGCCCGTCCTGCTGTAGGTAAGACGTCGTTCGCTCTGAACCTGGCGCTCAACGCTGCCGCTGCTGGTTATACCGTCGGCTTCTTCTCGCTGGAGATGTCGGGTAAGGAAATTGCCCAGCGTCTGATTTGCGCCTATGCCATGATCTCGATCAGTGACTTCCGCATGGGTCGCATTAGCCCCGAGCAGTGGGCCAATATCAACGAGGCCACGCAGACCTTGTCCAAGCTCGATATTCTGATTGACGATACGCCCGGCACCACAGTGACCGAGATTCGCGCCAAGAGCCGCCGCATGCTCCATAACAAGGAGAAGGCAATCATCATCCTGGACTACCTGCAGCTGGTGAGTCCTCCGCCGGGACGCCGCTCCGAGAGCCGTACCGTCGAGGTTTCGGAGATGTCGCGTGGTCTGAAGATCATGGCCAAGGAGCTCAAGATTCCGCTCATCGCGCTGTCGCAGCTCTCGCGTCAGGTCGAATCCCGTACCGGCAAGCGTCCGCAGCTTTCCGACCTTCGTGAATCGGGCTCTATCGAGCAGGACGCCGATATCGTCATGTTCTTGGACCGCTCCGCCGACGAGGCCGAAGCCTCGCGCGACGATCGACCCGACGAGGGCGTTACGCGTATCGTCGTGGCCAAGAACCGTTCGGGCCCGATCGGCGACGTCGACCTGATGTTCCTGCCGGCATCCACCAAGTTCTATGAGCTTGATGGCGCACATGCCGAGGAGTAGGACAGGCGCCCGTTGCACGGGTATACTGGGAATGTTTTGTGCTTCTGCGTGCCGGCGTGGCGCGTAGACAGTCCATGAATGTAAGGAGTAAACATGCCGTCAACCGTTTTGGTCGGTGCCCAGTGGGGCGATGAGGGCAAGGGTAAGATTTGCGACCTGGTCGCCGGCGACTTCGATGCCGTCGTGCGCTACTCGGGCGGCAACAACGCCGGTCACACCATCGTCGTCAACGGCAAGAAGTACGGCCTGCACCAGGTGCCCTCCGGCATCATGTATTCTGACCACGTGTCGGTGATCGGTAACGGCTGCGTCGTCAACCCCAAGGTTGTCCTTGAGGAGATCGATATGTTCGAGGCCGACGGCATCACCACCAAGAACCTCAAGATTAGCGGCAACGCGCATGTCATCATGCCGTACCACATCGATCTGGATGGCGCCTTTGAGCAGAAGCTCGGCAAGAAGAACATCGGTACCACCAAGCGCGGCATCGGTCCGTGCTATCAGGACAAGATGGCCCGCATCGGCCTGCGCATGCAGGACATGCTGGACGAGGCACTGTTCCGCGACAAGCTGGAGACCGCTCTCGCCCGCGTGAACCCCGAGCTCGAGCTCATCTACAACCTGCCCACCTACACCGTGGACCAGATTTGCGACGAGTACCTGCCGATGGCCGAGCGCCTGCGTCCCTACATCACCGAGACGAGCCTGCTGCTCAACAACATGATCGATGAGGGCAAGGACCTGCTGTTTGAGGGCGCCCAGGCGACGCTACTCGACATCGACCACGGCACCTATCCGTACGTGACGTCTTCCAACTGCACCGCCGGCGGCGCCATCACCGGCTCCGGCGTCGGTATGAAGAACGTCAACCGCGTGCTGGGCGTCATGAAGGCCTATATCACCCGCGTCGGTTCGGGCCCCATGCCCACCGAGCTTTCCTATGAGTCCGAGGCTGGCCACACGCTGACCGAGGAGGGCTATGAGTACGGCGTGACCACTGGTCGCCGTCGTCGTTGCGGCTGGTTTGACGGCCCTATCGCCAACTATGCCTCGCGCGTCAACGGCCTTACCGACATCGCCATGACCAAGCTCGACGTGCTTTCGGCCTTCGACACCATTAAGGTGTGCGTTGCCTATGACGTCGATGGCGAGCGTTACACGAGCGTGCCCGAGCACCAGGTGCGCTTTGAGCATGCCAAGCCCATCTACGAGGAGCTTCCTGGCTGGAAGTGCGATATCACCGGCTGCCGCAGCTTTGAGGAGCTGCCGCAGGAGGCTCAGGACTACGTGGCGTTTATCGAGGATCTGGCACACACCCGCGTGACGTTCATTGGCGTTGGCGCTGGTCGCGAGCAGATTATCAACCGATTCTGGAAGTAATCGGGACTATTTGGTTATTGCGATATACCCCTTTGCAGCCCGGATGGGCGGCCGAGGGGTATATTTGCTTGCAAAGGGCTCGCGCGGAGCGGGCCGTTCATACATAGAGGAGGCACCCTTGAAGGCGGACACTCAAACCATCGACATCCTGTTGTTGGGCAGCGGCGGCCGTGAGCATGCTTTGGCAGCTAAGCTCGCGGCATCACCGCGCGCCGGCAAGCTCTACATCGCGCCGGGTAACGGCGGCACCGCGAGCTGCGGCGAGAACGTTGTTCTCGACGACTGCGATCCTGCGGCCGTGGCGGCGTTTGCGCAGAGCCACGGATGCGGACTCGTGGTAATTGGCCCCGAGGCTCCGCTCGTGGCGGGCGTGGCCGACGCCGTGCGCGCGGCGGGTATTCCCTGCTTTGGCCCGGGTGCCGAGGGCGCCCAGATGGAGGGCTCCAAGCTGTTCTCCAAGCAGCTCATGGAGCGTGCGGGCATTCCGACGGCAGCCTATGGTTCGTTTACCGACGAGGCTTCGGCTCTCGCCTACGTGCGCGAGCAGGGCGCCCCGCTGGTCGTCAAGGCCGACGGCCTTGCCGCGGGCAAGGGCGTTATCGTGGCGACCGAACTTGAGCAGGCCGAAGAGGCCGTGCGCGAGTGCTTTGGCGGCACCTTTGGCGATGCCGGCAACACCGTGGTTATCGAGGAGATGCTCGTTGGTCCCGAGTGCTCGCTGCTGGCCTTTACCGACGGCAAGACCGTGCGCCCCATGGCCACCTCGCAGGACCACAAGCGCGCGCTCGAGGGCGACAAGGGTCCCAACACCGGCGGCATGGGTGTCTACAGCCCGGTGCCCATCGTGACCGATGAGGAGCACGCCACGATGGTGAAGGTCATGGAGCAGACCATTGCCGAGCTTGCTGCCGAGGGCATCGACTACCGCGGCTGCCTGTATGGCGGCTTTATGCTCACCCCCGCCGGCCCCAAGGTGCTGGAGTTCAACGCCCGCTTTGGTGATCCCGAGACGCAGGTCGTGCTCCCGCGCCTTAAGAACGACCTGGTCGAGGTTATGCTCGCCTGCGCCAACTGCGAGCTTGATCAGATTGAGCTCGATTGGCGTGACGAGTGGGCCGTGGCTGTTGTCCTGACGAGCGCGGGCTACCCCGGCAGCTACGAGAAGGGCAAAGTCATCACCGGCATCGCCGACGCCGAGGCCATGGAGAACGTGACCGTGTACCATGCCGGCACCGCCGTGGTGGACGGCCGGCTCGTGACCAACGGCGGCCGTGTGCTTGCCGTGACCGCGCTGGGCGATACGTTTGAGAACGCCCGCAACCTTGCCTACGAGGCCTGCGAGAAGATTGATTTTGAGGGCAAGACCCTGCGTCACGACATCGGCCTGCGCGCGCTGCGCGGCCGCGACGCCTGGGATGCCTAAAATCCGAGAGGAATGAGACGGATGGACGAGAAGAACGAAGAGCTCGTGGACGCGCAGATCGTCGAAGAGGACAGCCGCGTGTATGGGCACGCCGAGGGCGAGCCTGGTGGCGAGGTCGCTGACGAGCCGGCGCTGGTGCTGGGCGATGACGACCCGCACGATGCCGAGCTGCACGAGAAGATTCTTTCGGAGGAGTGCGCCTGGAAGGGCAAGATCCTCGACGTCCACCGTCTTGAGGTTGAGCTGCCCAACGGTCGCCGCAGCGCCCGCGATATCGTTCGCCATCCGGGTGCGGCGGCTGTTGTGGCACTGACCGAGAGCGGCAAGATCGTACTGGTGCGTCAGTACCGCACCGCCATCGACCGCGTGACGGTCGAGATTCCCGCCGGCAAGCTCGATCCAGGCGAGGACCCGCTCGATTGCGCCAAGCGCGAGCTGCATGAGGAGACGGGCTTTAGGGCTGGTCGCATTCGCTTTTTGACGTCGATTGTCACGTCCTGTGGCTTCTGTGACGAGATCATTCACATCTACCTGGCCACCAAGCTCGAGTTCGATGCACCCAACCCCGATGATGACGAGTTTGTCAACGTGGACCTCGTACCGCTGCACGAGCTGATCGACGCCGTGCTCGACGGCAAGATCGAAGACGCCAAGACCGTCGTGGGCGCCTTGGCCTGCGATAGCATCGCGCACCGCCTTGGGGGCACGGAGCTTTAACGAGTGGGGATAGCCCTGGGACAAGTACTACTGATTGCTTTGTCCCAGGGCCTTACGTTGCTGATATTTCTTTGAGGATCACATGCTGAAGAGGTTTCTTTCGTATTACAAGCCCCAGATGGGGCTTTTTGTTGCTGATACTGTTTGTGCTCTGGTGCTTGCCGCCATTGACCTGGCGTTCCCCATTATCCTGCGCAATTTGACCGGTGGGCTGTTTACTCAGGGTCAGGCTGCCATTATGCAGGCGCTCGGCATGATTGCGGTGGGCTTGGTGCTGATGTATGCCGTCCGCTGCGCCTGCCGCTACTTTGTGAGCTATTGGGGTCACGTGATGGGCGCACGCATGGAGTCCAAGATGCGCGAGGACCTGTTCGACCAGTATGAGCGCTTTAGCTTTGCGTACTTCGACCGCAACAGCTCGGGCGACATGATGAGCCGCGTGGTCAACGACCTGTTCGATATCTGCGAGGCGGCGCACCACGTGCCCGAGTGGATCATCATCTGCGGCATCGAGATCATCGGCTCGTTTGTGATTCTCTTTACCATCGCCCCGGTGCTGGCGCTCGCCATGGCCGTGGTGACGGCGGCGTTTGCGGTCATCATGTTTTGGCAGAACATGCGCATGCGCGAGGTCTTTAGCGACAACCGCAAAAAAATCAGCGGCATCAATGCGCAGCTGCAGGATTCGCTGGCGGGCATGCGCGTGGTCAAGAGCTTTGCCAATGAGGAGACCGAACGCTTCAAGTTCCGCGCCTCCAACAATCGCTACCTTTCGTCCAAGGAGAACATGTACCACGCCATGGGCGTCTATACCGCGACGTATGGCCTGCTCTCGGGTGTGCTCTATGTGATCGTGGTGCTGCTGGGCGGCTGGCTGGTCGCCCAGGGACAGCTGCAGGCGGTCGATATGGCGACCTTCGCGCTCTACATTTCGCTGTTCTGCACGCCGCTCGAGACACTCGTCAATTCGGCCGAAACGTATCAGAAGGCTATCGCCGGCTTTAAGCGTATGGACGAGGTGCTCTCGACCGCGCCGGATATCCAGGACAAGCCGGGCGCCACGGATCTGCAGGTGACTGCCGGCGCCGTGGAGTATCACGACGTGTGCTTTAACTACGAGGATGTTGAGCTGGGCGAGGGCGATGCCGACGAGCGTCCC
>UQWG01000027.1 GCA_900544645.1 uncultured Collinsella sp.
AAAAGGCGCGCCGCAAAAACGACGCGCCTTATATCTTAGCGATAAGTATGTATGCAAACGCTACTTCTTCTTGGAGTCCTTCTTGTCCTCCTCGGCAGCTGCGCGCTCGATAAGAGCGTTGAGCTTGTTCTCGGACATGCCCTCGGCCTGCGCGCGGTACATGTTGCGCAAGGGACGAATACGAGCGAAGTCGTAGATAAAGTCACCTAGGATGATGACATAGGACAAAACGATGCCGACCATCTGGACAGGGCTGGACACCATGCCAGCGGGAGCGAAGTACAGCGAGGCCCAAATTGCCACGACGAGCACCATGCCAATGGCGAGCACAATCCACCAGATGCGACGGCGCTTGGTGTAGTCCTCGTCCTGCTTGAGGAGGATATTCGACACCGTATAGATGCGGTCCTCCTTGGCGCGCTGCTTAGCCTTGCGGGCGCGCTTCTCCTCTTTAGAGAGGCCCTCGAGGTTCTCGCCCTTCTCGAGCTCTTTGCGGCGTGCCTTAGACGAAGCCGGCACGACGCGAACGGAGCTCGCTGCTTGGCGGGCGGGCTTAGCAGATGCGGCAGACTTGCGCGCAACCCCGGTAACTTCGTGGGATTGCGTGCGCTTGTTCGTGGCGCTACGGGTACTCACTTATGCGTTCTCCTTCATGCTTGTGAACTGGGAGCCCGTGATGATCTGGAAGGCCTCGCGATAGCGCTCGGACGTGCCATCGATGACCTCGGCGGGCAGGTGCGGGGTCTCCCCCGTCATATCCCAGTTGGCCTTGAGCCAATTGCGGACGAATTGTTTGTCGTAGCTAGGCTGGATCTTGCCCTCCTCGTAGCTGGCAGCAGGCCAGAAACGGCTGGAGTCGGGCGTGAGGCACTCGTCGATCAGCGTGACCTTGCCATCAATAACACCAAACTCGAACTTGGTGTCGGCAATGATGATGCCACGGGTCGCGGCGTACTCGGCAGCGGCCTTGTAGATCTTGAGGGAAAGGTCACGAATCTGCGTGGCGATGTCCTCGCCCACGATCTCGCAGCAACGCTCGAACGAAATGTTCTCGTCGTGGTCGCCGATCTCGGCCTTCGTGGACGGCGTGAACAGCGGTTCGGGAAGCTTGGAGGCCTCGGTCAGGCCCTCAGGCAGCTGGATGCCGCAGACGGTGCCGTTCTCGTCGTAGGTCTTCTTGCCCGAACCGGTCAGATAGCCGCGGACGATGCACTCGATAGGAATCGTCTGGGCCTTCTTAACCAGCATGGCGCGGCCAGCGAGGTAGTCACGATACTCAGCAAACTCCTCGGGGAAATCCGCCGGGTCGATGGAAACGAGATGGTTGGGGACGATGTCGGCAAACTTATCGAACCAGAATGCCGAGATGCGATTGAGTACCTCTCCCTTAAACGGAATCTCGTCGGGAAGAATGAAGTCGAACGCAGAAATGCGGTCGGTGGCGACCATCAGCAGGTTTTCACCGGCATCGTAAATATCACGAACCTTGCCACGGGAATCCGGACGACGCTCCATCGTTGTCACGTGAGTCACTCCTTACCTAAATACGACAGAAATGCGGGTTCTTTCCCGCATGTTTTCGCAAACTCGGAGCGGCAGGGACGCGGCCCCTCCTTCACCGAATAGCGAAAAGCTAGTGCTCCATTGTAGTAGATGCCGCGTCTGCCGTGTGCTCGCGGGGCAGATGAATTGTAAAAGTCGTACCCTTTCCAAGCTCCGACTCCACGGATATGTAGCCATGGTGACGCTCGACGATCTGCTTGGTCACGGCGAGGCCAACGCCCAGGCCGCCAGCTTCGCGGGCGCGGCTGGCATCGGCGCGCCAAAACCGCCCGAAGATGCGCGACAAATCGTCCTTGGCAATACCGATGCCGGTATCAGAAACGGCAATGCTGACGTGCTTGCGGTCACTGAGCACCGACACCACGACCCAACCGCCCTCGGGGGTGTAGCGCATGGCGTTGCTCATGAGGTTGATAACACATTGCGTGATCATGTCGGGATCGGCCTCGACGACATCGTCGTGACCCTGGGTCTCGTCCGCAAAACGCAGGCGCAGATCGCGGTCGACAAACAGGCGCTCCTGGGCATTAACGATGGAACGCACGAAAGGAACCATGTCCACCGGTTCTAGATTGAGCGGAGCCGTGCTGTTTTCCATACGCGATAGGTCGAGCATCTGCTGCACCAGACGAGCCAGGCGACGCGTCTCGGAAGCAACGGTCTCCAAATGCTCATCGTCGGTGGGATACACGCCATCCTGCATGGCCTCGACCGTTGCGAGCATGGCCATAAGCGGCGTGCGAAGCTCGTGTGCAACGTCTGAGGTCAGGCGCTTCTCGTGTTTCATATCCTTCTCGAGCGAGGTGGCCATCTCATCGAAGGTCTCACCCAGCTGATCGATCTCGTCATCACCGCGCAGCCCCGTGCGAGCCGACAGGTCGCCGTCACGGATTTGCTTTGCGGTACTGGTGATGCGATGAATCGGTTTGGTGAGCATGCGCGACACGAGCGATCCGATAACGACCGAAATGCAGATTGCAACAACCGCGGCGAGGGCCATGGCGTTAAAGGTCTTCTCCCTAAACGCAGAGTCCGCCTTGGTGAGCAGAGCGTCGGAGCCGATGGCCCACAGCTTTACCTGTCCGACATGCTCGCCGGAAGACGTTACAATCTCGACGTTAGCAACGCTATCGGAGTCGGTTGGAGCAGACGAGACCGGGCTATGCGATGCCCTCTTGCCGCTCGTGTCGTCGGTCGTAGCCTGGTTTTCGCGTACATCGGCGGTGGCGCTTGCCGAGGGCCAGGAATCGTCATAAACGATCACACCCTTTTTATTGACGACCTGCATGCCCAGATCGTCGGAAACCAAACTCGACGTTGCGACCGTGCGCAGTTCTCCCGCGGTCCAAGAGCCGTTTTCCTCATATGAGGTCGCCAACTTCTCGGCAGCGGAATTTGCGATTTCGACGATATTGGAGCGTGTGTAATCCGAAAAGACCGTGCCCCACACAACAGAGACAACGCCCACCAGCACCAATACCGTCATGAGCGATGTCAGAGCAAAAGCAAGTGCCATGCGCGAGGGATAGCTCATCGTTGGCCGTGAATCGGAACGAGGCGTGTTCCAACTAGCCTTGGAACCCGCCTCGCTCTCCTGCTTGTGCTTTTGTCCGATTTCAAAGCGCGCAGGTGTCATATGTGATTTCCCTATTTCTCGTCCGACTTATCGGTCTTGGCCGGAGCCTCGAAGCGATAGCCGACACCATGGACGGTGTAGAGCCACTTGGGCTTCTTGGGATCATCGCCCAGCTTGGCGCGAAGATTCTTCACGTGGCTATCGATGGTGCGCTCATAGCCCTCAAAGTCATACCCGAGCACTTTCTCGACCAGCTCCATGCGGTTATACACACGGCCGGGATGGCGGGCAAGCGTGGTGAGCAGCTTAAACTCGGAAGCCGTCAGATCGACTTCCTTGCCCTCGACCAAGATCTTGTGGCCCGAGATATCGATGACCAGATCGCCGAAGTCGAGTACCTCGACGGCGGGCTCGTCGGCCTGATGGGCACGGCGGAACAGAGCACGAACGCGGGCGACGAGCTCGCGCGGCGAGAACGGCTTAATCAGATAGTCGTCGGCGCCGAGCTCAAGACCGATAATACGGTCCTCGATTTCGCCCTTAGCCGTCAGCATGATGATGGGGACATCCGAGGTATCGCGAATGGTGCGGCAAACGCGCTCGCCGGGGATCTTGGGGAGCATAAGGTCGAGCACGACCAGGTCGAACTGATGCTTCTCGAACTCCTCGATCGCGGACTGACCGTCGCCGACGCCCACAACCCAGTAGCCTTCGCGCTCGAGATAGGCAGCGACGGCGTCACGGATTGCCTTCTCATCCTCGACCAGCAGAATCTTTTTTGCATCTGAAGCCATAACACGGCCCCCCTGTCTCAATTAGCTAAGAACAAGCCCATTTTAACGCACCTGAGCCCGCCGGATGCCGCTATGACGCGGCAGCTCGGCGGGCGGTACTCACAATTACAACGCGTTTATTCCCCTGTTGGCGCCTTTTTAACCCCTCTAAGCTTAAAGAGAGAATAGGCGTGCAGTGACTGTCTCTGGTATACCCTGGCTGTTGCGCACCGTGGCGTACGTAAGGAATGAGTCCGACTTTCCCGCCGTAGCTGGATAATCGCCATACTCCAAAGCGCGGTCGGGCGACAGCAGCGAGCCATAGGTCTTGGCAGAGGTGTCGATCAGGAAATGCGACGCCTGTACCTTAACAAGGTATTTATTCTTCTTGCCAGCCGCACATGCGAGCGGCTCGCGTGACAGAAAGAGGTACGGCCCTCCCTCATTACCAATATACGTGCCCATGTTGCCCAGGCTGCCCACGCCACTATAGGTCGCCTCGATAGAAAACACGAAGGTATCGCCCATATATACGGCCTCGAAAGGCGAGACTGACGAGGGAAGGACTAGCTGGGCACGCTTGGTGTTGTTGCCGTCGGTCAGATCGATTGCCGTTATGCCGTAGTAGACGCCCTCGTCGTTGCGGACACGCGGCGAGATGGTCAAAATGCCGTCGCTCGCGCGCGGGGCCGATGCAAAGCGACCCGTCGATTTCCAAATTGTCTCGGCCTTGGATTCATCAAGCGAGCGACGATAGCAAAACGAATCGCTACTCGTTTTATTGCCACCTGCCGAGGGCATTTTATACCAGATGACTGATGACCCGAACGCCGTAAACAGCGGCGGATCATAGTCCTTGCCACCTCGATCGAGCTCAACCACGTCGCCAGTGAGCGAAGCGCCCGACAGATTTTGACCGTAGAGCTTCCACGATGAATTGGCAAAGTTCATCTCAACCCACGCGAATACGCTGTCGCCGGCACGGACATCGTAGAATGCATATCCCGTGCCCTCGATAGGATCCTCGATTAATGTGGTAAGCGAGCCATCGCCCAGGTTGAGCACACCGAGTGTGTTGGCGTGCAGTGCCGATGCGGGCGCCATCATCGCCGCGGCGTAATCGCCGTCGCAGTAGTACAGCAGCGTACCCAGAGGCAGCGTCCATGACGCCGCCGGCTCAAGATCGATGTCGACTGCCTCGTACTCATCCGTAATCGAGATGATTTTGGAATCATCCTTGATAACCTGCGGCTCGCCGGCGGCATCATCGCTGGTGCCCGTTTTTTTCGAGCATCCGGCAAGCACCGTGGCAGCGCCCGCGGCAGCCCCACCGAGTACAAAGCCGCGACGCGATATTCCGTTCTTGATGTGATCGGCGATACCCATTAGGCGATCTCGGTGCGAGCGGCCTCGATAGCGCGTGTAAGCTGGTCGGCGCAGGAGGTCTTTTTCATACCGCAGGTATTACCGGCGAGAACCTCGATTACGCGATCGGCAGGAGCGCCCTCGACCAGCTTGGAGATAGCCTTGAGATTGCCGTCGCAGCCACCGGTAAACTCAACGCCTATCACCTTGTTGCCGTCATCGGAAAGGTCAAGGTGAATATTGCGAGCACACACGCCCTGAGGCTTGTAATCAAACGAAATCATGCGATCCCCTCTCAGAATGTTATTCGAGACGACTATTATCCCCGTCTTTCCCTAAATGCAACGAGGCGCTTTGCCGGCAACACACATTACCAGCAAAGCGCCCTAAAAAGCTAACGTTATGCCCGAACCTACTCGAAGCTCAGCTGCTCCAGACGATCAAAGACCGTGTCGATACGGGTGAGGAAGTCCCATGGATCAAAGATCTCGTCGAGCTTCTCCTGGCTGACGGTGCAGCGCGGGTCGGCCTCGAGACGCTCCTTAAAGGTGGGGCCGGAGACACAATCCTGTACCTCGTGCCAGGTTGCCATGGCGTTCTCCTGCACAATGGCGTACGCGTCCTCGCGGGTGATGCCCGTATCGACGAGGGCGAGCAGCACCTTGGAGGAGAAGATGAGGCCGCGGGTCTTATTGAGGTTGGCCATCATGCGGGCAGGGTACAGCTGCAGGCCGTCGATAACGCGGATGAGGCACTGGAACATGTGGTCGAGTGCGATGAAGCTATCGGCCTGGGCGACACGCTCGGCAGAGGAGTGCGAAATGTCACGCTCGTGCCACAGGGCGACGTTATCGAAGGCGACCTGGGCGTTGGACTTCACGACGCGCGACAGACCGCAGACCTTCTCCATGGTGATGGGATTGCGCTTGTGCGGCATGGCGGAGCTGCCCTTTTGGCCCTTACGGAACGGCTCCTCGGCCTCGAGCGTATCGGTCTTCTGCAGATTGCGGACCTCGGTCGCGATGCGCTCGCAGGTGGCTGCGGTGGTGGCGAGAACGCCGGCGAGATAGGCGTGATGGTCGCGGCTGATAACCTGCGTGGACAGCGGGTCGTGAACCAGGCCCAGGTGCTCGCAGACGTACTCCTCGACAAACGGCTCGATGGAGCTGTACGTGCCGACAGCGCCCGAGATGGCACCAAAGGCAACGTTCTTGCGGGCATCCTCAAGACGGTTCAGATCGCGCTTGAGCTCCCAGGCCCAAGAGCCAAACTTCATGCCAAAGGTCATCGGCTCGGCATGGATGCCATGAGTGCGGCCGGCACAGAGCGTGTTGCGCTCCTCAAAGGCGCGACGCTTGCAAATCTCGCCGAGCTTCTTGACGTCCTCGATGATCAGGTCGCAGGCCTGGGTGAGCTGGTAGCACAGGGCCGTGTCGCCCAGATCCGAGCTGGTCATGCCATAGTGAACCCAGCGGCTGGGCTTGGGGTCGCCCTCGGGAACATCGGCATCGATGTATTCCTTCATGTTGGTCAGGAAGGCAATGACGTCGTGGCGCGTGACTTCCTCGATCTCATCGACCTTCGCCTTCTCAAAGTTGGCATGGTCGCGGATCCACTGGGCCTCGTCTTTGGAAATACCGATCTTGCCGAGCTCCGCCTGGGCCTCGCAGGCCAGAACCTCGATCTCCTGCCAAATAGCGTACTTGTTCTCGAGGGAGAAGATGTGTCCCATCTCCGGGCGGGTATAGCGATCGATCATAGCGGCTCCTTTTTGGTTATTGGCACGTTGGTCGTAACCCAACCATTGTACCGTGCGCAGGTGCAAGTATGGGCAGCAGGCATTAACCTAACATTTTGGAATTGGAGCGGGCAACGGGACGTCTGCGCATTTGCTTCGCAAATCCGCACCGGCTTCAGTGGCATACCGAGATCCGGGGAAGTGTGGGAGCAAAGCAGGCTGAATCTACCATTCCCGAAATCTTCCTTGCTCCATGGAGCGGGCAACGGGACGTCTGCGTATTTGCTTCGCAAATACGCACCGGCTGCGGTCGCCTATCGGCGACCTTGCCTGCTCGCTATAAACGCTTCGCGTTTATTTAACGCTCGCACCCTGTCGGGTTCGAGTCCCGGCACTTTATTGAAAAAGGCACGGTAACGAAACGTTACCGTGCCTGAAATTCGAATGGAGCGGGCAACGGGACTCGAACCCGCGAGTGTCAGCTTGGGAAGCTGATGCCTTACCACTTGGCGATGCCCGCATATGTGGGGGATAGTATAACGCGGTTGTCTTGTTCGATACAAGGGTGTCGATGCTTGTTTTAGCTGTGGAGAATCGTTTGAAAATCGCGCCAATTGTGGAGATGAGGACCTTTGTCTTTCTTTTCTTACCATCTTCTACCTGCACTTTTATCTGATTGTTGTATTTGAGCTCGATTTGTCAGAAATCGGGCAAGCTTTTGGTCAGGCTCCGGTACTTACCCGCATGAACCTCGGGGGTAGCCTCATCCTACGCGTCGCAACCTCCCCATGCGGCGCACGAGGGATAAGGAGCAGCCATGTCCAACGCACCCACGCACTCTGTCCACAGCGCAATCGCAACAGGTCCGCTGCTCCTGCTCCTCTTCCTGCTTTTCGGCTGCCTGGCACCAGGAGCCGCATTTGCCGTCGATGGCTACGACCAGCTCGGCTTCCGCACTATTAGCGATGATTGTGGGCCCTTCTTCATCGGCAAGTATGAAGCTCAAGACACCTCGATTGCCTACTGCATGAACCAGGAGCGCCCCGGCCCCACCAAACCGGGCGGCCCATGGCTCAACTTTGATCAAGGCTGGGTGTGGCTCGACGACGAGTTCGCGGCAATCGTTTGTCACGGATATCCCACCACCACGTCGTTTGGCGGTTACCATCTTTCACCCGATCGCGCCCGCGCCGCCACCCAGCTTGCCGTATGGATGCTCAACGGCACTACCCATGTCGACGGCACCTACTCCTACACGACCGCTCAGGGTAAAACCAAGAGCGGACACTTTACCGCCGACAATGAAGTCGTGGCGGCTGCGCGGTGGCTCCACGACAGCGCAAAATCAGGAAGCATCAAAGCCGCTCCGCACCGCGCGCGACGCTATCTAGGGGCCGTATCGGGCGGCAGCAAACGTCAAGACATGCTCTATGTACTGCCGGCGGTCTCTGTTTCCTTCCAAAAGCAGTCTGCTGACACCGTTATTACCAGCGGAAACAATACCTATCAGTTTACCGGGGCAACATTCGATATTTTTGAGAGCGCCAGCGGCGCGCGTGTCGGCACCATCAAGATGGACAGCAACGGTCGAGCGCAAGCAACACTTCTGCCCGACACGGCATACTACCTAGTTGAAACGAAGGCGCCGGCCGGCTATGTCCCCCGCCACGATCGTATTGCCTTTACCACGGGGAATGACGGCGGGCGGGTCGCCATTGATGAACAGCCCGGCACCATCAACCTGCGTATCGTAAAACTCGATGCCGCGACGAATGCCGGCCCCCAGGTGGGATCTTCACTCGCAGGAGCAGAGTTCACGTGTGTGTCGCAATCAACCCCTGGATGGGCGCAAATTCTCACGACTGACGAAAGCGGTCGGGCCACCCTCGCCGATGTCCCCTTAGGAACCTTTACCATCTACGAATCAAAAGCCCCCGAGGGCTACCTGCCATCCAACGACAGCTGGACCTATACCGTTGGAGCCGACCAGCTCGGCGATTCAGGCGTAGTCGAGATCGAATCTCGCATTTCCGATATCCCCATTGCGTTTGACCTTGAGATTTCCAAATTCAAGGATTACGGCAATAGCGACCAATCCGGCCTGGAGCAGCCGGCGGGTGGTGTTGTCTTTGAAGTTGTCAGCAACAGCTCTCAGCAGGTTGTTGGCACATTGACCACAAACATCTATGGCTTTGCCTCCACCAAAGATCAGCCCGAAGCATGGTTCGGCACAGGCAAGCGACCCGCCGGTGTCCACGGAGCCGTCCCATACGACCGTGCCGGCTACACGATTCGCGAGGTTCCGGAAACCGTCCCCGAGGGTTTTAAACGTGCAGGGGAATGGACCGTCGGGGCCAATCAGATTTCCAACGGCGCCGAGCTTCAATATATCGTGGACAACCACGCTCTGTCGACGCATCTCCAGATTGTAAAACGCGATGCCCAAACAGGCGCTTCTGTTCCACTAGCCGGATTCACCTTCCAACTCCTCGACAGCAATCACGAACCTGTCTCACAAACTTGCTGGTATCCAGCACATAACGTAATGGACACCTTTACGACTGACGCGACCGGGACCGTCACACTGCCAGAATCGCTCGTGCCGGGCACCTATTATGTACGCGAAGCCTCGGCCAAAGAGCCCTATCTTGTCGGCGAAGAGATCGAGGTAAACATACCCGCCGACATGAACCTAACGCCCGTTGCAATCGCCTCGTATTATGACCACGCCGCGACCGGAAACATCAGGATCGTTAAAACCGATGCCGTAGACGGCAGCAGCCTCGCGGGCGCCGTCTTTGAGATCCGTGCCTCGGGTGATATCGTGCGCCCCGACGGTAGCATTGCCGCGCTCGACGGTGAGACTGTCGCTGCCGTCACGACGGATGAAACTGGAGAAGCACGCGCGGACGACCTCCCGCTGGGATCTGGCACCGCACGCTACGAGGTTGTCGAGACTCAAGCGCCGGCAGGCTTCTTACTCGATCGGACATCCCATATTGTCGACCTTACTTATGCCGACCAGAAAACACCCGTTGTAGAAGCACGGCTTAACGTATCCGACGATTACACCAAGGTAGATATCTCCAAGGTCGATGCAAGCGGCGAGCAGGAAGTGGAAGGCGCACAGCTCACCTTATATGGTCCCGATAAAACCGAAATAGACTCCTGGACCTCATCCGACAAGCCACACCGCGTCGAACATCTTGCACCCGGCACCTACTCGTTGCGCGAAATGATGTCTCCGCGGACCTATGACCTTGCCGAGGAGATAACGTTTGAAATAAAAGATACGGGAGAAGTCCAATCCGTCGCGATGAAGGATGCGCCCATCGAGATCAAGGGGCAGGTCGACAAGCGTCAGGAACTTGTCCAACCTATCGAAAAGGGCCTGTTGGCTAACGGCGATGGTAAAAACCGCGCCACGACGCAAACCAATAGTGATGGGCTTTTCTCCTATACCATCGATGCTCGAAACGATTCCGCTACTTGGGTTGATGAGTTTACGATTACCGATGATCTTGAGTGCGCCAAAGACGGCACGGCGAGATTCATCTCAATCGAAACCCCCGTCGCCATCGGCGACCTCAACGGTCTGTGCAACGTGTGGTATCGCACGACGCCGTTGGACTCGACAGACGTCGATGAACCGGCGAACGCGACACTTGACGATGGACACGAAAATCCTTGGCTTGAGTCCGACGAAGTAAAAGAGAGCCTTGGTGAGGACTGTCGCCTCGTCGATTACGACGGCTGGCGCCTCTGGAAGGCGGATGTCTCGACCACGGAATCCACCACACTCGAGGCGGAAGAGCTCGACCTTACACCCAATACCGTCGTAACGGGCATTCGAATTGAATACGGTGCGGTAGCCGCCGACTTTACGACTCGAAGCGATGCGGATTCTTGGACCCGCGATGATCTCAAAGATGAGCACGACGACCTTGACGATGCCAAAGCAATCCTTGGCACAGACGCTCGGGGCGCAATCGTGCACATGCAGGCGACGTCGGCTTATACGCCCCAAACCGCACTCACCAACAGCGCACGCGTCGATCTTTGCCGCAACGGCGGCGGCGATAAACTTGAGTCACATGACGAGGACCGTGTCATTCAACGCTGTACCCTACCGCAGGACCTACCGGCAACAGGATCAGTTCCCATCGCCGCTTGCATCACCGCGCTCCTGACCTCGGGTGCCGCAGCCCTATGGTTCGCTCGCCTTAGGTCGACCCCAAAGAAGCGCTAGCGCGATGAAAAAGCGGGCGAGCCAGTCCCCTGGCTCGCCCGCTTTCAATCATGTAAATCGCCGTATCTACTCTGCAGACGAAGATCCACCATCAACGATTGCCTGCTCGGACTCAGGAATCCCATCGGCACCCGTACTCTGTTCTTGCTCCACCTCTTCGCTGATTGCGGAGGCGGGGGTCGAGCCCTTTGCACCCACGATGTAGGCAGCCCCAAATCCTAACGCAATGGCAATCAAGGTCAAAATCACGTAGACAGGCCAATGGCGCTTAATATACGAAAACACGTTGACTCCTTAGAGCTCCGTCTACGAACGGCGGATAACCTCGGTCACGACCTCGGATACCGTGGCAATGTTCGTCGGGTTGACATTGTGGGGCAGGTCGTCCTCGGTACGAGCGCAAGCCAGACGTGTGCCGTCCACACCGGCGATGGTGAGGGCTCGGCGGCTCGCCTCGAGCGCGGCGTAGGCATCGGTCTTGGCATAGGGCATCTCGAGCGCGCCACAATCGACATGGAACGACTTGCAGACCTTGCTGACCAGGTTCATGATGCGGCGATCGCCCTTGAGCAGCTGTTGTTCGCCCTCGACCGTCACAACCGAAAGCCTACCGGCGCCGACGGATTCAAGATTGATAAAGAATACGCCGCGGAGCTTATCGCGATGCGAAGCCAAGAAGGCCTTCATGCCGGCGCCATCACAATCCGAGGCGCCCGTTGCCACAAACCAGATATCGTGACCGAGCAGCTCATCATCGCCCATAGAGGCGACAGCCGAGAGCATATCTTCGGAAGAAGCGCCATCGGAAGACGTAGCGCCGCCCTTCCAGCCATCGTTATCGTCCTCGAAGTTATCCCACGAACCGATACCGCGACCGGACTTCTTGGCATCGTAATCGTCTTCGACGCCCAGCCAGTCACTCATGCTGTCCTGCTCGTTTTTCTTTTTACGACCGAACAGGCCACCCAGGCCGCGCTTACGAGACTTGGGTGCCGCCGGGGCGGGAGCCGAAATGGTCTCGATCGGCTGCGCGCCCGACGCAACGGGCATAGGAGGCGCAACGGGTGCCGATGTGGGTTCGGGACCTTGGGCGGTAGCAAAGGGGTCGTTGACCTGGGCAGAGGGATCGGGAAGGTCGAACAGCGACGTGCGAGACGCAACGTTTGCCTGTTTCATAGACGGCAGCGACGGATCGGGGACCGAAGCCAGCGGAGACGAGGAAGGTGCAGGCGACGGTGCCGACGCCGGATCGGGAACATTCATCTGCGGACGCGGCGATGCCTGGGAGGAAATCTGGGCCATAAGGGAATCGACCGTTTCGTCCTGGGTGGGAGCGACATTGGCAACCGTGGCACCGGAACCACTCGGGGTCGGCATGGTGAAAATCTGCGTGGAATAAGGCCTCGACTCATCCGTCTCGGGAGTCTCGGAAACCGCAGGCACTTCCTCCTGCTCGACCTCGGTCGAATCACCTTGATCGGCTGCCGCGTATTGCTCTTCGTCAGAGTTGGCCTCGACGGACTCGTCCTCGGCAGCATCCTGAATTTCGGCAGCATCAATGGGCTCGTCATCGTCCACCGCGTCGCCCTGTTCATCGGAAACAGGAAGGGGCTCGGCAATCGCGGTGCCCTGCTTTTCAAACGTTATCGTGGAATCGAACTTCGCGGCATCAAACGACATGGTGCTATCGACGTGCTGCTGAGCCTCGAAAGACGTTGTTGCCTCAACAACATCCGCGGACGTCGGTTGCTGGGACTCAAAGGACGTTGTAGCTTCGGCGGCTTCGACGGGCGCGGACTGCATAGCCTCGTTCTGCTCGAACTCTTGCGCCGCGAGCTCACGTGCCGCCTCGGCTGCCTGCTGCTGAGCGATAGCCTCCTGCTCGGCAGCCTCGCGTGCGGCAGCGCGCTTCTCCTCGAAATCGTCGACAAATTTCTTGCCCTTTGCAAACGCACCCTTAAAGAAGTTGGAAGCGCTGGCGCCAATCGACGAGAACGCGGATGCAATGTCGGCATGCGGCGTTGCCGCGGGAATCTCGGCCGAGAAATCAGTATCGCTCTCGTAAGACACGCGCCTCGGCTGTTCAACGTAATTGTCGTCAGACTCGTCCGCAACGTCTTGCGCCGGCGCGGCGGGAGCCAAAATGTCCAGTCCTGCCGCGGGATCGATCGCGGACACCGCCTCGGGCTCGGCAACGGCAGCGGTAACCGCGGCAGACTCATCATCCACGGTGACAACGGGGGCAGGCTCGGGCTCAAACGTCGGCTCCTCGCCCTCCTCGTAATCGAGCGTGCAGGACTCGGGAAGCATTCCGAGCGCACGGATGGCATCCGAACCAAAGCGGATGTTGCCCGCGGCATTGCGATAGAGTTTGGGCTCGGGCTCGGCGGCGGCAGGCCCCTCCGCCGCCTCGGCAGCGGGAACCTCGTCATTGAGCTCTTCGGCCTGGACAGCCTGATTCTGATCCTCGGGCACGATGGCGCCAATCAGCGTCTCGTCGGCAGACGCACCCTCAAAGCCCTCGATCTGCTCGTCGAAAGCCTCATCCTGTTCGGGCTCGGCCTGAGCGTCGGGAGCAATCGGCTGACCGAACTCGTCCTCGGCGTAGGTAGGCTCTTCATACTCGATGGTGTTGCCGTAGTCGTTTTGCTGCTGGGCCGCGGCATACTCCGCCGCTGCGCGCGCCATTTCCTCGGCACGACGCTTCTGCTCCCCAAAATAGGTGTCGAACGGAACATCGTCGGGAAACTCGTTTTCGCCCTGGAAGGGAGCAACGTTGTCCATAACGCCGAGCATAGCGGCGACAGAAGACTTGTTGCACACCGCGCCGGACGTATAGGGAAGAACGTGGCGGTTAGAGATGATGTTTGCCGCGTTGGCAAGTGCAACGAGGGAAGCGAGGATCGCGACAATCCACAGCAGAACCTTGAGCGCGCCGGGGAGCGGCAGGATACGCAGGATGGCAACGGCAGCAGGGGCAATCGTGGCAACGGGCAACAGCTTGGCGATGAGTGCACGATACGAAGCATAGGGCTCGCGGGCGAGCAGCTCAGCACGGGGAGAGTCGTAGTGTGCGACAACGACCACCGGGCGGTTGCGCGGAGACGCGAGCGGGCCCGAGGCCTTGTGGTAGGCGATGACATTTTGGCTCACGCCCGTCTTGCCCAGGCGCGAAACCATGGGGTGGCCCGTGCGCTCGAGCACGTAAAAAACGGCGCCGACAATGGCCAGCAAGGTGCCGACCAAGCCGATACCGCCGCCGATGCCCATCAGCAGGGCGCCGGCAAACGCAAGAATACCGGTAACGGCAAATGCCAATCTACTGGGCGCCGGGGCATTGAACTCCTGAACCTCGGGGTCAAAGCCGTGGTTGCGGAAGATCTGAGCGATATCCTCGGCAGCCAAGCGCTCTTCTTCGCTGCATGCCGGCGTAATGCCGGTGTTCTGCAGCAGGTGGTTAATATAGTTCTGGGTGTTCGCCATGTGCGCTCCACATCCATAATCCGACAAATAGGCCCAATGCATGCACATTAGAACCGTATATAGTCGAAAGTATACCCCGAGCGAGCGCAAACGACCGAATTCGGGCCATCTTAACGCCTCGAGCGGACAAGGATATAGCCTAATCTCCATATCGGACTAAAATCATGGCAGCAAACCACCTTCTCATGCGAGGACTCTATGACGGCAAGCGACGCGACCGCGACAATTAAAAAGGGGAATTCGGAGCCCGGTTTCGATAAAACGGCTCAGCGCATCCTCAATCTTTTCTTTGTGCTCAACAGCTCCCCCGAACCGCTGACGACCGAGCAGATCGTCTTGGATTCTGACCTGGGATATGGCTCGGGCAGTATCGACTCGGATAAGCGCAAGTTTCGGCGCGATCGTGACAAACTGCTCGAGCGTGGCATCTTAATCAAGGAGGTTCGCCCCGCCGGTGCGCAGGAGACCGAGGAAAGCTCGTGGACAATCGACCGCGAGCACACGTTTGCTGCAGGCGGCCTCATCACCGCAGACGACGCCGATATCCTACTCAACGCCATCGACCAGACGCTAGCGGCCGGCTCTTCCACCTTTGCCGCGCCGCTTGCCGATATTCGCTCCAAAATTGCCTACCTCACCGGCAGGACGACGGTGGACGAAGTACCGATCCGCCGCTCTCCCACCGTCGATGCGGTATGGAGCGCCTTTGCCGAGCGATGCGCGCTGCGATTTTTATATCAGAACGGACGCGGCGAGCAGAAAGAACGTACCGTCTGTGTCTACGGCATGTTCGAACGCGAGGGCGTGGCGTACTTCTGCGGCCTCGACAATGTCACCGACGACATCAGGACATTCCGCTGCGACCGTATCGTTCGCGCATGGCGTCCTTCGAAGGCCTACGCCATCCCTGCGGACTTCAATCTCAACGACTATCTGTTCTTTGAATTCGATTTCGCCGACCGACCGCCCGTTGCAGCCACGTTCTCGTTCGCCCCTCAGACGCAGATCGATATGATCAACGGCCTCACGCGCGGGCGAGGTGAGCTCGCACACACCGATGCGGGATGGACCTGGACCGTTGACGTGCGCGACCTTGAAGCCGCCGCCTCATTTTGCATGGCCCACGCCATGGACGGCATGAGGCCCATGGCCCCCAAATCGCTCAAGCAGGCGTGGAACCACCTCATTGAAAGGACGGTGCACGAGTATGCCCGTGCGTAAACTCACCAGCGAGCAGAGACTCTCGCGCGCCATCGACATCATGGAGGCCCTCTACGCCGCCGGCGAGAGCGGCATGACACGAACCGAGATTTGCGGCCGCTTTGACATCACGGGAGTATCGCTCGACGAGATTCTCGAGATCGTCTCGACGCTCGCGGACCGAGAATCTGGTGCGCGCATCATCTGCGAATGCCACGGCGAGCGTGTGGTCCTCACCGGCGACGCCGGGCGTGTGCTACCGTTGCGCCTGAGTGCCGCCGAGGGCGCTGTGCTCAACCACGAACTTGAATCGTTGGGGATCGAGCCGCAGACGGCAGCTCGGATTCGACATGCCCTTCTACCCGAAGAGCTCGGCTATAACCAGCGCGTCTTTGACACCGTCAACCACGGGTCGCACTGGCAGCAGCTGAGCTGTGCCATTCAGGACGGCGTTCGCTGCCGCATCTCATATCGCTCGATGGACGATGCACGGCCACGCGAGCGTCTGGTCGACCCCTTGCGCATTACGGCAAACGGCGACCAAACATACCTGATTGCCTGGGACATCACAGTCGATGAGCAGCGCACCTATCGCATGGATAAAATCGAGGGACTCGCCTTGACGGAAGACTCCGTCGTGCCTCACACACCGGACGTCGCATCCCTCCACGATTCCCTTGCCCGGACGCAGCGCAGCGCAAAGCTCTTGATGCCATTCGATATGGCGGAGCATCTGGACTGGGCCGGCATCACCCTAATCGAGCGCGGCGGGGCAGACATGGCAACGGTAACTGTGCATTACGGCTCCGAGCGTTGGCTACTGAGCCAGGTAATCGCAGCGGGCGGAGCCATCCGCATCTTGGATGACCCCGCCCTGTCAAAGCGCCTGTGCGATATGGCAAAAACCCTCGTCTGTCCGCTTTAGCGCCGCCGCTCGTGGCGTGCGCGCCACAGTTGCAGATAGTGCCCGATCTGCGCCGATTCGATGCGCTGGTAGGAGCTCGTGGGCAGCGACGTTAAGAACTTCTTTCCGTAGCCCTTCGTCACCAGGCGCGGGTCGGCCAGAATCAGCACGCCGCAATCGGTCGACGAGCGGATAAGGCGGCCGGCCGCCTGCTTAACCTCGAGCACCGCCTCGGGCAGCGAATAGCGCGCCCAAGCGCGGTCTTCGCGCAGGTTGCGCTCGCACGAGAGCGGGTCCGTGGGGCTCGAGAACGGCAGCTTGGGAATGATGACGCAACGCAGCGTCTCGCCGCTGGCGTCAAACCCCTCCCAGAAGGCCTTAAGCGCAAAAAGCGACGAGGTCGGCTCGTTGATAAACCGGTCGCGCAGGCGACGAGGAGATGAGTTGCGCTGCTGGCAGTCGAGCTCCAGACCCGCACGGGCCATCTTGGGCTCAACGCGGGCGTACAGGTCTTCCATGTCGCGCCGATTGGTGAACAGTGTGAGCACCGATCCGCCCATGGCAAGATGGGCGTCGACCAGCACGCGCTCGAGCGCCGTAAGATAGCTCTCGCGATCGCGCGGATCGGGGATATCGCCCGCAACGACTACAGCCATGTTCGAATCGAAGTCGTAGCTCGAGTCCAAGTGCAGCGATGAGGATGTTGAAGCACCGATGCGATCGAGGCCGACCGCATGGTTAAAGTGTTCAAAGCTTTTGGACACCGTCATAGTCGCCGAGGCAAAGATAGCCGTGTGAACCTCGGGCAGCCACTCGGTTGCCAAGGCCTCGCCAATGTCGATGCGCTCTGCGGTCATCGACTCTCCGCCGGCACGCAGCCTGCGATTGACCTGCAGCGAATACACGTAGTGTTCATCGGTGCCATCAATGATGAGTTTGAGGTTCTCGACCAGCTCGTGCAGGCGACGCGAGATATCACCCAGGTCAACAACAACCTCGGGCTTGTCGGCGGCGACGGCTTGCACCAGCGCGTCGACGCTCTTGTCAGCCTGTTCCAATGCATCGATGGCAGCGTAGGCCGACTGTAAGAAATCATGCCAGTCGTCAGATTCGCGCAGCTCGGGGCCAATCCATAGATTGGCATTGTCATAACCCCCACGCGCACGGCGGCCGAGCTCGCGAACGCCATCGAACACGTCGGCGATTGCCATGCTCGCGCGCGCAACCGTCGACGTCGCCTTGGCAGTAAGGCCCAGATAGAGCGTAGAGCCCTCGGAGGTTGCCAAATCACGGGAAACCTGGCTTAGCGCGCCGGCGCTCGAGCCACCCAGGCGCTCAAACAGAACGCGTGATTCGTCCGCCGACACCACGCGCGCCCACTGGCGGCGCGCCTCGCGCTCGATGGAATGGGCCTCGTCGATTACCCAATGACGAATCGGAGGTAAAATCCTGCCCTCGGCCGCGACATTGCGGAACAGCAGGGAATGGTTGGTGACCACCACATCGGCATGCGCCGCACGACGGCGAGCGCCGTGGACCAAACATTTATCAGGGAAAAACGGGCAGAGGCGACGAGCACACTCGCGCGAGGCCGTCGTAAAGTCGGGACGGTTGACGCTGCGCCACCGAATGCCGAGCGAGTCGAGGTCGCCATCGGCTGATTGGCAGACGTACGCCATAATGACCGCGACCGCCGTGAGCGTGTCCGCCGGATCGCGCTTGGTGGTAATCTCGACCTGGCCTCGGCTCATGCGCTCAAGCTTGCGCAGGCACGGATAGTGGTCATAGCCCTTGAGAGCGCAAAATGACAGACCACCGTCCAGTTGCTCGGCAAGTTTTGGCAGCTCATGGTACATGAGCTGGTCGGCAAGATTGTTCGATTTGGTCGCAATACCAACCGTGATGTTGTTACGGCGTGCTGCCTCGGCAAAAGGCACCAGATAGGCCATCGATTTGCCGACGCCCGTGCCCGCCTCAATTACGCGATGTGTGCCCGTGACCAGCGCATCGCGGACCTCGAGCGCCATCGCGATCTGCTCATCACGCGGCTCGTAAGTGGGATACATGCGATTGACCAGGCCACCCGGCGCATAGTCTGCCTCAATCTCCTCACGACTCGGCATCTTGAGGACCGGCAGTTCGTCGGCGTCCACCCGATCGTCGGCGCGATCGGCCTTGAGAACGTCAGCACGAGCGGCGCTGAGAGAGAAGATAGAACCAGGGTTCTGCCCCGCCAAGAATGAGAAGATAGGACGATAGGACCAAGGCACATCCGGATGCATGTCGGCTAGGCGCGCCATGAGGCCCTGGGGCAAGTCGGTGAGCGCCACGAGCAACACACGCCATACGCCACACAGGGCGTCGACGTCGGCATTGGCACGGTGTGATACCGAGTCACAGCCAAACAGATCGGCCATAAAAGACAGCTTGTGCGAGGCCAGGCGCGGAAGCGCGATGCGCGACAGCGCCAGCGAATCGATCCAGATATCGCTCACGTTGACGCCGCCTTTGACCGACTCGATAAACGAGCGATCGAACGTGGCGTTATGTGCGATCACCGGGCAACCACCGACAAAATCGGCGAGAGCGGCGACGGCCTCAGCGGCCGACGGGGCATCTGCCACATCGGCATTTGTAATGCTCGTGAGCTCGGTAATCTCGGCGGGAATTAGCTGCTTGGGATGCACGAAGGTATCGAAGCGGTCGACGATCTCGCGGCCCGAAAGACGGGCCGCCGAGATCTCGATCAGCTCGTTGTCCTGCACCGAAAGACCTGTGGTCTCGGTATCGAGGACAATCACATCTTCCTCGATAAGGCCGAAGGACTGCGTTTTGGCGCGTTCGGCAAGCGTGGCATAGGAGTCGATGACAAACTGCGGCGTTCCTGACGAAACCGCGTCCTCGATTAGCATGCAATGCCCGCTCGACGAAGGCCCATACGGATCAGGCTGTCACAGACCTGCGGGAACGTCATGTCGTCTGTGTGGCGAATCTCATCCGGATACAGCGACGTATCGGTCATGCCGGGAATGGTGTTGGTCTCGAGGATGACGGGGCCGTCCTCGCTCACGATAAAATCGCTGCGCGAGATGCCCAGGCAACCGAGGGCCTTGTGAGCAGCACAGGCAAGCTCCTGAGCGCGAGCGTAATTCTCGGGTGAAATCTGCGCCGGAATACGATGGATGTCCGTAGGGTCGACATACTTCACGTCCAGATCGTAGAACTCACAGTCCTCGGGCTTGCGAATCTCGACAATCGGCAGGGCGCGCACGTCGTCCTCGCCGTACACGCCGACGGTGATCTCGGTACCCTCGATGCACTTCTCGACCAGCACTTTGTCGCCGTACTCAAACGCCTTGGCAATTGCCGCGGGCAGCTCGGAGGGCTCATGGACCAGGGAAATGCCATAGCTGGAACCGTTGACGGCCGGCTTCACAAAGCAGCGCTCGCCACAGACCTCGACGATATGATCGATATCGACTTCATCGCCCACCTCGAGCGCAAGGCCGGGGGCAATGGGGATGCCCGCCTTGGCGTATAAGAGCTTAGAGACCTCCTTGTCGGCACCGCAGGCGCTGGCAAGCACGCCCGAGGCCGTGTAGGGGATACCCAGGGTCTCCATGGCACCCTGCATGGCGCCATCCTCGCCGCCGGCACCGTGCATGGCGATAAACGCCACGTCAAAGCCGCCGGTCGCCATGGTTACCATAAAATCATCAGCGGCCGTGTCGAGCAGCTCCACCGAGGTGTAGCCGGCTTCCTTCAGTGCCACCACAACGTTCTTTCCCGAATTGAGCGAGATCTCGCGCTCGGCGGAATGACCGCCCGCCAAGACCGCTACGTGCATGTTCTCTAGGCTTTTACCCGGCATGGGCAGACTCCTCCTCTATAATTTCTGCAGCTGATACCATATTGTAGCGATACCCTCTACGTTTCCCCAAAATCGAAAGGCTTCCATGAATCCCAGGACTAAATCTCAGGACATTCGCGACTTGAGCCAAAACGATATTCGCGAGCTCGTGGCCGAACTTGGCCAGCCAGCCTTCCGCGCGAAGCAGCTCATCGAATGGGTCTTTGAGAAGAACGTTTGTTCGTTTGACGATATGACCAACCTTCCCAAGGCTTTCCGCGAGCAGCTTAAAGAGGCTTTTGCCTTTGACACGCCGACTGAACTAACCAAGCAGGTTTCCAAAGATGGCTCTCGCAAGTATCTGCTCGAGTACCACGACGGCGTTTCCGTCGAGACTGTCGGTATGCCCCGTCGTAACAAGCTTTCCGTCTGCGTTTCCACCCAGGCTGGCTGTGGCATGGGCTGCGCCTTTTGCGCTACCGGTCTCAACGGCCTCAAGCGCTCTCTGACCGCTCAAGAGATCGTCGACCAGGTACTTCATGTATCCAACGACTTTGGCGAGCGCGTCACGAGCGTTGTCTTCATGGGCCAGGGCGAGCCGTTTGCCAACTACGACGAGGTTCTCAAGGCGTTGCGAATCCTCAACGACCCCGATGGCATCGGTATCGGTGCTCGTCACCTCACCGTCTCTACCAGCGGCGTTATTCCCGGTATTCGCAAATTTGCCGACATCCCCGAGCAGTTCACGCTTGCCGTTTCCCTGCATTCCGCCATCCAGTCGACGCGCAATAAGCTCATGCCCGGTGTTAAGAAGTACACGCTGCTTCGCCTTCACGAAGCGCTTCAGCTCTACACCGAGAAGACCGGCCGCCGCCCGACCTATGAGTATGCCATGATCGAAGGCGTCAACGATACGAATCCCGAAATGCAGGCGCTCTGCGACTTCTGCGAGGGAACGCTGTGCCACGTTAACCTCATTCAGCTTAACGACATCGAGGGTAGCCCGCTCAAGCCGTCGCCGATTCATAAGGTTGAGGATCTTCAGCGTCGTCTTGAGTCCCGTGGCATCGAGACCACGATTCGTAACTCCCGTGGTAACGATATTGACGCCGCTTGCGGACAGCTGAAGCAGCGCTTCAAAGTTCAGAAGAACGCATAGGGGAGTCGCATCCCAAAACGTTTCATGTGAAACATCGAACGACCCCGGTTACAGAATATGCAACCGGGGTCGTTTCATTTATTGACCTTAATTTTGAATCAGCTGCTACCTGTCCCATTTTTTACGGCCAAAATAAGGGGTCCTTGTCTCATGAATCAGACAAGGACCCCCTCAAAATATGCTGAGTAATTGTTAGGTACCTAATAGCCTACATTTTCCCATTGGTTGCTGACCCAACCTTGATTAATCTTGGGATTCTTCGTTACCTGAGCTGTACGCATGGCAACATCTTCCGTCATAACATCCATTTTCTTTTTGGAAGTATCGACGATATCTTGCGCGCCACGAAGCAAACGACCTCGAAGTTCATCGTCTGTCGCGATCTTATAGCCAGCAAAGGCACCAGCCGCGACAGTCGTCACCAATGCAATCGCTGTTAAAATCTTATTCCTCATCTTGGCCTCCTTGATCAAACTGAATCATTTCGCCAAGAATACGAGAGAGCTCTTCCTCGTCTTTAAACTCAATCTCAATCTTATTCTTTCCACGCGAGCTCTTCACACGCACGTTGGTATTAAATACCTGACGAAGCACACGGGCAGCCTTTTTAAAGGACTGAGGCGTTGCAGGCCTTGGCGTCTTAGGTGTCTCTCCGGCAGAAAACAACGGAGCAAGATTTTCTGTCGCTCTTACGGAAAGGCCCTCTGTAACAACTTTCTCTGCAAGTCGAATACGCGCGTCCTCATAGGGAACTGCAAGAATCGCACGTGCATGACCAGCAGTAAGTTTGCCCTCAAAAATCATCTGCTGAACTACTTCGGGGAGATCGAGAAGACGCAGCGAGTTTGTAATTGCAGAGCGTGACTTGCTTACTGCCTTCGACAATGCCTCCTGGGTCATCCCGCTGGCATCAATGAGTTGGCGATAGCCCTTAGCCTCTTCGACGGGATTCAGATCAGAACGCTGAAGGTTTTCGATAAGAGCAAGAGCCAGCATCTCTTCATCATTTACCTCTTTAATGATGACTGGCAATTCTTCAAGGCCAGCAAGCTTTGAAGCTTGGTAACGCCGCTCACCAGCAATGATCTCATAGCCGTTTCCATGCTTGCGAACCAAAAGCGGCTGCAAAACGCCGTGCTCTTGGATTGACTCGCTTAACTCGCGAAGTTCAGTTTCGTTAAAATGAATTCGTGGCTGATTAGAGTTGGGAACGATATCCTCAATAGGTAGTTTTGTTTCAGATGCGGCATTTGAAGCCGATGCAGCCGAACCGCCGGTCTCATACTCGGCCTCTGAGACCAAAGCATTGAGTCCACGTCCCAATCCGCCACGTTTCTTTACACTAGGCACGCTTGATCACCTCTTTTGCAAGGTTCATATATGCTTTTGCACCCTTATTTTGAGGTGCATAGGTAATTACCGGTTCTCCAAAAGACGGAGCTTCGGAGATTTTAACCGTACGGGGGATTAGCGTCTTAAACGCCTTATCACCAAAGTACGATTGAACCTCCTCAACAACCTGATTTGATAGTGAAGTACGCGAGTCATACATGGTCATAAGCACACCATAGGTGTCTAAGCCCTTGTTCAGCCGTGATTTGACCATCTTCATTGACTCAAGCAGCTTCGTAACGCCCTCGAGTGCGTAATATTCGCACTGGATCGGAATCAAAACGCTGTCTGCTGCGGTCAAAGCGTTGATAGTAAGCAGGCCGAGCGAAGGAGGACAGTCAATGAAAATAAAGTCAAACTCGTCCTGAATCGGCTCAAGCAAATCTTTGAGGCGGGTTTCACGAGCAATTGCGCTTACGAGCTCAATTTCCGCGCCTGCAAGTTGAATTGTAGCCGGAATAACGAATACCTTTTTACAATTTGTATCAAGAACAAGCGATTCTGCCGGCACATCATTCAACAATGCATCATAGATGCAGTGATCAAGGTCTTCTTTTTCAATTCCGAATCCACTGGTGCTGTTTCCCTGCGGATCAAAATCGACAATCAGTGTCTTACGACCCTGCTCACCCAGTGCTGCTGCAAGGTTTACAGCCGTCGTTGACTTACCGACGCCGCCTTTTTGATTGATGATTGCAATGATACGCGTGTCTTTTGCGCTCTTAGAACGCTTAACGTCGCGAAATCCCACGGTCCCTCCTGGTGTGTATTAAAGCTGTCAAACGGAGGATGTTTCACGTGAAACATTCCGAATCGATATCAACCGCCATGTTTCACGTGAAACACTGCAAGTTGTTAGTATCCATTATGTTTCACGTGAAACATCTAGGCAAGCGGATTCTTCTTTGCCACGCCATTTGCACGAGGCAATGAGACAGATGCTGGATGACTCTTCTTAAGAACAATGAACTCCCTGTGACCCAAGCCTTCAGGCAAATCAATTGCGTCATTCAGAAGCAAAGTGAAGCCGCAAATCTTAGCTGCTGACATGCCGGAAGCAAGCTCCTCATCCGAAGGATTGCCCTTGGTTATAACAAATAGCCCTCCATCCTTCAGATACGGAGCCGCATACTCAACAAGAATCGGTAGAGGGGCCAGTGCGCGGGCGGTTACAACAGAGAACTGCTTCTTATGGCTTCGAGCAAATTCTTCAAGACGATCATGAACCGCATGAGCATGTTTCAATCCAAGAGCATGGACAAAGGAATTAACCGCATCAACCTTCTTGCCAACAGAGTCAATATAAGTAGCTTTACGATGCGTGGTTATAGTTAATGGAATACCAGGGAAGCCCGCACCTGTTCCCATATCGAGCAAAGCTCCCTCAGGAGCCTTGTTGATATAGGGGAGCAAAACAAGTGAGTCGAGGATATGAAGTACTGCAGCATCTTCTACGTTAAGAATACGGGTGAGATTGGTTGTCTTATTTGTTTCTAGAACCAAATCCAAATGCTGAATACATTTTCTCAGCTCAACATCAGTTACGCTCAAGGAATACTCTTTGCAATAGGAAGTTAGACGACTCAACATCTCGTCAGCCTGCTGATCAGTAAGTACTAACAACGAAAGCTCCTTTCTGACAAAAATCAGTGTATCGAGAACTTTTGACAAAAAAAGGGGACGTGGAAACCACGTCCCCTTAGCATAAGCTCGAGAAGATTATCG
>UQWG01000028.1 GCA_900544645.1 uncultured Collinsella sp.
CAGGGAAGCGGGGCTGTCCCTCCCGGAATCGTCCAAATAGGTGTTGCCAATCCATCGGGGAACCTCCTCGTCACGGCCTCGCCGGTGTCCGCGTCGAGGGCGCAGACGGTGGTCGACCTCAGGTGGACGTCCATCCCGAACGCGGTAGAATACTTTGGCATGGGAGCCTCCCAACCTCGTTGCGGCGCGGCTGCGCCTATGGCACTTCGACATCATTGTCGCAGCCCCGACCCGCGGTCACGAGCGGGGGCTCCTGCCTTTTCAGTGCTCTCGGATTGGGTCATAGTGTCTGTCGTTGCCGAAACATCGGCGTTGCCGGAGTAGTCATTGGGGACGTTCTTAAATGACTAGTCGTTGGGGACGTTCTTGTTTGACTAGTCGTTTAAGAACGTCCCCAACGACTACCCGCAGAATGAGCGTGGCTGACAGCCGGGCGACGCCGGTCCGCGTGGCGGCGTATAATCGGCGGCAGATGACTTGGACGTTAGGAAACCATGACCGATAGCATGCAGCAGATGGCGCTCGACACGCTCGGCGCCTATTTTGGCTACACCTCGTTTCGCCCGGGACAGGACCGCATGGTCGATGCGATCCTTGCCGGTCGTGATGCGCTGGGTGTTATGCCCACGGGCGCCGGCAAGTCCATTTGCTACCAGGTGCCCGCGCTTATGCTGCCCGGCATCACCTTTGTGGTGAGCCCGTTGCTGTCGCTTATGGAGGACCAGACCCGCGCGCTGCTCGCGGCGGGTGCGCGCCCCAGCTATCTCAACTCCAGCCTTACGCCGGCTCAGCAAAATACCGTGCTCAAGCGGGCGCGCGAGGGCCGCTATCAGCTTATGTACGTGGCACCCGAGCGTCTGCTCGAGCCGCGCTTTCTGGCCTTTGCGCAGGAAGCTGCGGCCGAAGGCGGCATCGGCGTTCCGCTCGTGGCTATTGACGAGGCCCACTGCGTGAGCCAGTGGGGCCAGGATTTCCGCCCCGCCTACCTGCAGATTCGCGAGTTCATCGATTCCCTGCCGCAGCGCCCCATCGTGGCGGCCTTTACCGCTACGGCGACCGAGCGCGTGCGTGCAGACATTCAGCAAATGCTCGGCCTGCAAAACCCCGCGACGGTGGTGACGGGTTTCGATCGCAAGAACCTCTACTTTGGTTGCGAGGAGATGGGCGACAAGGCCAAGACTGCCTGGGTGCGCGACTACGTGATTGCGCATTCGAGCGAGAGCGGCATCGTGTATTGCTCGACTCGCAAGACGGTCGATGCGCTGGCGGGCGAGCTTGCCGAGGCGCTGGGACCCAGCGGCATTCGCGTGGGCCGTTACCATGCCGGCATGGGCAACGACGCCCGCCGCCAAAGCCAGCGCGCCTTTATCGACGACGATATCCAGGTGATGGTTGCCACCAACGCCTTTGGCATGGGCATCGACAAGCCCAACGTGCGCTACGTGATCCACAACAACGTGCCCGAGAGCATCGAGGCCTACTACCAGGAGGCGGGCCGTGCCGGCCGCGATGGCGACCCGGCCAGCTGCCACTTGCTATGGAACGGCAACGATTTTCGCATGCGCCGCTTTCTGATCGATCGCGGCGATGCTGCCGATGAGGCGCTCGACGACGAGCAGCGCGCGTGGGCGCTCCAGAATCGCTACCGCCTGCTCAGCCAGATGGAGGGCTACTGCAATACCACCGGCTGCCTGCGCGAATACATGCTGCGCTACTTTGGCGACGAGGCCGCGGCCGAGCATGCTGCTTCGGCTGGCGCGGGCGGCACCGCTACGGACGAGGTCGAGGGCTGTGGTAACTGCAGCAACTGCCTCACACAGTTCGAGGTCGAGGACGTCACCGATATGGCCCGCGCCGCCGTGCGCTATGTGGCCACGCGTCCCATGCGCTTTGGCAAGTCGCTGATCGCCGACGTGCTCCACGGCGGCAACACCGAGCGCATTCGCCAGATGCATCTGGACGAGGACCGCGGCTACGGTGAGCTGTCGAGCGAATCGGTCGGGCGCATCAAGGACATCATCGGCCAGCTGTGCGGTCGCGGTTATTTGGCCACCTCGCAGGGGCAGTACCCGGTCGTGGGACTGGGTCCGCGTGCCGGCGAGGTCGAGGACGAGGCGTTCGTCTTTACCGTTAAGCGTCGCGCGTCCAAGCGCAAGGCCTCGGCCCGCGCCCGCCGCGCCGTCGATCTGCTGCGCGAGGAGGCCGAGCTGGATCAGCGCCCGCGCGTTGGCGACGATGCCGAGCTGTTCGAGCGCCTGCGTGCCCTCCGCAAGGAGATCTCGACCGAGCTGGAGATGGCGCCGTATATGGTCTTTTCCGACAAGGCCCTGCGCGGCCTGTGCCGCCTGCGTCCGCAGACGCGCGAGGAACTGATCCAGGTCAACGGCATTGGCGAGAAAAAAGCCGACGCCTTTGGCGAGCAGTTTATGGCGGCGATTGAAGAATTTGAGTCCGAGCATGCGCGGGATGGAGCGTAACGATGGCATTCGACGATAAAACCGACCGCACTGACGTGCCCGCCGTGCCGCTGTACCAGCAGGTCATGGACGACCTAAAGGGCGAGATCGCGCGCGGCGTGTACCCTGCCGGCTCGCGCATCCCTGCCGAGATGGAGCTCGCGAAGTCCTACGGCGTGGGGCGCATCACCGTGCGCCGTGCCATCGAGGAGCTGTCGCGTGCGGGGTATCTCAACCGCCAGCAGGGGAGGGGCACCTTTGTGTGCGCCCCCAAGCTCAAACGCAAGATTCGCCAGAAGGGTGACGTCCAGAGCTTTACTGAGGGTTGTGCTGCCAACGACATGGTGCCGGGTGCGCGTCTGGTGTCGCGCACGGTGGTCGCGGCGACGCACGAGGATGCGGCGTTCTTTGGCGTGGAGCCCGGCTGCGAGCTTATCGTGGTCGAGCGCGTGCGCACGGCCGATGGCATCCCCGTCATGCTCGAGAACAACGCCTTTGTGCTCGCCGACCATCCCTACCTGCAGACGCTGGCCGACGAGGACCTCACCGATAACTCAATCTTTGCGCTCGTTGCCGAGCATTCGGGTCGCGCGCCGCTCAAGTCCGACCCCTGCACCGTGGAGATTGCGCTTGCCGATGCTCAGACGGCCCCGCTGCTGGAGGTGCCGGTCGGCGAGCCGCTCTTCTATATGGAGGCCTACTTTACCGACGCCGGCGGGCGCCCTCTACTGCTCGGCCGCCAAAAGATCGTGGGCTCGCGCTACGTCTTCGACATCTAACGTCCACAGATAGAACAACATAGAACAAATTTGCCGAGATGACTTCACGGGCGTTGTTGCACGTGCTATAAATAGGACAACATAGAACGACAGCAGGTACGAGCTGTCGTCGTTCAAAGCCGCCCCACAAGGAGGAGCATCAGCATGAACGCACACGATCTGGTTCAGGAAATCATCGAGCGCAAGGGCAAGGTCGAGAACGTCTTTTGGATCGCCTGTGGCGGTTCGATGATCGACCTCATGCCGGCTAACGAACTGCTCAAGCGCGAGGCCACCACGTTTACCTCGACGGTCTATACGGCGCGCGAGTTTTGCCTGATGGCTCCCAAGAGTCTTGGCGAGAAGTCGCTCGTCATCGCCTGCAGCCACAGCGGCAACACGCAAGAGGTCGTTGACGGCTGCGAGATGGCGCTGGTCGCCGGTGCCGAAGTCGTTGCCCTCACCGACTGCGAGGGCTCAAAGATCGACAACGGCAAGTGGACTACCTGGGTCTATCCGTGGGGTGAGGGTGTGTCGCAGGCTGGGGTGCCGCAGGGCATCGGTGCTCTGATCGCCGCCGAGTTGCTCGACCAGCAGGAAGGCTACGAGGCACTCGCCGACATGTATGAGGGCCTCAAGCAGATGGATGCGCTGCTGCCCGCCGCCCGTGAGAAGGTCAACGCCGAGCTGGGCGCCCGCTTTGCCGAGCTCTGCCAGCAGCACAAGTTCTTCTATATCCTGGGCTCCGGCCCCAACTTTAGCCAGACCTACGCTATGGCCATCTGCTCGCTCATGGAGATGCAGTGGCAGCACTGCTGCTACATCCACTCCGGCGAGTATTTCCACGGTCCTTTCGAGGCTACCGAGCCCGGCGTGTTCTACTTTGTGCAGCTCGGATCGGGCGAGTGCCGCCCCATGGAGGAGCGCGCGCTGGCGTTCCTCAACACGCACACCGATACGGTCATGGTGCTCGACGCGCTCGAGTACGGCGTAGGCGAGGTGCCCGCCAGCGTGCGTTCGTACCTGGAGCCGATCTTCTTCTACAACATGAGCTGCGAACTGCGTGCCGCTCGCGGCAAGGTGTTCGACCACAGCCCCGAGGTTCGTCGCTACATGGGCATCGAGCAGTACTAGGTACCGGGAAAAGTATTCACCTTCGATTCGCAAGGGCACTGCGTGAGTCAAAAAAGCGGGCCGCGCCGGGAATTTCCGGCGCGGCCCGCTTAGTATCGCGCTTAGATTCGCAAGGTTGCGGCGGCCGGCGGCCTACTTCGCGTCGTATGCCTCGGTGTCCCACCAGTCGAGCTGTGCGATGTTGTCGCGGATGTGCTGGCAGCTCTTGTGGAAGCCCTCGAGCTCGTGCTCGGACAGGTCGAGCGTGTAGACCTCCTCGACGCCCTCGGCACCGATCACGCACGGCAGGGAGGTGAAGATGCCCTCCTCGCCATACTGGCCGGTCATGAGCGTGGAGGCGGAAAGCACGGCGTGCTCGTTGTGCAGCACGGCGGCGCAGACGCGCGCGGCGGAGTTGGCGACGGCGTACTCGGTGCACTGCTTGCCCTGGTAGGTTACGTAGCCGCCCTTGCGCGCGAGCTCCTCGATCTCCATGTGGTCGAAGTCATACTTGTCGGGGTTCTCGGCCTGAAGTTCGTTGAGGCTCTTGCCGGCGATGGTCGCGGCCTTAAAGGCGGCCAGCTGGCTAAAGCCATGCTCGCCGATCATGTAGGCGTCGATGGACTTGGGGCTCACGCCGACCTTCTTGGAGATCTCGGTGCGCAGGCGGGCGGAGTCCAGGCCGCAGCCCGAGCCGATGATCTTCTTGGGATCGTAGCCGGTCAGGTGCCACAGCTCGGTGCACACGACGTCGCAGGGGTTGGAGATGCTCACGAAGATGCCGTCAAAGCCGGCGTCGACGATGCGCTTGGCAAAGGTGCGGGCGGCGTCGGTGGTAAAGAACAGCTCGCCGTCGCGGTTGCCGGCGGCAAGCGCGACCTTGCCGGCGGCGTTGACGATGACGTCGCAGCAGGCCAGCTCCTCGTAGTGGTCGTAGCAGTTGACGATCTTGGTGTTGTACGGGACAAACGAAAGGGAGTCGCGCAGGTCCTGGACCTCGGACGTCACCTTGGCCTCGTTGATATCGCACAGGTACAGCTCATCGGCAATGCCCTGCATGAGCAGGCTGTTGGCGACATGTGCTCCTACGTGGCCCTGGCCGACCACACCTATCTTACGCGTCTGGTACATATATGTATCCTTTCGGCCGAGTTTTTCGCGTCGAACCATTGTAGCGTCCTGATGCCACTTTGCTAGGCTAAAGTGCCGTAGATTTTTGGGACATGCCTTAATCTCTACTTTTGGAGTGATTTGGGCCGCTGACGGCATCGCTGGGCGATGTACTCGCGCGGATGGGGCCGCTCGTTGTACCATAGCTGCAACTGACTCGTAAGGAGCATCCATGCCCATTCGCATCCCCGACGCCCTCCCTGCTGCCGCGCAGCTCGAGAGCGAGAACATCTTTGTCATGACCGAGTACCGCGCGCTGCACCAGGACATCCGTCCGCTGCGCGTGCTCATCCTCAACCTCATGCCCACCAAAATCGCCACCGAGACGCAGATCATGCGCAAGCTCTCCAACACGCCGCTGCAGGTGGAGGTGGACCTGCTGCGCACCAAGACGCACGAGGCCACGCACGTGAGCGCCGGCCACCTGGAGACGTTCTACCGCACGTTCGACGACATCCGCGACATCCACTACGACGGTCTGATCATCACGGGCGCGCCGGTGGAGCAGATGCCGTTCGAGGAGGTCGACTACTGGCCCGAGCTCTGCCAGATCATGGATTGGTCCACCACGCACGTGCACTCTACGCTGCACATTTGTTGGGGTGCGCAGGCGGGGCTCTACCATCATTACGGTATCCAGAAGTACGACCTGCCGGCAAAGGCGAGTGGCGTGTTCGAGCATTATCTGGTGAAGCCGCAAAGCCCGCTGGTCCGCGGCTTCGACGACCGTTTCTATGCCGTGCATTCGCGCAACACCGATGTGCGTCGCGAGGACGTGGAGGCCGAGCCGCAGCTTGAGGTCGTGGCCGTGTCCGATGAGGTGGGCCTGTACATCGTCAAGTCGACCGACAGCCGCCGCTTCTTTGTCTTCGGACATCCCGAGTACGATACCGACACACTGCGCTTGGAGTACGAGCGCGACGTGAAGCGCGGGCTCAACCCTCAGGTGCCGGCGCATTACTTCCCGAATGACGACCCCACGGCCGAGCCGCGCAACGTCTGGCGCAGCCAGGCTCAGTTGCTCTACACCAACTGGCTCAACTACTACGTCTACCAGACCACGCCTTACGACCTAGCCCGCGCCGGCGAGGAGCACTAGGCTGCGACTGTGGCCGTGGCTGATGTGACGGCGGTTAGGCGCTGATGATGTTGGGTAGCGGCAGGTCGTGGGCATCGGTGGGGACGTGGTTGATGCGTTGTTCGTCGAAGGCGATGCCGACGATTTGACATACGGGCGAGAGCATGGGCAGGTAGCGGTCATAGCAGCCGCCGCCGTAGCCCAGGCGCGCGCCGGTTTGATCGAAGGCCACGAGCGGCACAACAATCATGTCGAGTGCTTCGGCAGGCACGATGGGGAAGCGGTCGCTGTCGATGTCCGTGGCCGCGAAGGCCCTCGCGGGGTGGGCGATAAACGGAGCCGCGGACGCATCGTCGGCGGCAACTGCTCGCATGCACATGCGCTGGCCACAAGCTGCGGCATCAATTGCCGAGAGCATGCACGGATAGGCCACGCGCCAGCCGCGTTTGGCGGCCGCAGCGGCAAACGCGGCTGGGTCGACTTCGGAGCCCATCGCGGCATAGATGGCAACGGTGTGCGGCGCCGCGGCATCCAAGCGATCCAACAGCTCAACAAGCCGCGCGCAGATAACGGCAGACTTCGCTGCCCGCAAGTCCAAATCAAGAGCATCACGCCGGGCAATCACCGCTCGCCGCAATTTAGCCTTGTCCATCCCAACCTCCTCTAGCAAACCTGCCAAAAAGTGACAGGCTTATTTTGGCTGGTTTTATCTGGGCAAACGTCGAAGCCGCCACAAAGGCGCCCTGTGTGGCGGCTTCGACTCGACGTTGGCTTCACAGCGCCGCAGCGATCGCTTCAGTCACAAACTTATTGAGTGACTCACCCTTCTTTGCCGCTGCCAGCGCTGCTTGCTTGTGGAGCTCAGAGCCCGTTCTTACGTTGAACGAGCCCTTAAAAGCCCGCTCGGGTTCCTTGCCCTTCTCGGCGCAAAACTCAAGGTAATCGTCGACGGCGTCGTGGAAGCATTGCTCCACTTCTTCAGCCGTGGAGCCTTCAAATACGATTGCGTCCCTAATGCCGGCGACCATACCTGTTAGCACATGCTGTTCGGCATCGAACTCGACCGGGGCGAAATAACCCTTGTATGCCAAAACGTTACTCATGACTACCTCCGACATCTTGCAGAAAGTGAACGATGTTTCGAATGGTCCCCGCTGTCAATTCGTCAGATGGATAAGGCGCGTGCATTACGAACATCCTGCCATCTGATGGCCTGTAGAAGCGAACGCGCGATCCGGACGTCTTGCCTTTGCTGTCCATTTCAAAGCCATATGAAGCCATAACTTTAAGAAAGTCAGCAAATCTATACGTTGAAGGACAGCTAAGCAGCTGGGCGATGAGTTTATCGGATCGAGTCATCCCGCCTCACATTCTGCAACTATATTCTAGTTGCAATTTCAGTTCGATGCAAGCACCTCTACTATAGAACATGTGTTCGTATAGAACAAGTGTTCGAACTACCACGAAGGGCGCCTGTGAACTGCGCCCTTCGTGGTAGTTTTGCTTGCCGTGCCTTAGCCCAGCAGGTCGACTACGTTAAAGCCGGCGTTGCTCTTGGCGATGACGTCTCGGCCGCCAAAGACGCAGGTGGGCGAGGTGGCTGCGATGCGCGTCACGTCGGCGCCGAGCGAGCGAAGCTCACCGGGCGTGGCAGCGAGCATCTGGGCGCGGCGCTCCTCGCGTGCGTGCGGATCGAGCCCGGCCAGGTAGGTCGTGTTGCGGCGCTTGGTGAGCGTGTACGGCTTCACCGGCGCGTCCATGCCGCTCACGCAGCTCACGATAAAGCCCTCAAAGGCGGCCTCGTCGGGCTCAAAGCTGCCGAGCCATTCGCCTGCGCGCGCCACACGCTCAATCGAGGGGTCGATTGCCGGGTCGCGGTAGGTGTAGAACGCCGCCTGACGCTCGCCGGCCGCGCGGAATCCGCAGCCGTACGCACCGCCCTTAACGCGGATCTCGTTCCACAGGTAGTCGTAGGAGAGCGCGTTGGCGGCAACCGCCCAGGCGCCCGTCACGTCGATGCCCAGACGACGCGGGTCGCACGCGCTTGCCGCAAAGCAGATGTCGCTGGGGATGACAAAGGCCTCGTGGCGGTCGCACGGCGTCGGCACCACGAGCGCGTTGCGGCCGGAATCGGTGCTGTCGCCAGCGCCCAGCCCCAGGTCGCCCGCAGCATTCCAGTACGCGTCAAAGTCCTCGTCGCTGCCGGTAAAGCTTGCCAGGCAGCCGTCGGCCACAAAGATGCGGCTTGCCAGCTCGGCAAGCTTGGCACGCAGGTCGTCCAGTCGCTCGTCAAAGTGGTCGAGCAGGTCGCGCAGGAACAGATAGAAGTCCACGCCCGAAAGTTGCTCGCGCACCACGGCCGAAGGCGAGCTGTAGCTCATCGCGCGACCGAGCGCCGCCGAGTGACCGTTGTTGATAAAGCCCTGCTCAAGCCCAATGCGAATCTGCGTGAGAACGTCGCGCACGCGGTCGGCGTCGGCGTCTGCCAGCAGCGTGCTCGACCATACCTCGCGCGGCAGGCTCGCCAGCGCATTGATCTTCTCGGACAGGGCGCCGGCGCTCACCAGCAGATAAGGGCGCACACCGTCCACGTCGGGCTGGGTCATGACCTCGGTCGTAAAGCTCAAAAAGCCCAGCTTGCCGGCGAGCAAGTTGTCGAGCTCCTCGGCCGAGTGCTCGCTCGTGGGCAGCTGTTTGAGCAGGCGGCAGAGCAGCGTTACATAGGGCAGGTCCTCAAACGCGACGCAGCTCAGGTCGAAATACTGCATGGCGTAGGCCAGGCGGTTGGTGGGGATGCCGTGGCGCAGGCAGGGGATGGGCGCGGTCGTGTCCACGACTAGCGGCGGCTCGGGGCGCGCCTCGCCAATGTCGGACACGCGCAGGCGCGGCAGCGTGGCCTTGGCCTCGGGCGTGTCCTCCGCCTCCTGCGCGGCACGCAGTGCGGCCGTGCGCTCGACCACATCGGCCAGCTCGGCATCGGTCATGGCGTCGCGCTTGGCTGCCAGCTCGGCGGCCTCGGCACCCTCCGAACCCTCGGCGGCGTTCACCGGCACCAGCTCGACCAGCGCCATGTGGTCGTTTTCCAGCACCAGCTCGCGCAGCAGGTCCTCAAAGTAGCTGCCGTCCAGCTCGCCACGCAGCTCCTCGTACACCGGGCCGTACTTGAGTGCCAGCGTCGCGGCGTCGTCATCGTAGAGCCAGGTGCTCAGCGCATCGCACGCAATGGCCACGCCGTCGGCGATACCGTAGTCGCGCTGGCGCAGATCGTACTCGTTGCTGCTGATGATGGCTTCCAGGCGCTCGCGCGGAACGCCGTGCTCGCACAGGTCGCGGCAGGCGTCCTGGAATACGCGGCGCAGCTCGCGCGCCACGCCGGGCTGCGCGTTTTGCAGCATGATGAGCTCGTAGGGCTGCAGGCTCTCGGCCGCAGTGTAGCTCACCACGTTGCCGCCCAAGCCGGCGGCCAGAATGGCCTTCTTAACCGGCGCTTCGTTGGAGCCCAGTAGCGCCTCGAACAGGATATCCGCCGCGATCGTTCGCTTGCGGTCGAGCGCGCTGCCCAGCACAAGGCCCAGGCCCACCAAGGCGTTCTCGGGCGTGGTGGCCATCTCGATACGCTTGTACTCGCAGGTCACAGGCGCCTGCACGCCCAGCGGATTGGGCGCCAGCGTGGACGGGTCCTCGCCGGCGGCAACGGCAGCGTCCATGCGGCGGCTCGCGGCACTCGGCTGCGACAGATAGCGCTCGTCCAAAAAGGCCAGCGCGCGGTCCACGTCCAGGTCGCCGTAGAGCGTGATGTAGGAGTTGGAAGGATTGTAGTGGCGCGCGTGCGTGTCCAGGAACTGCTCGTAGGTGAGCGCAGGGATTGCGCGCGGGTCGCCGCCGCTCTCGTGCGCATAGGCGGTGTCGGGATAGAGCGCGGCGTTGACGGCGTCGTCCAGCACGCTCATGGGGTCGGACAGCGCGCCCTTCATCTCGTTGAACACCACGCCGTTATAGCGCAGCGTGCCCTCTCGCAGGCTGGCGGGGCTGCTGTCGCCGTCGCCCTCCGGCAGGTCCAGTTCGTAGTGCCAGCCCTCCTGCTCAAAAATGGTGGGCTTGGTATAGATGGCCGGGTTGAACACCGCGTCCAGGTACACGTCCATCAGGTTGTACAGATCCTGCTCGTTGGTGGTGGCAACGGGGTAGATGGTCTTGTCGGGGTAGGTCATGGCGTTGAGGAACGTCTGCATGGAGCTCTTGATCAGGTCGACAAACGGCTCCTTGACGGGAAACTTGGCCGATCCGCACAGCACCGAGTGCTCAAGAATATGGAACACGCCGGTGGAATCGGCCGGCGGCGTCTTAAAGCCAATGGCAAAGGCCTTGTTCTCGTCGTCGCACGCCAGGTACAGCAGGCGAGCGCCCGAGGCAGTGTGTCGCAGCACGTAAGCGTCCGAGTCGAGCTCGGGCACGGTCTCGCGGCGCTCGACGGCAAAGCCGTGGCAGGTAGTGCCGGGCACCAGCAGTGCAGCGGCTGCGGCGCGCGGGTCGGTTGAGGTGGTGGGCATATGCAGTCTCCTTTGACGCCCCAGCGGGGGCGAATCGAGTCGAATCCACGAGAGTATACCCATATGGGGCCGCGGCTCTGCGGCGAACTGGAGACGATGCCAGCGGATTTGGTAAAGGCCCCGCGTGCCCGCCGCGCGAGCGTGGAAACTTGGACGCCTATCGAATGAGAGTGGATTTTCGGACGGAATCAGCCTCAAAACGCCCAAATACCGTCCAAATATCCACCCTCATTTCCCGACCGTCCAAAATCCACGCTCATCCGCCGCCCGCACATCTCTCATCTCTCATTCGTCACGAATACGAGAGATAACAGAAAGACGAGAGATAAATATGAGAGATAACTGAGCAGCAAAGAGACAAGCAATCATGGTATTATCTCAATACCGATTGTTCTACCAGCAAAAACATGTTTATATGAAACAGATGGCAGACATCTTATCTTTTATCTCTCACTCATCTCTAATATGAGAGATAACAGAAAGATGAGAGATAATTACGAGAGATAACTGAGAGACGAAGGAAATTCATTCGCGGCATTCTTCGCAGAACCGAGCGAAAGGACGTGCAGATGAACGAAAACGAACTGACCGGTCTGCTCGAGTCTTTAAGGCGCATGGGCTCGGACGATCTTAACGTCGAGGTCAAGGAGAGCGCCACAACGCTTTCCCGCGACGTATGGGAAACGGTCAGCGCTTTCGCAAACACCGCCGGCGGCATCATCGTGCTCGGAGTGAGCGAGCGCGCGGGTTTTGTCCCAGTTGCAAACTTTGAGACCGAGAAAGTTCTCAACCAATTCGTGGCGGGCATGGGTGATGCGGGCGGTCGCGGAAAGCTGGCCAATCCGCCCAAATACACCATTGAGCGCGTGGAGCTCCAGGGCACCGTGGTTCTGGTCATCACGATTGAGGAGCTCGACCCGTCGAGCAAGCCTTGTTATGTCATAGAGCGGGGCGCTCAAGGTGGCAGCTACAAACGCATCGATGACAAAGATGTCCCGCTTTCGTCGACTGAGGTGCTCGCATTGGCGTCATACGGTCGAGCGACTCCGAGCGATCGCGACGCGGTGGCGGGCGCGGGCGCGGACGATCTCGACGAGGCGCTGGTCGACCGTACGATAGATCGGGCTTTCTCGTTGACGCCTCGGGCAATGCGCGGCGCGCCGGACAAACAAACGAAGCTGGAGCGCCTAAATTTCCTTGATTCCCAGGGCAATGTTACCAAGGCTGGACTCCTAGTTGCGGGCACCTACCCTCAGCAGTTTTATCCCAAGCTCTTTATCGACATGGCTGTCTATGCGGGGACCCGGAAAGGCACGGCGGGATCGCTGAGGTTCATGGACCGCACAATCTGTGAGGGAACGTTGGGCGAGATGATCTCGGATGCCGTCGCGGCCGTCGCCAAGAATTTGCGGCGAACCTCGACCGTCCAAGGCGTCTCGCGTGTCGACTCGCTGGAGATTCCCGAGGAGGTTCTGCGCGAGGCAATCGCCAACGCCGTAATCCATCGAGAATACGGGGATCGGTTCTGTGGACAATCGATTACCGTCGACGTCTTTGACGATCGTGTCGAGGTGACGAATCCTGGTGGCCTTTACGGGGGAAAGACTCGCGAGAACTTGTTTGACGGCAGCTCCCGATGCCGTAACGCGACGCTTGTGAAGCTCATGTCGATTGTCCCGCTGCCGGATGGCGCAGGTTCGCCGGCTGAGGGCAATGGCTCGGGCATCCCGATGATGATCGATGCCATGCGCGCGCATGGTCTGGCCGAGCCCCTGTTCTGCCCGGGGTTCGATCGGTTCAAGGTCGTACTTTACCGTTCAAAGATCGAGCCGGTCGATCATGGCGGGGGCTTAATTGTGACGGCACTCAAACACTACGGCGAGCTGGGGACGCGCGAGCTGGCAGAGCACACAGGGCTTACAATTTCCCAGGTTAGGTCGCGCGTCAACGCGCTCATTGCTCAAGGCGAGCTTGAGCCCACGGCGCCGTCGACAAGCCGCAACCGCAAATATCGACTGTCAGAGCGCGTGGGATAGATGCGTTAGTGGACGAGGCGACTCAATAATCGACCCTCGATTGGCGCCCACTAAGGTAAAGCGGTTGTTGCCCAGTCGACGGTGATGCTAAAGACTCGGCTTACGCCGGCATGGCCCCGAACCCGTCTATCAAGAACAGCCTAAGAACCAGCTTGATGACATTTCCCGGTTTGACTTCAGCCGTGCCAAAGACGCTGCGCTCGGCGAGCTCGCTGCAGTATGCATAGATGTCGCGGATAAGGTCCGCGCCCGAGAGCGTAAACATGTAGCCTGCGTCCGAAAGCGCATTGGGCGCGGCAGGCAACTTGGCCATGTGACAGAACGTTTGCAGATCGGGCGCCATAACGTTCTGGTAGTCGAGGTGGCCGTTGGCATCCTGCGCGGCAAGCTCCAATTGGCGCACAAAATCCAGCGCCGCCGCTAACACAAAGCTCGGCGTAGGCGCATTGACGTCCTGGGTGGTCGCCACAAGCCTGCCCGCTGCCTGCGTGATAAGCCAGGCGACCTCGCGCTGGCAGCGCACGGCCTTGCGCATAACCGGCTTGATGGACGAAGAAGAAACGCTCCCCTTAGGCGGATTCGAAGCAGCCATAAGACCCTCCCATGAACGACCCGGCCCAACAAGCCCGGATGAAACACGTGCTACATCAGTATACAGGGAAGTGGGGTAGCGGGGTACAAGCGCGCCAGCGGCAAACCGGGAGCATCAACGATGTGCCGATCGCGGAATGAGATCTCGTAATAATTGACTTCCGGCCATATTATTGAGGGGCATGACTCGCGTTCGTATGGTTGTAGGTGCTGGCGATGAACGACATTGACCTTGCTGTTCCGTTGATGGATGGACCAAGCTATGACCGTGCCTGCAGTCTCGTGCCTTCCGAATACGTTGAGGCATGGGAGTGGTTTCTGGGTGAGGAGCAGCGCGGCGGCGTTTGGACCAGCCTTCCGCACCACACCAAGGAAGATAGCCCTCAGTATCAGTACCGTTTGAGAATTGGCTCGGACTTCTTTCCCGTAACGCGGGATTCAGGGATCTTCTGGCCGGGCCAGGATCGGGTGAAGCAAGATCCCAATAAGATCTTTGCGCTTTCGGTCCATAACTCTAAAAAGAGCTTCTACACCGATGTGCCTCCGCTCTATTTGGACGATGGTACGTGGGTCATTAAGTACTCGGTTCAAGCGCCGGGTACTGTTGGTTTTCGAGACCAGAATTACAACCGTAAAATGCTCAACTGCATGGAATGTGGCGTTCCAGTCGGAGTCATATTTGCAACCGAGGTGGGCTACAAGGTGCTCGGCCTTGCATTTGTTGAACGGTTCGAGCCCGAAAACGGATGGTTTGTTCTGCACGGTCCTGTTCATAAAGGCGGACCGGACCCTCGTTTTGCGCCCGACATGAGTTATCTGAAGCACATGCCCGTCGATATTGAGTTTGCCGGACAGGGTACGACCGACGACGAAAAGGTCCGCTATGCGTTAAGGCGCGAGCGATTGGGGCAGCAATGGTTCCGCAAGCAGCTCGTTGCCGCCTATGATGGCCGTTGCGCGGTGTCGGACTGCGGCGTCAGCGAAGCTCTGGAGGCTGCACATATCGAGAATTACTCGGGACCCAAATCGCAGGTTGCCAGCAACGGCATTCTGCTTCGGCGCGATCTTCATTCCCTATTTGATGCTCACCTGATTTCGTTTGAGCCTGTTTGCGGCGAATATCGGCTGTGCGGATCGTACCTGCTGGATAAGACCGACTACGTTTCCTTTGCGGGTGCGACGCTAAGGCAGCCGAATGAGCGTCAGTGGCGACCCAATACGGTGTTTCTTGAGGCCCATCGCATTGAGTTCGATCGTTCGGAAAAGAAGCGTGAAAAGGCGGGGCTTCTGCCGTATTAGCGTATTTGGCTTTGGCATTCTTTGACGATCGTGTTGTTTGATCGGATCGCGTGGCGATGCAATCTCGCGCACGCCTGCCGGTGCATGCTCTTCCTGTTTTGTATAGCGAGAGGGGAGCGTGTATGAGCTGGCGAGGCGATATTGCGATGGGGAAGTACGGAAAACTGCCGTGTGCCCTTATCGACAACAATATGTTTCCGAGCGTAGAGGTTGATTGCGGGTCGTTTGTCGTCACCTGCCCTTGCTGCGGCTCGCAAATACCGTGTCTCGACATTCGGTTCATCGATGCGCGTGACAGACTCAGCGACGAAGTGAGAAAACAGACAGGCGTTCATATGCCGGTGTATCCGGAGAAATGCCCTGTTTGTGGCCTCGATATCGTGTATGACGCCGGCGACGAGGGATAGGTGATGCGGAGGAGCTGGCTGTGAAGGCATCTCCGTCCCTACAAATAAACCCCCTCACCGAGTTGCCTGTGGAACTCGGCGTGATGGTCGCGTGCCCAGGTAAAGAGTGCCTGGTCAAAGTCGGTACGCGTGGTCGGGACGCCAAAGACGCCGGCAACTTCGACGCGTATAAACTCCAGTGCCGGCAGCTTGTTGATGGCAGTGAGGGCAAACGGGGACGAGGGCTCCTCGAACAGATAGCGGCTGCCTTGCAGCGCGTCGCAACTGGTGCACGTGTTGCCGAGCGACGGGGCTTTGGAAGCTCGCGCTCCTACGGGCTTGTAGCCGCAGCGCTTATGAAGGTAGTCGCGGATCTCGCCCGGCACGCAGCCAAGAGCGGGCACGATGGCGAGTGCGTTGGCTCTGGCCGTGTCGATGGCAATGTGCCCGGCTTCGTTGGGCGCGTGCGCGATGGCGATGCTCTCGTTGCTATCGGTTCGATAGGGAATGCCGAAGGCCGCGACCGAGGTCTCTTTGTGACACTTCCAGCATTCGCGCTTGCCCAGTACTAGATATATATACGGCGCCGAGGGGTCGGATCGGTCAACACCGGGCAGCCACTCGGCAAAGGGCTCGGGGTTGACGCCGCTGGGTACATACCAGACCTTCTTGGTCCGGTCCCATTTGGCGCCCAGCGCCTTGGCTTCTTCTTTGTGCGAAAAGGGGACATCGAGCTCGGTGCGCATGGCGGCTCCTTGGTACTGCAGGTGCAAGTGGCTCAAGGATACCGCAGGGCGCAGACATCGCGGCGTTTTGCCGAGAAGTTGCGGTGCGGACTGATTGGTTATGCCGATGGATAGATCGGCAAGTAGATAGTCGGCATTTGGCCAGTTGGGCGGTTGGAACTGCCAGCGGATTTGGCGGCATAAAACAAAACAGCCCAGAGGACATAGCCTCTGAGCTGCGAACATTTGGTGGGCGTTAGAAGATTTGAACTTCTGACCTCTTCCGTGTCAGGGAAGCGCTCTCCCCCTGAGCTAAACGCCCGATCAAGGGTGCGCAAGCGCGCAAGGGATAATATAACGGAGCCTGAACTCGGTGGCAAGAACATTTTTAAAAATCGCTTACATTGTGGAATTCGGGGGCTTTGTCGCATCCATTTCAAAAGAGCCTGCTGCCGCGATTTGGCTGTCGCATAATGCAAGGCCATTGCGGTATCGAGCTATGGAAAGACGCCTGCGGAATTGTCCTACCGATAAGCGGACAAGCCTCCAGCTGGTGACTTCGCCGTGGTAAGGTAAGCCGAATTGTTTCCAGGCTGTTTCGGGGGAGTGGAATGAGCAAAGAGTGTGTCGAGCAGGTCGAAGGCGCAGGGGCTTCGGTGCCGATGACCGATATATCGAACATTGATGTGCCCGAGGGCACCGACGAGCTCAGCCGCAACACCCGTCGCGCATGGCGCGACCGCCTGAACAGCGCTTCGACGCGCAAGATGATCACGGGCGTCTTGGCTACGCTGGTGGGCGGTTCGTTTTGGGGCTTCTCGGGCACCAGCGCGAGTTTTTTGTTCGATACCTACCATGTCGATACGCTGTGGCTTATGAGCGTGCGTCAGATTCTCGCCGGCCTGCTCTTTATGGCTGTGGTTGTCACGCGCGACCGCGCACGCCTGGTCAAGCTTTGGACGACGCCCGCTGATCGCAAGCAGCTGCTGCTCTTTACCGCTTTTGGCCTGCTGTTCAACCAGTTTTGCTATCTTTCGGCCGTGCGCCTGACGAACGCCGGAACCGCGACGGTGCTCCAGTGCCTGCAGCTCGTTATCATCATGGGCTACGCCTGCGTGACCGATCGCCGTATGCCGCGTACTCGCGAAGTCATCGGCATTGGCCTGGCTCTGGGTGGAACCTTTTTAATCGCCACCGGCGGCGACCCCACCAGCCTGAATATCTCGCCGCTTGGCCTGGCAGCAGGTCTTATGTGTGCGGTCAGCGCCGCGTGTATGGCGGTGATTCCCGCCAAGATCCTGCCCGAATACGGCAGCCCCATCGTCACGGGCTCGGCAATGCTCACGGCGGGCGTGGTCTCGTGCGTCTTCGTGCAGCCCTGGGCGCATATGCCGGCGCTCGACGCTGCCGGCATCGAGGCGCTCGCGGTGTTCGTGGTTATCGGCTCGTTTTTTGCTTACATGCTTTATATGCAGGGCGTTAAGGACATCGGCTCGGTGCGCGCGAGCCTCATCGGAACTGTGGAGCCGGTTTCGGCGACCATCACCAGCGCCGTTATGCTGGGGACGGTGTTTTTGCCGACCGACCTTATCGGCTTTGTCATGATCATCGTGATGATGTTCCTCACGGTGTAGCTAGCGCCGCTGCCAAGACGGAAAAGGTGTTGTGCCGCATTTTCGCCAATTGATGTCCGTGTCTGGAGTTTAGCTGTCGATGCTCAAAATGCCATAAACTAGTAACGTTATGGACTTTTTCATTGCGACTCAATTGCGAGGATTTCTTTATGGCTGGTAATCACTTTAAGGGCAGCGATAGCGGCCGCCCTGCAGTTCCGCCGCGTCCGAACGGGGCTGGTAAGGCCGGCACGCCGGGCGGCGCTGGACAGGGCGGTTCCGGTAAGCGCGTGTCCCCGGGCGAGACGGCGATGTTTACCGCTCTGTACGAGCAGTCTCAAAAGGCAAAAAAGACCGGCCGTGCAAGAGGAAATGTCTTTGCGGGCGGTGCAACCTCTGCGTCGCAGCCGAGCGGGGCTCCTTCGGTACCTGCGAACAACGCAGGTGCTGCCAACGCCGCGAATGGCGCCGGCAACGTTAATGCCGGCAAGGCCGACAACAATACTCCCTCTGCCGGTGGCGCGGGGCTTACGGGTAACCTCGGCACGATTTACACCGGCGCCTCCGAGACAGGCACGTTCGCCCGCCTGGATGATAGCGGTGCCGAGTTTGCGGGCTCGGGTTCCAAGGAAGATTATTACGATTTTGGCTTGAACTACGGTAGCGATGCTTCGTCGAGTTCGACCTCTGACGGTCTGGTCCGTCATCGCCATCGCAAGGGCGAGCGCAAAAAGCGTCACACCGGCGCCATTATTGCCGCTGTAGTCGCGGTGCTTCTCGTTGCGCTTGGCGCAAGCGGCTTTATGCTGCTTAACTCGGCAAAGACCGTAAAGAGCGAAGCGAAGGAGGCTGTCGAGATCGTCGGTGGCCTTAAGGACAAGGTCACGTCGGGCGATTTTTCGACGCTGCCTGACGACGCGAAGAAGATCGATGAGCTCTGTAACAGCATGAAGGCGGAGACCTCGAGCCCGCTGTGGACGGCGGCTTCGTTTATCCCGGTGTATGGCAGCGATATCAATGCGGCCCGCACCATGATTGACGCCCTGTCCGATGTCTCGAGCAATGCGCTGGTTCCCATGGCCGATAACCTTTCGCAGGCTACGCCCGGCAAGCTGTTCCAGGACGGCATGATTAACGTGTCCGCGCTGCAGGCGGTCGCCGATTCGCTTTCCAGCAGCTCGAAGGTGTTCAAGAGCGCCAACGAGAAGGTCCAGGGCATTGGCGATACTCATATTTCCCAGGTGACCGAGCTGGTCGATAAGGCCAAGGACGGCTTTGCCACCCTCAACGGCGCGGTTGACGCGGCGGAGAAGGTCGCCCCCGTCCTTCCCCAGATGCTCGGCGCCAACGGCCAGACGCGCAACTACCTTATGTACGCCATGAACAACGTCGAGATTCGTGCCTGCGGCGGCTTTGGCGGTTCGCAGGGCCTGATTTCGGTCACCGACGGTCAGATGTCGATTGGCGAGTTTGTTCCCTGCATTGGACTCAGCGAGGATGAGGCGGTCGAGAGCGTCGACGAAGAGGATGAGGCGCTGTTCGGCAACCACAGCAACCTGTACAACTCGGGCAATACCTATTCGCCTGATTGGCCCCGCAACTCGCAGCGTGTCGCCGCGCTGTGGAAGTCCCAGTATGGACAGGACGTTGATGGCGTCATCGGTATCGACCCGGTGTTCCTGCAGTATCTGCTGGGCCTGGTCGGTAACGTGTCACTGCCCGACGGAACGGTTGTCGACGGCACCAACGCCGCAAAGGTCCTCATGCACGATGTGTACTGGAACTATCCGGTCGAGGAGTCTGACGGCATCTTTGCATCCGTCGCCAGCGCTGCCTTCGACAAGATCCTTGGCGGTATCGGCGATGTCGATGTTACGAAGCTTGTCAGCGCCGTTGAGCGCGGTGCCGAAGAGGGCCGCCTGATCGCTTGGATGAGAAACGATGATGAGCAGAATGCCATCAAAGAGACGGGCATTGACGCTTCGCTGCCCGATCCGGATGATCCGAGTGCCGATCCCGTTGCCGGCGTTTACTTTAACAACCTGAGCTTCTCCAAGCTCGACTGGTATCTGAACGCCGACACGCAGATTGGCCAGGGCGTGAAGAACGGCGACGGCACGTGCTCCTATCGCATCACCGTTACCCTGACGAACATCATGACGCAGGAGGAGGCCGGCAAGCTGCCCGACTACGTCGCGGCGAGCGCGCCCGATGCCGCGCGCGACGACGAGCGTCTGAATGTCTCACTGTTTGCCCCGACGGGCGGCAACATCAGTGACCTTACGGTTGAGGGCACCCAGTTTGGTCTTGGCGCCGCTACGTGGCATGGAATCCCCTTCTATTCGGGCACCGTTGACCTGCATGCTGGCGAGACGACGACGATCACGTATACGCTGACCACGTCGGCTGAGGCGGGGGACAAGCCGCTTACATTGCGTCAGACTCCTACATGCCAGGCGGCTCGCGATAGCGCGTCGGCGTAGGGTTTTTCTGGTAGCGCAGATAATCGAGTACCATTTTGGGGCGGACAGGTAATCTGTCCGCCCCTATTTTGTAAGGAGAGCGCATGAAGTACTTTGGCACCGACGGCTTTCGCGGTGAGGCCAACGCTGGGCTGACGGTAGAGCACGCTTATAAGATTGGCCGTTTTGTGGGCTGGTATTACGGCGCCAACCGCAGTGCTAAGGCGCGCGTGATCGTGGGCAAGGACACACGTCGCTCGAGTTATATGTTCGAGGCGGCGCTGGTGAGCGGTCTGGTCGCGAGCGGTGCGGACGCCTATATGCTGCACGTGATCCCCACGCCGGGCGTAGCGCATCAGACCGTGGAAGGCTGCTTCGATTGCGGCATCATGATCAGCGCGAGCCACAACCCGTTTTGCGATAACGGCATTAAGCTCGTCAATAGCGACGGTTTTAAGATGGACGAGGACGTACTGGAGCTCATCGAGGACTACATCGATGGCAAGAGCGAAGTTCCGCTGGCCACGGGCAACCACATCGGTGCCACGGTGGACTACATGCAGGGCCGCAACCGCTACATTGCTTCGCTCATTGCAAGTGCGAACTTTTCGCTGCAGGGCGTCAAGATCGGTATCGACTGCGCCAACGGCTCGGCTTCCTCGGTGGCCAAGCCGGTGTTCGACGCGCTCGGTGCCGACGTGCGCGTGATCAACGCCGCGCCCGATGGCTTTAACATCAACGTCGACTGCGGCTCCACGCATATGGAGCGCCTGCAGCGCCATGTGGTGGAGCAGGGCCTGGATGTGGGCTTTGCCTATGACGGCGATGCCGATCGCTGCTTGGCCGTGGACGAGCGCGGTCGCGTGGTAGACGGCGACCAGATCCTGTACGTGTGCGGCGTGTATCTGAACAAGCACGGGCGACTCTCGGGCGGTACCGTGGTGCCGACGATTGCCAGCAACTTTGGCCTGGTCAAGTCGCTGGAGCTTGCCGGTCTGAGCGCCGTGACCAGCGGCGTGGGCGACCGTCACGTGTATGCCAAGATGCGCGAGGGCGGCTACAGCCTGGGTGGCGAGCAGACGGGCCATACGATCTTTGGCGATATCGAGCGCACGGGCGACGGCATTATGACCTCGCTGCGCGTGATGGAAGTGATTCGTGCCGAGCGCGAGACGCTCTCGCAGCTCACGGCTCCGTGCAAGCTGCTGCCGCAGGCGCAGGTGGCCGTGCACGTGGCGGACAAGGACGCCGCGCTCGAGAACATGGGCGTGCAGAACGCCATCGCCGAGGCCGAGGCCGCGCTGGCAGGCGAGGGCCGCGTACTGGTGCGCAAGAGCGGAACCGAGTCGGTTATCCGCGTGCTGGCCGAGGCGCCCGACCAAGCATCCGCCGATGCCGCCATGAAGCGCATCGCAAGTGCTCTGGAGGCTCTTTAGTTACGCGTTTTTACCAAACCGCGTAACTGCTCGACGCTACAAACGGCCCCAAGCGGCAGCCTGATGTTCAATTTCAAGGGCGCGACCAGAAGGTCAGCGCCCTTTCATTTCACGTCACCTTGCTCGCTTAGGGTCGTTTTCGCTGACGTTGCCAAGACATTAGCGTCAACGAACTAGTCATTGGGTACCTAGTTATTGGGTGAAAAAAGGGGACGCTGCGGATTGGTTCCGCGGCGTCCCCTTTGCGTTGGCGTGTTGGTTATGCCTTACAGCTCGTAGAGCGTGGTGAACTTGTCCTGCAGGTAGCTGCAGTAGTAGCGGGCATCGAACGCCATGCCGCATGCGCCCTTGATGAGTTCCGGTGCGTCCTTGGCGCGGCCCCACTGCCAAATGTGCTCGCCCAGCCAGGCACGGACGGGCGCCAGGTCGCCGCTCGCACAGGCGCCGTTAAGGTCGACACCGTCGCGGCACATGGCCGGCACAAACATGGCATCGTAGGCACTGCCCAGCGCATACGTGGGGAAGTAGCCAAACGAGCCGCCGCTCCAGTGCGTATCCTGCAGGCAGCCGTGCGTGTCGTCGGGAACGGGAATGCCCAGGTACTCGTCCATAAAGCGATTCCAAAGCGCGGGGATATCCTTGGCCATGGCCTCGCCGGCAAACAGCATGCGCTCGATCTCGTAGCGCACCATAACGTGCAGCGGATAGGTGAGCTCATCGGCCTCGGTGCGGATCAACGACGGCTGCGCGATGTTCACGGCGCGGTAGAGCGTGTCCTCGTCGACGTCGCCGTAGACCTCGGGTGCGTGGCGGCGCAGCACCTCGAGCAACGGTCCCATAAAGGCGCGGCTGCGACCCACGGTGTTCTCGAAAAAGCGGCTCTGGCTCTCGTGGATGCCCATGGAGGTGCCACCCTCAAGACAGGTGCGCGCATAGGCAGGATTGACGCCCAGCTCGTACATGGCGTGTCCCGCCTCGTGGATGATGCTGTAGACGTTGGAGATGCAATCGTCCTCGTAGATGTGTGTCGCGATGCGCGCGTCACCCACGGCAAAGCCCTCGCTAAACGGGTGCTCGGTAAAGGCAAGCGTGGTGTCGTCCAGGTTCAGGCCGACAAGCTTCATAAGGTCGAAGCTCATGGCGCGCTGGGCGGCCTCGGGCACGCGGGCGTGCAAAAAGTCGGCATCGGGCTGCTGGCTGCGCTCGCCGATGGCGTGCACGAGCGGCACGACCGTCGCCTTGACCTCATCGCAAAACGCATCGAAGCTCTTGGCGGAAAGGCCGCGCTCGTACTGGTCGAGCCAAACATCGTATGGGTCGCGCTTGGGGTCCATAAGTTCGGCCTGATGCTTAAGTTGGGCGACGATCCTATCCACATAGGGCTCAAAGCTCGCCCAGTCATTAGCCGTCTTGGCCTTGTGCCACACGGCATCGGCCTCGCAGGTGAGCCTGGTCCAGGCCTCGGCCTCCTCGGTGGGGATGACGCTTGCCTCGCGCTGGTCGCGACCGAGCACACGGATCTCGTCGAGCAGCTGCGGGTCGTCAATTTTGCCGCCGGCGACGGTCTCGCGCGCTAACGAGCGTACGAGCTCAACGGATTTCTCGCTGGTCAGCAGCTTGTGATGCTCACCGGCAAGCGTGCCCATGGCGTCGGCACGGGCGGCAGCACCATTGGCAGGGGCAATCGTCGCGCCGTCGAACTCGGCAATCTTGAGCAGGTACTCACGAGTCCACAGCTTGCCCTCGAGTTTGCGGAACTTTTTGACGGCCTTGTCGACTTTAGCGGCCTTGACGCCCTTGGCGGCCTTTGCCACGGCGGCCTTGGCCTTCTTATCGAGTTTCTTTCCCATACCGTATCCTTAATCTCGCAGGCCGAGCGCCGCAGGCGGGTGCACGGCCAGTTTGCACAGCCACCTGCTTTGTACCCAGTGCGAACAAAACGGAACGCGGCGATGCGCACGCGAAATGTGTTATCCTATAGCCCAATGCGTTGACGGAGAGGGTTTTGCCCGCCGCGTCGCCGGCAAGAGAGGGAAGGTCATGGGCTGCAAGCCTTCCTGCGGTGGCAAGGGCCAAGCGTTCACTCCCGAGCAGCGACCTCAACGGGCACGCGGCCAGTGGCAGCAAAGCCTCAGTAGGGAAGCCGTGAGCCTCGCGACAAGAGGCGCAGAGTGGGCGCGGCGGGCCAGACATCCGCCGGGTCAAACAAGGTGGTACCGCGGAATTTAACCGTCCTTGGGCAATGCACATGCCCGAGGGCGGTTTTTTGTTACCGAACCGGG